>JAUOZS010000001.1:1789642-2105357 GCA_032334055.1 Selenomonadales bacterium 4137-cl | reverse complement strand
AACGGCCGGTATTCACCACCATGGTCGTCCTGCTTCTGGTGGTGTTCGGCCTCAGCGCCTACCCGACGCTCGGCATCGACCTTTACCCCGACGTCGATTTCCCGATCGTCACCGTCACTGTAACCTATACCGGCGCCTCGCCGGAGGAAATGGAAAGCCTTGTCACCAAGCCCATCGAGGACGCCGTAAGCTCGGTTTCCGGCATCAAGACACTATCATCGGAGTCCCGTGAAGGCTTCTCACGGACGACCCTCGAATTCGAGTTCGGCACCAACGCCAAGATGGCCGCCAACGACGTGCGCGAGAAAGTCGCCGGCGTCCGGCGGCGGCTGCCGGACCAGATCGACGAACCGGCAGTACAGCGCATGGACATAACCGCCCAGTCGATAGTCTATTTCAGCCTGGCCTCCGACTACCGCGACCGTGGCGAAATCCGCAAAATCGCCACCGATATCGTCAAAGACGAGCTTCAGCGCCTCGATGGCGTGGGCGAGGTCAACGTGTTCGGCGCCGCCGAGCGGGAAATAATCATTCAGGTCGATCCCCGCAAACTGGAAGCGTACAACGTCACCTTCCAGTCAATCTTCAGTATCCTCGAAAGCCAGAACGTTAACACTCCCGGCGGCAAAGTCAATGAGAAGGGCACCGAAATCACGGTGCGGACGCTGGGCAAATTCAAATCCATCGACGATGTCAAGAACATCGTCGTCGCCAATCAGGGCGGCCGCCTCGTCCGGATCGCCGACGTCGCCGAGGTTGTGGACGGCTGGGCGGAAGAACGGGTCTATGCCCGCACCAGCGGCGCCCCCAGCGTGCTCGTCGCCGTGCAGAAGCAGTCCGGCACCAATACCGTCGACGTCGCCGAGCGGGTCAAGAAGCGCATGGCTGAACTGCAGAAGTCCACGCTGCCGTCCGACTTCAAGGTCACCATCGTACGCGACAACGCCGTCTACATCCGCGACAGCGTTGAGGATGTCATGATGTCGCTTGTATTCGGCGGCTTTCTCGCCGTCGTCATCACCTTCCTTTTCCTGCAGAGCACCCGCGCCACCATCATCGGCGCCATCGCCATCCCCACCTCGATCATCTCCACCTTCTTCCTCATGAAGGCGATGGGCTTCACCCTCAACAATATGTCCCTCATGGGGCTTAGCCTTGCTGTCGGCATTCTCATCGACGACGCCATCGTCGTCATCGAGAACATCTTCCGCCACCTCGAACATGGCCAGCCGCCCCTTGAGGCGGCCCGCGACGGCACCATCGAAATCGCTCTCGCCGTCATGGCCACCACCTTCTCCATCCTCGCCGTCTTCGTCCCGGTGGGTAATATGGGCGAAGTCATCGGCCAGTTCTTCAAGCAATTCGGCCTCACCATCGCCTTCGCCGTCGCCTTCTCGCTGTTTGTCGCCTTCACCATGACGCCGATGCTCTCAGCCTATTGGCTGAAAGCTCTCGACCACAGCGAGGCGGGGAAATTGCGCGGACCGGTCGGCCGCCGCGTCCAGAAAGTGCTCGATATATGGGAAAACGGCTTCCTCGTCACCCGCGATTACTATAAATCGCTGCTCGCGTGGGCCTTGGGGCGTCCGTGGAAACTGGTCGGCCTGGCGGTCGCGTTCCTGGTCGTCAGCGTTTTCGTTCTCTTCCCTTTCCTCGGCAAGGAATTTACCCCCAGCTACGATTCGGGCGACTTCATGATCAGCTTCTCCGCTCCTGCCGGCACCTCGATCGACAGAATGAAAGACCTCATCGCGCCGATCGAGCAGGAAGTAATGAAAATACCCGAACTTCAGACGTGCTTCATGACTCTCGGCGCCCAACGTCAGCCTGTCTATAAAGGCATCATCGGCGTCAAGCTCAAGCCGTCCGAATATCGCTACCCGCCCTGGACCGAGATCTGGTCGACCTCCAAATCTGCCGGCGAGTTCTATAGCCGCGCCAAAGCCAAGCTCTTTCCGCGGACGATGATGGACATCATGGACGAACTGCGGATCAAGTTCCGCAAAGTCAAGGACCTTAAGATCGCCGTCGTCAACGTGCAGGGCGTCGGCCGCGGCGACTCCCGTCCCGTCCAGGTCGGCATCCGCGGCCCGGAGCTCGAAGTCCTGAAAAGCCTGGCCCAGGAGCTTGCCGACAACATCAGAAAGATTCCCGGTACCACCGACGTAGACATCTCCGGAGAGCAGTCCGAGCCCGAGGTTCAGATCAAGCTCGACCCGGCGCGCATGGGCGATGTGGGCGTGGACGCCGGGGCCGTCGGCGATGTCGTTCAGATGGCTTTCCTCGGCAAAACCACCAAGAACCAGTACAATATCGCCGACAGCGACTACAACATCCGCGTGCGCATGCCCGAGGAATTCCGCCAGAACATTAGCGACGTCGCCAACCTGCGCGTCTCCACGAAAAACAACACCTTCGTCCGCCTGGGCGACATCGCTGACGTCCGCCTGGATTCCGGACCCACCCAGATCGACCGCGAAGGCCGCCAGCGCC
This sequence comes from Selenomonadales bacterium 4137-cl, assembly GCA_032334055.1. Classification (NCBI taxonomy): domain Bacteria; kingdom Bacillati; phylum Bacillota; class Negativicutes; family Acetonemataceae; genus Anaeroselena; species Anaeroselena agilis. The sequence continues at coordinate 2,102,864 of JAUOZS010000001.1, read as the reverse complement.
AGATCATCGTCTACGCCAACACCGTCGGCGTATCCTCCGGCATCATCCTCGACCAAGTGCGCAATGTCGTCCTACCCGGCATGGATATGCCCTTCGGCTACACCTGGAAGCTCGTCGGCCAGGCGCAGACCCAGCAGAACTCCTTCAAGGAAATATTCAAGGCGCTGGCCCTGGCCATCGTCCTCATCTACATGGTGCTGGCCGCTCAGTTCGAAAGCTTCGTCCACCCCTTCACCATCATGCTGTCGCTGCCCTTCTCGCTCATCGGCGCCATCCTCGGCCTGCTGTTGGTCAACAAAACCGTCAACATCATGTCCCTCATCGGCCTCATCATGTTGATGGGCCTCGTCACCAAAAACGCCATCCTGCTCGTCGACTACACCAACCAGCTCAGGGAGCGGGGCATGGGCATCATGGAGGCGTTGGTGGAGGCCGGCGTAGTGAGACTTCGCCCCATCCTCATGACCACCTTCGCGATGATCTTCGGCATGCTGCCGATCGCTCTCGGCATCGGCGCCGGCGCCGAACTGCGTTCCTCCATGGGCGTCGTGCTAATCGGCGGCCTCATCACCTCCACCTTTCTCACCCTCATAATCGTACCGCTCGTCTACCTGATCATCGACACCTTCCAGAACTGGTGGCGCGCCAACACCTTCCGCCAGAAACTCGCCTCGATCGCCTACTACGGTCGGATGCCCCTGGCCTGGGTAAAAGGCGGGTCGCCGCGGGTCCGCTGACCGAGTCCACCCCCAAACCAGCGGTTATAGGAACGGCAAGCAGCCCGGACATCGTTCGGGCTGCCTTTGTTTATGGGCCCGACCTCGCTGCCGGCAGAGAGCTGACGGTAATTTTTCCCTGCTGATCCTCATAAAGTGTAATGCGGCTGCTGCCTATAATTACCGGCCCGGGGAGAGGGGCGGCGCCGGAGGAGAAGGCGGATAGCCTACAGAATAAATAGATCCATCATAAACAAATCATTATACCCGGCAAAGCAAAAGTGATGGTCGGGCGTCTTGTTGTTATCGCAAAATTCTGCTACGCTTAAATTGTAAAAAACATCACGTACTTTTTTTCCCGTAGTATCAGCAACACAAAGTGAGCATTAGTTGACCCTGATGCCTCATTTTTTTGTGTGGGCCGGCAGCCTCGATGCGGACATGTTCTGTGAGGGAGGTGATACTGTTGTTCATAGTTACGATTGATCAGGACAAATGCGTTGGTTGTAGCGAATGTGTCGCCACTTGTCCGGCAAAGATCCTGTCGCTCGTCGACGGCAAAGCCGAAGTGACCGGCGAAGAGTGCATGGGTTGCCAAAGCTGTATGATGATGTGCCCGACCGAGGCCATCGTCGTCCAGGAGTACTAAAGGCCAAAAAATGCGGAGGTGAAGAGTATGGCTCAATCCAAAACCCCAATGCTGGATGATCTCGAAAAAGGCGCGTGGCCCAGTTTCATAACCGAAATGAAAAAAGCCGCGGCTAAGAAAGCCAATTCCCAAGACCTGCTCGATCAGCTCGAATTGTCCTACAAGGACAAGACCGGCTACTGGAAACACGGCGGCATCGTCGGCGTAAAAGGTTACGGCGGCGGCGTCATCGGCCGTTATTCAGCCAAGCCCGAAGAGTTCCCCAACGTCAAAGAGTTCCACACCGTCCGCGTTAACATGGTTCCCGGCTTCTTCTACACCACCAAAGCCCTGCGCAGCCTGTGCGAGACCTGGGACAAATTCGGCAGCGGCCTGACCAACATGCACGGCTCCACCGGCGACATCATCCTCCTCGGCACCACCACCGAGAACCTGCAGCCCTGCTTTGACGAACTGAGCGAAAAAGGCTGGGATCTCGGCGGGTCCGGCGGCGGCCTCCGTACCCCGAGCGGCTGCGTCGGCATGGCCCGTTGCGAATTCGCCTGTATCGACAGCATGGACTTCATCCAGGAAGTCACCCGTCACTTCCAGAACGAAATCCATCGTCCCGCCTGGCCTTACAAGTTCAAGATCAAGTGCTCGGCCTGCGCCAACGACTGCGCCGCCGCCACCGCCCGCTCCGACTTCGCCGTCATCGGCACCTGGCGCGACTCCCTCAAGATCGACCAGGACGCCGTCCGCGAATACGTCAAAGGCGGTTTCGACATCCAACAGCTCGTTGTCGGAAAATGCCCGACCAAAGCTCTCGAATTCGACAGCGCCAAACAAGAACTCAAATTTGACGCCGAAAACTGCGTTCGCTGCATGAACTGTATCGACATGATGCCCAAGGCCGTCAAGACCGGCAAGGATCGCGGCGCAGCCATCCTCATCGGCGGCAAAGCTCCTGTCGTCAAGTCCGCCTTCATCGGCTGGGTGCTCGTGCCGTTCATGAAAGTCGACGCCCCCTACACCGAAATCTTCGATCTTGTCAGCAGAATCACTGAATACTTCGACGAGCACGCCAAACCCCGCGAGCGTATCGGCGAACTCATTTACCGCATCGGCATGGGCAACTTCCTCAAGGGCATCGGCCTGACGCCCCAGCCGCAGATGGTCTCCGCACCGCGCGCCAACCCATACATCTTCTGGCAGGAAGAGGAGGTAGTGAAGCATGGCTAAAACCGATTTCGGCCCTCCCGATTATCGGACGATGATTCCGCCGGTAATCGCTAACAACTACGGGAAATGGTCCTACCATGAAATCCCCCAGCCCGGCGTCCTCAAGCACGTAAGCGAAACCGGCGCCGTCCTCTATTCGGTCCGCATCGCGTCGGCCCGCCTCATCAGCACCGACTGGATCAAGGAACTGTGCGACATCGCCGAAAAATACTGCGACGGTTATCTCCGCTTCACCACCCGCCACAACGTCGAATTCCTCGTCTCTGACGAGCAACAGCTCCAGCCCCTGCTCGCCGACCTTAAAGGCCGCGGCTACCTCGTGGGCGGCACCGGCAACGCCATCTCCAACGTCGTCCACACCCAGGGCTGGATCCACTGCCACACCCCCGCGACCGACGCCTCCGGTCTGGTCAAATCGATGATGGACGAACTCCACGGCTACTTCACCACCATGAAGCTCCCCGCCCGGGTTCGCCTGGCCGTAGCCTGCTGCGTCAACATGTGCGGCGCCTGCCACTGCTCGGACATCGCCATCGTCGGCATCCACCGCACCATCCCCCGCATCAACCACGAAGGCGTCGCCAAGGCCTGCGAGATCCCCTCGGTCATCGCCGCCTGCCCCACCGGCGCCATCCGTCCCAACCCCAAACTCAAAAGCGTCGAAGTCATCAAGGAAAAATGCATGTTCTGCGGCAACTGCTATACAATGTGCCCGTCGATGGAAATCGCCGATCCCATCAATGACGGCGTCTCCATCTGGGTAGGCGGCAAGGTCTCCAACGCCCGCACCGCCCCCAAATTCTCCCGCCTCGCCATCCCCTTCCTGCCGAATAACCCGCCCCGCTGGCCGGAAGTCACCGACGCCGTCAAGCATCTCGTCGAAGTATACGCCAAGAACGCCCGCGCCGGCGAGCGTATGGGCGAGTGGATCGACCGCATCGGCTGGGAGCGCTTCTTCAAGCTCACCGACATCCCCTTCACCGAGAAACACATCGACGACTTCACCTTCGCACCGACCACCTTCCGTTCCACCAGTCAGTTCCGACTCTAAAATCGCGCGGCGAGGCTGTCTAGAAAGCTCCAGATGCAAGGCGCTCTGAGGAGCAACGCCGCAGATGGACTTTCTAGGCAGCCTCAAGCCCCGCTGGAGGTTAAAGTATGCTATACTTCGTCGGACAGGTGCTCCCCTACATCGCGGGCGCGATCTTCCTGATCGGCGTAACCTACCGGGTGGCGGGCTGGCTGAAAGTGCCCGTTCCCTTCCAACTCACCCTCTTCCCGGCGCCCACTGACGGCGCGGGCCGCGTAGCAGCCGTGGGGACGGAACTGCTTCTCTTCAAGAGCCTCTACAAAAACGACAAAAACCTCTGGCTGTGGGCCTGGCTTCTCCATGTATCGCTGGCTATGGTCATTGGCGGTCATATAGTCGGCATCTATTTCCTCATGAACCAGTTCACCCTTATCGGCCTCTCGTCCTCAGCCAGCCAGGCCACGTCCGCCTTTTTAGGAACAGTATCGGGGATAATCCTCATGGTTGCCCTTATCGTTCTCTTTTATCGCCGTCTGGCCAATCCCGAGGTCAAGAAATTGTCCGACCCGGCCGACTACATCGATCTCCTGTTCGTGCTCGTCATTGCCCTCACCGGCAATCACATGCGCCTGCCGGGCGTCCATGTAGACCTGCCGGCCGTCAAGGCCTTCATCGGCAACCTGCTGACCTTGAGTCCCACACCTATCCCCAATGACCCCATCTTCATCGCTCACTTCACCACCGTGATGCTCTTCATGATCTACTTCCCCTTCTCTAAGATGCTCCACTTCGCCGGCTTCCTCGTCAACCGGGCCATGCTCGTCGAGGCTGCGCCGGTATATCCCACGCCGGCGGGCACGCCGCTGCGGTCCGACTTCGCGGGCACCAAGCAGCCGGTTGCCGACTCAGGCCAAGCCAAGGGGGTGCAGGCATGAAGGTTCCGCTTCATTTAGCCAAGGAAAAGGAAGTGCTGGCCGCCGGCTATACCCCGGTGCCGGAAGAAGAAAAACAGCAGGCGCTGATTAAGGGAATCGATGAATACCGCAAATGGGCCAGGTCCATCATGGTGATGCTCGAAACCTGCACCAAGTGCGGCGCCTGCGCCGAAGCCTGCCACAGCTACCTTGGCACCGGCGACTTCAACAACATCCCCGCCGCCCGGGCGGATCTCTTCCGCAAAATCTACAAACGCTACTTCACCTGGACGGGCAAAACCATCGGCCGCTACATCGGCGCCGAGGATTACGACTCCGAAACGCTCGCCAAGTGGGTAACCTACTTCTACCAGTGCAACGAGTGCCGACGTTGCGCCGTTTACTGCCCCTTCGGCATCGACACCGCCGAGGTCACCATCGCCGCCCGCAGCATCATGACCGCCATCGGCGTCGTGCCCCGGTTCATGACCGGCATCGCCGCGAACATGATCAAGACCGGCAACAATATGGGCATCCCCAAGCCGGCCACCATCGACTGCTGCGAGTTCATGGAAGACGAGATGAAGGAAGAGACGGGTCTCGAAATCAAGATTCCCGTCGACAAGCCCGACTCCGACATCCTCTACATTCCGTCCTCGGCCGACTTCTTCTCCAATGTCGACACCATGATCGGCGCGGCCAAGTTTTTCCACGCCATCGGCGCCAACTGGACCATCCCCTCCACCGTCCTCGAGGCAGCCAACTTCGGCCTGTTATTCAACATGGACGCCATGAAGGAGCAGAACCAGCGGATGCGTGACGCCGCCAAGATGGTAGGCGCCAAGCTCGTCGTTCAGGGCGAGTGCGGCCACGGCTGGCGGGCAGCCAAGATGTATACCGAAGGCGCCAACGGACCCGCGCCCTTCGGCCTCGTCCACATTCTCGACTACACCTACCAGAACCTGGGCAAGCTCAAACTGCAGAAGCTGCCCTGGCGCGTCTCGCTCCATGATCCGTGCAACTACTCCCGGGCCGGCGATATCATCGAGCAGCCGCGGGAGATACTCAAAGCCTGCGTGGACGAATTCGTCGAAATGACCCCCAACCGCGAACGCAACTTCTGCTGCGGCGGCGGCTCCGGCATCCTCATGGACGAGATGATGGCCATCCGCATGCAGTTGGGCAAGAAAAAGGCCGAGCAGGTCAAAGAACTTCTGCCCCTTGATTTCCTCGCCACCCCGTGCTCCATCTGCAAGGCCCAGCTGCCCTACGTAATGAAGCACTACGGCATGGAAGACCTAAAAATGGGCGGCGTCATGGACGTTGTCGGCAAGGCTATCGTCCTGGCATAAATCTAATCTCATGTAGCATATAAATCAAAGGAGGTAGAATCATGTCTAACATTGACGTAAAAGGCCAACAGATCGAAGTTGATGAGGACGGTTTCCTGGTAGATCCCGACGTGTGGAACCAGGATATCGTCGAGGCATTCGCAAAGCTTGAGGACGTAACCGAACTTACCGAAGACCACTGGAAGGTCATCAACTACCTGCGCGACTACTACAAGCAGTTCGGCATTGCGCCGATGATCCGCAAGCTGTGCAAGGACACCGGCTTCAGCCTCAAGCAGATCTATGACATGTTCCCGTCCGGCCCGGCCAAGGGCGCCTGCAAACTGGCCGGTCTTCCCAAGCCTACCGGCTGCGTCTAAGTTCACAGTTTCCACGCCGCCTGTGCCCCGTCACAGGTGGCGTGGCCTTTTCCCGGTGATTTATAATAGTTATTTATACCATCATTAGAAATTATGATTGTTGCATGTTAGGGGATTCACAAGGTTCCCGGCGAAGAGATATAAGGTAAGCTTGTTGGGTTATAAGCGGTCAAATGGGGGTGATTGGTCGGGAATAGACGCAATTTTCAGTAAGACCCCGTAACCCCAAAGGATTTATTCTAAAGGAGGAATATCTCATGGCAGGAGCTCCTCAATCAGCCCTTCCCTGGTACGAGCGGGAAGACACCTGGGCAATAATCATCGGTTTGGGCCTCACTTTCCTCATCACCATCGCCTTTTTCATTGGCGCGGCCGGGTTCTTCAAAACCATGGCCGTCGGCGTGTCCACCTGGACCGACGCCGGCAAGATGTTCGGTACTCTCGGTTCTAAGGTGCCGGGGGTGATCATTTTGTTCGTTTTCTTCCTGGCCGCCTTCAGTATCGCCGCCAAGACGATGAAAATCAACGTCGGCAACTACGCCGCCGGCTTCACCGTGCTGTTCATCATCTCCGTCGCCATCACCGCTCTCGGCGCCAACAAGTTCCTCAAGACCTGGCAGCTCGAGACCCCGCTGCTGGCCCTGCTGTTCGGCATGTTGATCAGCAACACGATCACCCTGCCGAAGTGGTTCCAGTCGGCCCTCAAGACGGAATTCTACGTCAAAACCGGTATCGTCCTCATGGGCGCCACCCTGCCGTTCACCATCATCCTCAAGGCCGGCCCCATGGCGATGATGCAGGCCACCATCGTCGCGGCCACCACCTTCTTCTCGATCTTCTGGGCCGCCACCAAACTGTTCAACCTCGACCCGCGCTTCGGCGCCTGTCTCGGCGCCGGCGGCTCGATCTGCGGCGTTTCCGGTTCGATCGCCATCGGCGGCGCCTGCCGGGCTGAGAAAGAGCACGTATCGGTCGCCATCTCCATGGTTATCGTCTGGGCGGTCGTCATGGTCATCCTGCTGCCCATCTGGTGTAAGGCCCTCGGCATGGAACCCGGGCCTGCCGGCGCCTGGATAGGCACCTCCGAGTTCGCCGACGCCGCCGGCTTCGCAGCCGCCGCCGCCATCGGCGACGAGCGCGCCGTCAAGACCTTCACCCTCATGAAGGTCGTAGGCCGCGATATGTTTGTCGGCATCTGGGCCCTCCTGGTCGCATGGCTGTCCGTAACTGTCTGGGAAAAGAAGGAAGGCAACGGCAACGGCTCCGAGCGCGTCGACATCGGCGAAATCTGGCGCCGCTTCCCCAAATTCGTCATCGGCTTCTTCGTAGCCTCCATCTTCACCACCGTTCTCATCGCCGCGATGGCACCCAAAATGGGCGCCGCGTACTCCAAACAAGTTCTCGGTCCCATCAAGAATCTCCGCGGCTGGACCTTCACCTGGACGTTCCTGTCCATCGGCTTCACCACCCGCTTCCGCGAACTGACCTCCTTCGGCTGGAAGCCGTTCGCCGCCTTCACCATCGGCGTGCTCATCAACGTGCCGCTGGGCTACTGGCTGTCCAACCACGTTTTCGTCAGCTACTGGCTCGGTGTGAAGTAAGCCTTAACTGCAGAAGGCCCGGCAAATGCTTGCCGGGCCTTTTTCCGTAGTAGCCGAACCACCTTTATGGTATACTTTTAAGCGGAGGCGATAACATGAGCGAAACCTACAGGCCGGTAGTCAACCATCTTACCCGCGTCATCCTCAAACTTATTGACGAGCCGGTGCCATACGAAGTAGTGGCGCCGTCCGAGCAACTCCCCCCCACGGCTGCAAGCGTCCGCCGATTCGGTGAAAGCCTTTCGCGGCGCGCAGAAAGGGTGGCGGCGATGATGGAAGCCCTGGAGGCCCGCGGCTTCACCTTCAAATTCGCCAAAGACCGCGTTTTCGCCGATTCCACCGAGATGGAAGCCCAGGACGCCAAGCGGTATTTGCTGTCGCAAGGTTACGAAGACACCGAGTTTCAGGTGCTGCTCGAGTATGCCCGCAAGTGGGACACGTTGTGAAATAGCCGAAAGTCCAACTTTGCGATACTCCTCGAAACTCGCTCCGGCACGTACTTGGTACGCCGGCCGTTTTAATTCCGCCTTTAGCCCTACTATAGGGGAGGATATTATTTCATGACCCAATCCTGGAACGTCCCCCGCGTGGTCATCGGCGCGCCGCACGGCCATTCCGGCAAAACCACCATCAGCATCGGCCTGGTGGGGGCCCTCCGCGAGCAGGGCTACGCCGTCCAGCCGTTCAAAAAGGGACCCGACTATATCGACCCCAGCTGGCTCGGTTATGCCGCGGGGCGGCCTTGCCGCAATCTTGACTGCTTCTGGATGGACGACCATCAGATAAGGACCACCCTCCAACGCGGGGCTGAAGGGGCCGACATCGCCCTGATAGAAGGCGCCATGGGCCTGTTCGACGGTGTAGATCTCCAGGGCACCGGCAGCACTGCCCAGATCGCCCGCATCACCCGGTCGCCCGTCATCCTCGTCGTCGACGTCACCCGTACCACCCGCAGCATCGCACCCCTGGTGCTCGGCTTCATGCACTTCGAGCCTGACGTTTCCATCGCCGGCGTCATCTTCAATAAAGTAGCCAGGCCCCGCCACGAGAGCATGCTTAGGGCGGCCATCGAGGAGTACTGCGGCATTCCCGTGCTCGGGGCCGTTCCCAAGAACGCTTACAGCGTCTTCCCCGAGCGCCACCTCGGCCTCGTCCCGGCGGCCGAGCACGGCACCGTGAGCGAAGCTGTCGCCGGCAACGTCGCCGTCGCCGCCCGTCACCTCGATCTTGGCGGCATCGTCGCCGTCGCCGCCAAGGCGCCGGCCCTCGCGTCTGCCGTCGCCGGCGCCCGGTCCGGGCAACAAATCGAGGCCAGGATCGGCGTCATCCACGACCAATCCTTCACCTTCTACTACCCTGAAAACATTGAAGCCCTGGCTGCCGCCGGGGCTGAGCTCGTATACATCAACAGCATGGCAGATACGGAGCTGCCGGCTATCGACGGCCTATACATCGGCGGCGGTTTCCCCGAAGTCTTCGGCGAGGCCATAGCCGCCAACACCGGCCTCCGCCGGGCCATCGCCCGGGCGGCCGAAGCGGGCCTGCCCATCTACGCCGAATGCGGCGGTCTCATGTACCTGGGTCGCGAGATAATCTGGGAAGGGCGGACCTATCCGATGTGCGGCGTACTGCCGTTTTCCGTCGTCGTCGAAAAGGGACCCCAGGGGCATGGCTACACCCTGATGCGCAGCCTGGAAGGCAACCCGTTTTTCGCCGCCGGCGCCGAAGTCAAAGGCCACGAATTCCATCACTCACGCCTCATCGCCGCCGACTCCGGCCTGAACTACACCTACGAAGTCATCCGTGGCCACGGCATCGACGGCTGCCGCGACGGCATAATCTACAAAAACACCTTTGCCACCTACAACCATATCCACGCCGTGGCCAACCCGGAGTGGGCGCCACGTTTCGTGACTTTGGCCGCCCAGTGGCGGCGCGGCGTTCAGGCTAGGCCAGATGCCAGCCCGATACCGTCAGATTCTTAAAGCCGAAGTAGCTGTGCAGGACTATCCTCAAAGGCTGGTCGGGCAGATCATAAGGCACAAATACCGTCAGGCCGTCGATGCAGCGCTTTTCATAGCTCTCGCGGTCGTACGGCGGCTCGCCGAAGCGGACGGCGGGGCAATCCCGCATATGGATGCAGCAGGTCCCGACGGCCGGGGGAATGTCGAGATAGATGGGCTTATTCCGCGAGCGGATATATGCGGCTGCTTCGGGGGTTATGGTCAGCACTGGTATTCCTCCGTTATTCAAGCGACTTGACGGCGACTACCGGAATATAGTTCGCGGCCGGCTAAGCTATTCCCTCTCGAAACTTTATGTACACTTTCGTCACCCAGGCGGGGAGGTGCAAGGGCTACATAATGAAAAATGCCGCTGGCTTTTTCTCTTGCTGAGGCGGACCGGGTTTTGTTGCCGGAAAGGGGAGGGGGGCAGACCTAAATACAACATCTTGGAGAAGACCGGCTGGAGCGCGGTCTGTTTTTTTCGACCCGAAATTATGGTAAATTTTTATTAAATTTCCCAATAATCATGCAGGAATACCTTATGTCATGTCGAATTTGAAAAAACGAACAAAGTGAATGCCCAATTTTATACTGCAGACAGTGGAATGCGATGACGTGTAAAAAACTATGTGGTCACTTATTTTACACTGAGCTAGTAGTGAACCCCTCCAGACTGTAAGAGTTTGGCGGGGTTCTTATTTTGTGCGAACGGAGGTTACGGCTATTAAGCAGATACCGCTCGTCCAAGCCACCGGCAGCATGATATTAGCGGATGACATAGTTAACGGTAATGGTCAGATTCTCGTTACGGCCGGCACAGCGCTTCGCAAGGAGATAATCGCCCTTCTCGGCAAGCACGGCATCACCGCCGTCCGCATCAAGGCGGCCGAACCGGCCAACAAGGAGCTCTCCGCCGTCCCGAACCTCATCAGCGCCGCAACCCGGCTAAGCATGGTCCAAGCCATGCAGAACGCCTTCCGCAACCGGGGGGGCATCGCCGCCCACCTTCCTCATTTGCGCGAATGCATCCATAAGGTAATCGAAGAACTGTCGGGACACGGCAACCTGTTGATATACCTATCGGATATCAGGCAGAAAAGCGACTACCTCTACGGTCATTGCGTCGACGTCGGCGTTTTCGCCGTCGCTTTCGGCATGGCCATGGGCCTTTCCCGCGACGAAATCTACATCCTCGGCATCGGCGGCCTGCTGCACGACTACGGCAAGAGCTGCATCCCCAATGAAATCATCGAAAAGAACGGCCCCCTGACACCGGACGAATTCGAGCAGGTTAAGAAGCATACCGCGTTCGGCTATAACGTCCTGCGGCTCGAGACCAAGGTCGACAGCCGCATCGCCCTCATGGCCCTTCAGCACCACGAGAGGCCGGACGGGCGAGGTTATCCCTGGGGCATAAGCGAAGACAAAATCCACCCTCTCGCCGGCATCGTCGCCGTCGCCGACGTATACGACGCCCTTATAACCGACCGTGTCTACCGGCCCCGCGTTCCCGCCCACGAAGCCATCCGCATAATAAACGCCGGCGCGGGAACGCAGTTCGACAGCCAGGTTGTCGACGCCGTCAACAAGATCGTCGTTCCCTACTATATCGGCAGTGCGGTGAAATTCAACAACGGCTCCACCGGAGCGGTGCTCAGGATAAACAGCAAGGAGCCGGCCAGACCGGTCGTCTGGACGCGGGAGGGCATCGTTAACCTCCTTCATGAGCGAGAACTGCAGATTGTGGCTGTGGTATAGGACCGCCGGGTGACAGAACCCCGGCGGTTTTTGTATTAGGCCGCCGGTAAGCGAAACTTGTATCAGGCGATTGGCCGGAGCCAAGTTTCGCTTGCCGCAGGGTGGGCGCGGGAAAGTGCCCCGTTACCGGCGTTAGGCTCGTTTGGTCACTCGAAGAACACACTGCTTGGCCGACAAAAATTTTGACCTTGACGTCGGTAAGCTGTCCGAAATCGTAAACATAACGCGTAACAATGAATAGGATATAGTGACCGACTACGCTTCAGTGGAGGTGGTACTAGAGTGGAATTGCAGGATTTCCACCTCGCGCCCTGCCAGGGGGCAGAATTCAGCGACGTATTGTCCCTGATACAGTTGCAGAACTCCTATATAAATAAGATATATAAACTGATCTACCTCTTGAACCATGACCTGGCAGTGGCCACCAGCAGCGAGTTTCAGGAATTCAGTGTCCACTTCAATACTTTCGCCCAGCGCCAGGCCAGCAGCGAAGGCTTTGGCCAGGCTATCGACGCCGTAAAAGTATACCATTACGTACTACTCGAAAAACTCCTCGACAGCCAGGTGCTGGCCGCCGCCGAACAACTCGAAATGGCCGCCGGCCACCTTGATTTGATTGCCCGCAACCCCAAGCTCAGAATAAACCCGCAGGTTCTGCTCCTCAACCAGAGCATCAGCCTGCTGGAGGAAAACCAGCTCAAAATTATGGAGAACCTCGAGGCTCTGCTGATCGGCTCCCGCCAGAAGCATCTGCAGAACTGACAGCTCACAAATGAACTTGAGGCCGCCGGCGGGATATGGTAAAATATAATCCGAAACCGTGTCATGAAGACATAGAATTCCACCAGGGAATAACTATGTCTTTTTTATTGACATCCAGGAGGTATTTGCGTGACGACTGGGGAAAAATTAAGCCTGCTGGAAGAAATGCTCGGCCGGCTTGGCAGCGTGGCGGTCGCCTTCTCCGGCGGCGTTGACAGTACATTCCTCGCGGCGGCGGCGCAAAGGGCGCTCGGCGGGAGGGTGGTCCTCGTCACCGCCCGCTCGGCCACATCATCGGCCGCCGAACTTGGCGACGCCTCCGCGATCGCCGTCGCTCTCGGCCTCAGACATATTTTGCTGGACAGCGGCGAACTGTCCGACCCCGCCTTTGCCGCCAACGACCGCGAGCGCTGTTACCATTGCAAGAAAATCCGTTTTACCGCCCTGGCGGCGTGGGCCAAAGACAACGAGATTCCCTGGGTGGTCGAGGGAACGAACGCCGACGATCGCTGCGACTACCGCCCGGGGATGAAAGCGGTCGCCGAATTGCCCACGGTCGTAAGCCCGCTGCTTGACGCGGGGCTGTCGAAAGACGAAATTCGCTCCGTCTCCCGCCTCTGGGGCCTTCCTACCTGGGACAAGCCCAGCGCCGCCTGCCTTGTTTCCCGGCTCGCATACGGCCTGCCGGTCACGGAGGAACGCCTCCGGCAGGTGGAAGCAGCCGAAACCGCCGTGCGCCGCCTGGTCGCCGGCCAGGTTCGGGTCCGCCACCACGGCGACCTGGCTCGTATCGAGGTCGAGCCGGCCGCCTTTGCCATTCTCGTCGCCCCCGGCAACGCCGCGGTCATCGTCGCCGCCATCAAAGCCCTTGGCTTCGCTTATGTCGCTCTCGACCTCGCCGGATACCGCACCGGGAGCATGAATGAAACGCTAAAAGAGGTGTAAAATGGACAGCAAAACGGTCGCCGCCATCCTTGCCGATTTCCGGGACGGCCGGCTCTCGATGGAACAGGCCCTTGATAAATTCAAGGACTTGCCGTACGAAGACCTTGATTTCGTGAAGATAGACCACCACCGCATGCTCCGCCAGGGGTTCCCGGAGGTCGTTTTCGCCCAGGGCAAGACGCCGGCTCAGGTCGCCGCCATTGTCGAGCGCCTGGCGCAGGTCAACGGCAACGTCATCGCCAGCCGCGCCACCCCCGAGATGTACGAGGCGACCCGCGCCCTTGTGCCGGCCGCCCGCTATCACGAGGTCGCCCGGATGATCGTCGTCCGCCGGGACGAAGTCGTCGTCGACGAGGACCGGTTCATACTCGTCATGACCGCCGGTACCAGCGACATCCCGGTTGCCGAGGAAGCGGCCCTCACCGCCGAAATAATGGGTAATAAAGTCACTCGCGTGTTCGATGTTGGCGTCGCCGGCATCCACAGGCTACTCGCCCAACGGCAGACCATCGAGGAAGCCAACGTAATAATCGTCGTCGCCGGCATGGAAGGGGCATTGGCCAGCGTTGTAGGCGGCATGGTCGCCAAACCGGTCATCGCCGTGCCCACCAGCGTCGGTTACGGCGCCAACTTCGGCGGCATCGCCGCCCTCCTCGCCATGCTCAACAGCTGCGCCGCCGGCGTGGCCGTCGTCAACATCGACAACGGCTTCGGCGCCGGGCGCCTCGCCAGCATCATCAACAAAATGAGGTGACACCGTGCGTACCCTTTATCTGGACTGCTTCAGCGGCATCAGCGGCAACATGTTTCTCGGCGCTCTGCTTGACCTGGGTTTCCCGGAGAGCCACCTGCGCCAGGAATTGGCCAAACTGCCTGTCAACGGCTACGAACTCATCATTAAAAAGGTCGAAAAGCAAGGTATCGCCGCCACCTACCTCGACGTAAAGACCGGCTTCTTCGGTCAGCGCCGGCACCGGCACCTGCCCGACATCACCGCCATCATCGACGGCTCAGATCTGCCTGCCGCCGTCAAGGAAGACGCGAAAAAAGTCTTCCTGCGCCTGGCCGAGGCGGAAGCCAAGGTTCACGGCACCACCGTCGACAAAGTCCATTTCCACGAAGTGGGCGCCGTCGACACCATCATCGACATTGTCGGCACCGTTCTCGGCCTCCACTGGCTCGGGATCGGGCGCGTCTACACCTCCAAGCTCAGGACAGGCAGCGGCTTCGTAAAATGCAGCCACGGCCGCATGCCTGTTCCCGCCCCGGCCACCGCCGAACTCCTCCGCGGCATCGCCTGGGAACACGGCGAAATCGCCAAAGAACTGGTCACTCCGACCGGCGCCGCGCTGGTAGCCGTCTTCTCGGCAGGCAGCGGCGGCGTTCCGGACGGCTTCATCAGCGACACAATCGGCTACGGCGCCGGCTCGTGGGATCTCGAGATCCCCAACGTCGTCAGAGCGGTGCTCGGCGAAGCGGCTGAAGCGCAGGCGCAGGCCGAATACCTCGTAATCGAGGCCAATATCGATGACCTCAACCCCCAGATATTCCCCCATGTCATGGACCGCCTATTTGCCGTCGGGGCCCGCGACGTCTGGCTGACGCCCATCATAATGAAGAAAGGCCGGTCGGCCACCAGACTCTCCGTACTTGCGGACAGCGCCGCTTTCCCCGCCGCCGCTGCGGCAATCCTTGCCGAAACAACCACCATCGGCATGCGCTACTATCCCGTCAACCGCCTGGAGGCTGAGCGGCGGACGGCCACCGTCGAAACGCCCTGGGGCGAGGTTCGGGTCAAGGTAAGCGCCGTCAAAGGCCAGACCGTAAACGCCGCCCCCGAATACGAAGACTGCCGCAAACTCGCGGCAGAACACGGCCTGCCGCTTAAGATCGTCTGGCAGAAAGCCCTGTCGCTCGCCTGGCCCCTTTACGGGCGGACAGACGGCGGGGAAGAACAGTGACCGCGCGTAAACACGGTTTCCGGGAGGTGAGCTGATGGCGCCGAAAGTGAAATATTACGCCGTCCGGGCGGGCCGGCAGCCAGGAGTATATCTATCCTGGGAAAAATGCAAGGAGCAGGTCGAACGCTTCCCGGGAGCTGAGTACAAAGCTTTTCCCTCCGAGCAGGAAGCCCGCGCCTACCTGTCCGGCCGTCCGCCAGTCGGCGTCAAAACGGCGGGAACCGCCGCGACGCCGTCCGCCGACGGCTATGACATTTACGTAGACGGCACCTTCCGCAAGGAAGACAACCGCTACGGCTGGGCTTTCGTCGTCTACCGCGGCGGGGAAATCATCTTCACCGACTGCGGGGCCGGCGAGAACGACGCCGCGGCGGTCATCCACAACGTCGCCGGCGAACTGTCCGCCACCATGCGGGCCGTAAAGTGGGCCCACGACAATGGCGCCAAGCCCCTGACCATCCACCACGACTACGTAGGCATCGCCGCCTGGGCGCTCGGCGACTGGAAGGCGAACAACAAGTTCACCCAGGCTTACGCCGCTTATATCCGTCCTTACCTGCCATGGGTCGCCTTCAACAAGGTACCCGGGCACGCTGGCGTGGCCGGGAACGAAATGGCTGACAAGCTCGCCCGCGAGGCCCTCGGTAAAAAAACTCCGCAGTAGCGGAAGCGGAAAAACCCCGTAAAATGAACGCAAAATTCAAAACAACGCATGTATTTGCCTCCCAATGCAGGAAATCAACGGAAAATGTCAAAATACATGAAAAATACGACTAATCATTTTCTCGCATTTCCGGCGTTTTTCGCTATATCCGCGAAAAGGGGAGTATGAATGATCCGGGTAATCACCAAGCGGTACCGGATTGACGAAGTCAAGCCCGGAATGGAACTGGCGGGGAGCCTGATCACCGACAATGACAAATTCGCGCTCGGTGAGGGAACCGTCCTTACCGACAATCTTATCCAGCGCCTGAAGGGATGGGGCGTGGGCGTCGTCGACATCCGTCACGTGGTCGACAGCGCCGACAAAGAACCCCCGCCCCTGTCGGAAACCCAGGTGGCGGTTTCCTGCGGATATAACGACACCGTCGGCACCCTCAAACGCTCCTTCGAAACCATCCGCTTTTTCAAGCAGGTGCCGCTTAAAGAGATGAGGGAATTGGCCGACAGCGCCCTCGAACCCTTCATCAACACCTCCGGCATCCTCAACCATCTTCAGGTGGTCCAGCGCCAGGACGACTACACCTTCTACCATTCCATCGACGTAGCTGTGCTGTGCGGCGTCGTAGGGCGGTGGCTGGGCTACCGCGGCGACGAACTCAAGGACCTCGTGCTGGCCGGTCTGCTGCACGACATCGGTAAGACCCAGATTCCGCTCGAAATACTCCGTAAACCGGGGAAACTCACCCCGGCCGAGATGGAGATAATGCGCCTCCATACCACCAGGGGGTACAATCTCGTCAAAGAACTCGGCCTCCCGGCCTCCGTCATGTACGCCATCCTCCAGCACCACGAGCGCGAGGACGGCAGCGGCTACCCAATCCAGGTCCCCGGCGCCAAAATACATCCCTTTGCCAAGGTGGTAGCCGTCGTCGACATCTACGACGCGATCACCTCCGACAAGGTTTACAGCAAAAAAGCGACCCCCTTCGCGGCGGTCGAAGCCCTGATGCGCGACATGTACGACAAGCTTGACCCCAATATCTGCACCGTTTTCCTCAACAACGTCCGCGACTACTTTATCGGCAATGTCGTCCTCCTCAGCGACGGACGGGAGGCGGAAGTCGTCTACCTTGGCAAGTTCATCTCCGCCCGGCCGGTGGTGCGCGACGAAAACGGCGAGTTCATCGATCTTGAGAACAAAAAAGACCTGAGCATCATCAAAGTGCTCAGAACCTGATTTACCGGCCCAAATTATAACCCTCGGCATCGGAGGCTGTTGTGAGAACAGCCTTCCTTCGTTCCGGCGTCCGCCCGCATAGCAGGGACGGGGGCGGCCGCATAATAACCCTACAAGAAGCCAAGAGGAGTGTTGCCCGACATGAAAGCTGTCGTCCTGCTATCCGGCGGCCTCGACTCCACCGTCTGCATGGCGGCGGCCGCCGCCGCCGGATGCGAACTTTTTCCCATAAGCTTCGACTACCAGCAGCGCCACAGCCGCGAACTGGCCAGCGCCCGCCGGGTCGCGGAATATTACGGCGTCAAGCGCCATCTGGTGATATCGACCAACATGGACGCCATCGGCGGCAGCGCCCTTACCGACGCGGCCATCGCCGTCCCCGAGGGTGACGCAGGCAGGCACGATATCCCCGCAACCTACGTGCCGGCCCGCAACCTCATCTTCCTCAGTTACGCCCTCGGTTACGCCGAAGTAAGCGGCGCGGACCGCATCTACATCGGCGTCAACGCTCTCGACTACTCCGGCTACCCAGACTGCCGGCCCGAATTCGTGCGGCTCTTTCAGCAGCTCGCCGACTACAGCACCAAGGCCGCCGTTCAGGACGGGCGGCGCATCAAGGTGGAAACGCCGCTCATCGACCTGGCCAAAAAGGACATCGTTCTCCTCGGCGCCAAACTCGGCGCCCCCCTTCACCTCACCACCAGCTGCTACGCCGGCGGCGAAGAGGCCTGCGGGAAGTGCGACAGTTGCGTGCTGCGCCTGAAAGGCTTCGGCGAAGCCGGCATGCAAGACCCGATCCCTTATGCGAAAAGGCCGTAAAGAAAACGGAGTGAAGCCATGAAAGACGTACAAAGCCTTACCGACGAACGGGGCATCGCCATCCAGAAAGTCGGCGTGAGCGAAGTCCACCTGCCGTTCCTCATCAAACGCAAAAGCGGCTCCTTCCAGTCGGTCCTCGCGAACATCAAGCTGACCGTCGACCTGCCCAAGGAATACAAAGGCACCCACATGAGCCGCTTCATCGAGGTGCTCAGCGACTGGAGCCAGAAACCCGTTTCCTACCGGGAGATGGAAGCCATTCTGAACGATCTCGCCGGCCGCCTCGACGCCAGAAGAGCCAGCATCGACATCGCCTTCAAATTCTTCATCGAAAAGACCGCGCCCGTCAGCGGCATGAAAAGCCTGCTCGACTATGACTGCCTGTTCGCGGGCAACCTTGAGATGGGGAATCACCTCGACTTTGTCCTCGGTCTCACCGTTCCGTTCACCTCCCTGTGCCCCTGCAGCAAGGAAATTTCGGCCTACGGGGCCCATAACCAGCGCGGCATAATGCGGGTCAAGGTCAGGTTCCAGCCTGGGCGCTTCGTCTGGATAGAAGATCTGGCCGCCCTCATGGAAGCCCAGGCCAGCGCCCCCGTATTCTCGCTGCTCAAGCGCGAGGACGAAAAGCATCTCACCGAGCTGGCGTATGAGAATCCCAAGTTCGTCGAAGATGTCCTCCGCGACCTGGTCCTGGCGCTCCGGGCGCTGGACGGGGTGGCCTGGTTCGAGGTCGAGTGCGAGAATTATGAGTCGATACATAACCATAGCGCCTACGCTGCCCACATCGAGACGATAGGCAAATAGGGGGAGGCCGGTTATAAAGTCCTCTGCTGCGTTGCTCCTCAGAGCGCCTTGCATCTGGAACTTTCTAACCAGCCTCGCACAACCGTTATACGTTAGCGACGACCTTCATATATACATTACCGGGAGCGGGAAAAACGGTACGGGGAGTGCGGGCATGAACTGGAAGCACTTTCTGGCGGAATGTCAAGAAGTGAAAACCTGGTTGACTGCCCACGGCCGGCAAGCCGATAGGGGCCTCTTAACCGTGCTCGTCGCCGTGCTGGGCGGCAGCCCGACTACGGAAGACGCCGCCGCCCGGGCGATCGGTTCCCAGGCATTGACCGACGCCGTCCTAGGCCCGCCGGTTGCCGGCGATGCCGAAATACCCGATCGCATTCACGCCATAATCTCCCGCTGGCTGTGCACCCTGCCCCACGACGCCTGGCTGCTCGGCGAACTGTACGAAAAGCTCGCCTTCGGGCGGCGGGCCCAGGGTCTATTTTATACAGCCCCCCAGGTGATCGACTTCATTCTTGCGCGAACGGCCGCCAACGCCGATATCACCGCCGATCCGCACGTCAAAATCCTTGACCCGGCCTGCGGCTGCGGCAACTTTCTCCTTCGCGCCTACGATCTTCTCCGGGACAAATATATCTCCGCCCGCGGCGTCCTGGCGGAGCAGTTTCCCGACAACGACTGGTCGGACGACGGAATCCACCGGCACATCGTTACCCATAACCTTTGGGGCGCCGACATCGACGAACTTGCGGCCGAAACCGCGGCAGCCGGTCTGTTGCTCAAAAGGCCCCAGGCCTGCGGCGGCCTGCGTCCCAACATCCTCGTCTGCGACAGCCTCCGCCGGCCCGAGCGGGATGCCGGCGGCGACCGGGCCTTCTGGTCGTCCCGCTACGACTATGTCATCGGCAACCCGCCCTACCTCTCCTTCGGTCTGCGGGGGGCGCAGCGCCTCGACCGCGACTACGAAGCATACCTGCGCCGCGCGTTCAGCGCCTCGGCCGAATACAAGCTAAGCTATTACGTCCTCTTCCTCGAGCGGGGCATCGAAATGCTTGTGGAAGGGGGGAAGCTGGGGTTCATTCTCCCCGACAGCTTTCTCCTCGGCCGCTACTACTCGAAAATCCGCCGCTACATTATGGACCATACCGCCATCGAAACAATGGTCCACATCGCTCTGCCGGTGTTTAAAAACGCCGCCGTCGGCATGTCGGCGATCTGCGTCCTCCGGCGTGAAAGCGACCCCACCGGCCGGGAAAGCCAGGCAGTCACCGTCCACCATTTCGACAGCAAAGACGACCTCAAACAGGAAGCAGCCGGCTGCTCCTACCCTCAGAACTATTTCGCCACTCTTCCCCACCAGCGCTTCCGTCTGTTTTCCGATTTGACGGTCAAAAACCTGATTGATAAAATAGATAATAGCAATGAACCGTTGGCAAATTTTGCATCAGGCCATACCGGCGTACGCTCCGTTTCCAAGCAAAGCGACATAATCGGCCGGGAGTGTGCGGGCCAGACCTGGCGACGCGGGCTGGTTTCCGGCAGCCAGGTCGAACGGTACGGACTGACCTACGAGGGCCACTGGCTCAACATCGACCCCGCGCGGCTTTATAAAGGCGGCTGGGACCCCGCCGTCGTCGGCGTCCGCAAAATCCTCGTCCGTCAGACCGGTTACACCCTTACCGCCTGTATCGACGACAACGGCTACTACCACCTCAACAACCTTCACAGCTTCGTAGCCACCGACGGCGACGTAACCCTCGACTACCTGCTGATGCTTTTGAATTCCAGGCTGATGTCCTTCTACTACCACGCCGTTACGATGGAATACGGGCGGTCGATGGCCCAGACGGACATCGACACCCTCGAACTCCTGCCGGTCAGGATTCATCCGGAGGCCAGCGCCCGCGCGCCCGAGCTCGTCAGGATAATGGCCACCCTCATCCGCCGCCGCAAAGAAGGCGACAACGGCGCCGAGGCCCGCTCCGCCGCCATGGACGATCTTTTCAACCAAATGGTCTATAAAATCTACGAACTATCCCCCGCCGAGATAAACCTCGTCGAAGAATACGAGACCAGATTGACGGCCCGCCGGTCGCGCCGTCGCCCGCTCTTGGGCAAGCTATAGAAATATACCCCGGGAGGAATACGCATGAAAATCGACTGGGCCGACCGCGTAGCCACCATGGAAGACCCTGCCGTAAAAATGATGCTCAAAATAACCCAGCGCACCGACGTCATCTCCTTCGCCGGCGGCCTGCCGTCAGCCAAAACCTTCCCCGTCGACCGCCTGGCGGCCGCGTACGCCGCCGTCCTCAAAGAACAGGGCGGGGCGGCGCTCCAGTACAGTCTCGCCGAAGGCTACCCGCCGCTGCGCGAACTGCTGGCCCAGCGCCTCGAACGCTCCGGCATCGCCTGCAAACCTGAAAACATCGTCATCACCAGCGGCTCGCAGCAGGCCATCGACTTTATCGGCCGCCTGCTGCTCAACCCCGGCGACCTGATCGCCGTCGAAAACCCCGCTTACCTCGCCGCCCTGCAGCCTTTCCGCAGCTATCAGGCCAGCTTCCTGCCCGTGCCCATGGACAACGACGGCATGGACGTCGACGCTCTGGCGCGCCAGCTCAAAAAGGCGCGGCCGAAATTCATCTACGTCAACCCCACCTTCCAGAACCCGACCGGCATAACCCTCAGCCTGGAAAGGCGCCGCCGCCTCGGCGAGCTTGCCGCCAGCCGCGAAATCCTTCTCCTGGAGGACAACCCCTACGGCGAACTCCGTTTCGGCGGTGCCGACATCCCGCCGATCAAAAGCCTCGCCGACAGCGACTGGGCCATGTACACCGGCACCTTCTCCAAAGTCATCGCTCCCGGCCTGCGCGTGGGCTGGTTCGTCGCCCACCCCGAAATCGCGGCTAAAGTAACGGCTGCCAAACAGCTCAACGACATCCTCACCAACTCCCTCACCCAGCGCGCCCTTCACCGTTTCCTCACCGACACCGACCTCGACGCCCACATTGCCACCATCATCGGCCAATACCGCCGCCAGCGCGACGCCATGCTGGCCGCCCTGGCCGCCTACTTCCCCGGCAACGTCTCCTGGACGCAGCCGGAGGGCGGCATGTTCATCTGGGTCACCCTGCCGCCGGGGCTCGACGCGCGCGACCTCCTTACCAAGGCCATCGACGAGGCCAAGGTCGCCTTTGTGCCGGGCACGCCCTTCCATACCGACGGCGGCGGTCACAACACCTTCCGCCTCAGCTTCGCCAATACCGGAGAAGAAGAGATCGCCTCCGGAATTGCCAGGCTGGGCGCCCTGCTGGCCAGACACATGTGACGAGGCAAAGGAAAGGGAGCCTTTCGCAGGCTCCCTTTTGAAGCGCTATTTGATATTCTTATCGGAAGTTTTCACCTTCTGCTGCCCCGACTGGCTCTGATTGCCGCTCTTGCCGCCGCCGTAATCGTTGTTGGCGTCGTACTGGGCGGTCAGGGTACCGGCGCTCATCGATCCACCGCTCATCATGCTGCTAGAGGCCGAGCCCTTGGATGCGGACGACGAAGCATAATCGTTGTTGGCGTCCTGGGTGGCGGTCAGCGTGCCGAATTGAGACTTGGACTGTTGATTCTTCTTGTCCACAGAGTAACCTCCTTGTAATGTACTAGGTACAAATTTAGTATTGTCAGCCCGACTGCAAGAATACATGGAAAATAAGGGCATGCGAAGCCCGGGGCGCTCCGGGAAGAAATCTGCACTGTCGGTAAACACTAGTATCGTCACCGCAACAGGAAAGGGTCCGCTTATGAAACAGCTCATCGTCAACGCCGACGACTTCGGCCTCCACCCGGCGGTAAACCGGGCCGTCATCGCCGGCCACACCGGGGGCTGCATAACCAGCACCTCGATAATGCCCGGCGCTGCCGCCTTTGCCGATGCGGCCCTGCTGGCCGGTAACCATCCGTCTCTCGGCATCGGCGTACACCTGACGCTGGTGGGGGAGAGGCCGGTAACCGATCCCGCCGCCATCCCGACCCTCGTTGACAGCGACGGGCGCTTTCCCGGCCAGTACCCGGCTTTTCTGGCCCGCTACCTGCGCGGCCGCGTCAACAGGGACGAAATACGCGCCGAGCTTACCGCCCAGATCGCCAAAACAGCCGCCGCCGGCATCGCGATAACCCACCTCGACAGCCACCAGCACCTGCACGTCCTCCCCGGCATCATCGATATCGTCCTCGACCTGGCGGCGGAATTCGGCATCAAGGCCCTGCGCATCCCAGCCGAGCCTCGCTTTTTCTCCGGCGGCTACCCGTACACCGCCGGCCGCTTCCTCGGCCGCTTCGGCCTTTCCTCGCTGGCGTCGCTGGCCCGCGGCAAAGCGAGGCGACGCGGGATCGCCGTTCCCGACCATTTTTTCGGCATGCTCGCCGGCGGCAACATGCGGCAGCAATATCTGCTCGCCATCCTTGACCGGCTCTCGGACGGCGTCAGCGAAATAATGGTCCATCCCGGCGACGACGACGCGGCGCTGGGGGCTCTGTACGGCTGGGGCTACCGCTGGCGGGACGAACTGGCCGCGCTTACCGGCGACGAAACCCTGCGACGCCTGGAGGCTAACGGAATCCGCCTGATCTCCTTCCGGGAGCTCGGCCCATGAATAAATTCTACCGGCGTCTCATCCTGCTCGTCCTGCTCGTTGCCGGCATATCGGCGGCCGTAATCTATTTCACCGTCGGCATCGATACCCTCAGCCACATGGACGCCTTCCGTCCGTGGTCGCTCGTCGCCGTGCTCGTGTGCCTCGTCGTCGGCATGTACTTCGACGGCACGAGGCTGCTTCACCTGGTGCGCATCGCCGGCCAGCGGATAACCCTGACCCAGGCGGTGCAGGTTATATTCAGCAACTACTTCGCCGCCCTCCTTACCCCGGGGGCGACAGGCGGAGCGGTGGCCCAGGTCATGTTCCTGCGGAAGGCCGGCGTCCCCACAGGCAGCGCCACCGTCGTCGTTTTTATTCGCACCATCATGTCCATCATGTTCCTCTTCGTCTGCCTACCGTTCGTCTTTGCCTACGACCCCCGCCTGCTGCCCTGGATACCGCCGCAGGTTCTCATCGCCGTAAGCGGCGCCATGGTGCTGGCCAGCGCCGCCGGCGTATGGTTCCTGAGGTCGCCGCTCTCCCTAAAGGTGCTGCGGCGCCTCACCCGCCGCGTCGGGCGAAGCCGTCGACGCCAAATATTCGGTCTCTACCGCGACACCCGCGGCGCCGTTTTCCTGCTGCTCAGCGCTCCCCTCGGCATGCTCAGGGTGTTTGCCGAATCGGCCGCCAGCCTGCTCGCCCTCTACGCCGTCGTCCCCGTACTCTTCCTCGGCCTGGGGGCGACGGTCGACTGGCCCCTCGTCATGGGCCGCATGATCTTCCTCAACATCCTGCTCTACTTCGCCCCCACCCCGGGCGGTTCCGGCATCGCCGAAGGCGGCTTCGTCATCCTCTTCGGAGAACTCCTGCCGCCGGGCACGGTCGGCATCCTCGCCGTAGCCTGGCGGATCGCCGCCGAGTACCTGCCATTTTCCATCGGCTTTTATTATACGGTCAGGGTGTTCGGCCGGGACTTCCTGTTTGATCAACCGAAAAAAGTCGGCCGTTGATAAGCGCCCCGCTGCGTTGTTGCTCCTCGGCTGGTCCGCTCGACGTACGCAAACAAGTCAGAGCATTCTGAACGGCCTAGTATAAAAGAAACGATTCATTTTAAAGATATCACCTACATAGGAGGGCTCCCGTGAAAGTTCTTGTCACCGGCGGGGCCGGCTTCATCGGCTCCCACATCGTGGACAACTTGCTGGCCAAAGACTGCGCCGTCGTCGCCGTCGACGACCTCAGCACCGGCCTTGCGGCCAACGTAAACCCGGCAGCGCGCCTCGTGAGACTGGACATCGCCAAGGACGACCTTGGGCCGCTGTTCGCCGCCGAACAGTTCGACTTCGTCATCCACCTAGCCGCCCAGACGGCTGTACCGAAATCTCTGGCCGCCCCGGCGTTCGACTGCGCCGTCAACGTCCTCGGCACCGTCAACGTCCTTGAAGCTGCCCGCACCACCGGCGTCAAAAGAGTGGTATTCGCCTCCACCGCCGCCGTTTACGGCGCAGCCACAGCCGTCCCCATCGTCGAGGAAACGCCCGTGCAGCCCTTCTCGTTCTACGGACTGAGCAAAGTCACGGCGGAAAACTATCTCCGGCTGTACCGGGAAGTCTTCGCCCTCGACTACGTAATCCTCCGCTACGCCAACGTCTACGGCGAACGCCAGGGCGACGCCGGCGAAGGCGGGGTCGTCAGCATCTTCACCCGTCGCATCGCCGCCGGTCAACCGCTCGACATCTTCGGCGACGGCGGCCAGACCCGCGATTTCATCTACGCTGGCGACGTCGCCGAGGCTAACTGGCGGGCTCTCGTATCACCGGCCGCCAACGCCGTGTATAATATCGGCACAGGCACGGAAATAAGTGTCAGCGAATTGGCCGCCCTAATGGCGAAGGTATCCGGGCGGGAAACGGCCGTCCGTCGCCAGCCGCCGCGGGAAGGGGACATTTACCGTTCCTGCCTCGACAACCGCGCCGCTGTGCAGGCCTTGTCGTGGCAGCCGCGGACGCCGCTCATGGAGGGCCTGGCCGCGACCTACCGCTCGCTGGCGGGCAACCCGTCATCCTGATTAAGCGGAGGTAATTATGACGGATAGGATCAGCTTCGGAACGATACTCATCATCCTTATCGCCGCCTTCGTCATGTTCTACAACCTCGGCGGCATACCCCTCCTCGACCCGGACGAGCCGGTTTACGCCGAAACCGCCAAAGAGATGCTCAGCCACAACGACTTCGTATCGCCGCGCATCTACGGCGAATACTGGTACGACAAGCCGCCGATGTACTACTGGCTTGTGGCCGCCTCCTTCAAGCTGTTCGGCGTCAGCGAATTCGCCGCCCGCCTTCCGTCCGCCGTGCTTGCCATCCTCTGCGCCCTCTACGTCTACTCCGCCTCATCCCGGATGTTCGGGAACCGCGCCGGCCTGGCTGGCGCCCTTATCCTCGTCACCAGCATAGAATACTTTTACCTCGGCAAGGCGGCCGTCACCGACATCACCCTCAACCTTTTCCTGACCGTTGCCCTGCTCGCCTTCCTCGAAAAACGCTACTACCTGTTTTACATCTGCGCCGGACTGGCCACCGTCACCAAGGGGCCGGTGGGCTTCCTCTTCCCGGGTGCGATAATCTTTATCTACATGCTCCTGACCCGCAGTTTCCACCTGCTCAGGGAAATGAAGATACCGGCCGGGATCGTCCTCTTCGCCCTGGCCGGCCTGCCCTGGTACATAGCTATGTACGCCATCCACGGCAACGCCTTCGTCGACACCTTCCTTGGTTTTCACAACATTACCCGGTTTACCAGCCCCGAGCATCCCGAAGGGGTGCTGTGGTACTACTTCATCCCCGTCTTCATTATCGGCTTCATGCCATGGACGGCGATCGTGATCCAGTCCGTCTGGGCGGCCCTGACCGACAGCCAGCCTCAGCACGGCCGGCCATTGCTCTTCCTCATCATCTGGGCGGCCTTCATCTTCCTGTTCTTCACCGCCTCGCGGACCAAACTCGTATCCTACATCCTGCCAATGTACCCGCCGCTCGCCATGGTCGCCGGCTGGTACATCGACCGCCTGGCCGCCCGGAGACGCAACGCCCGTCCGTTCGCCTGGCCGCTCCTCTTCACAGTCCTCGGCGGCCTGTTCGCCGCGGGCGCCGTTTACGGCGCCCGCCAGGCCATGCCGGCCCTCCTGCCGGGTGCCTATCTCACGGCCGCCGTCTTCGTCGTCATGATCATCGGGACATGGTTCTTCGTCGCCAGGCGGGAAACGGAACGGGCCTTCTGGCTGCAAATAGCCGGCATGGCCGTATTCGTCGTCATTCTCATGTCGCTGCTTTTCCCTCCGGCCGCGCCGGCCTTTCACACCCGCGACCTCGCCAAGGCCTTCACCGCACACTATGACGGCAAATCGCCCGTGTATGTGGTCAAATTCCTTCGCCCCGGCTTCTCCTTCTATGCCGGCGTCTATGGCACGGAACTCACCCCCGACCACTGGAAAACTCCCGGCAAGGCTTATTTCGTCGTCCGTCCGGCCGACTGGGAATGGCTGCCCGAAGCCGATAAACGCAAGCTCAAGGTATTGGCGACCGCCGACGAAAAGCTGCTGATCGTCAAGCAGTGACAGAAAGGACCAGACAATGCCCCTGCTTGTTTTCCTGGCCGCGCTGGCGCTCTTCCTGCCGCTCAGCGGCCACATCCCCATAACAGATCCCGTAGAAGCCAACTACGCCCTCACCGCCAAGGAAATGCTCATGAGCGGCGACTGGCTTTCCCCCAGCATTTACGGACAGTACTGGTTCGACAAGCCGGCCATGATCTACTGGCTTATCGCCGCCAGCTACGCCGTCTTCGGCGTGGGCGAGTTCGCGGCGCGTTTCCCGGCTGCCCTTTTCAGCGCCGCCGGCGTCGGTTTCGCCTGCTGGTTCGCTGTCCGCCTTTACGGCAGTCGCCAGGCCGGCCTTCTTGCCGCCGTCGTCCTGGGCACCTCGCTGGAATTCTGGGTAATCGCCAGGATGGTCATCACCGATGCCGTCCTGTTCTTTTTCACCAGCGTCAGCCTGGCATCGTTCTACCTTGGCCTGAAAGGGGAGGGGAGGGGCTGGTTCATCCCCGCCTACGCCGCCGCCGGCCTGTCCGTCCTGACCAAAGGCCCCGTAGGCCTCGTCATGCCGGCACTCGTCGTCTTCGTCCATCTTATCCTAGCCCGCCGCTGGGAGCTCTTCAAGCGGCTGCGCATCTTCTCCGGCGCGGCGATATTCCTCGTCGTCGCCGCCCCCTGGTACCTCGCGATGTACGTTGCCCACGGCCGCGACTTCGTCGACACCTTCCTCGGCCTCCACAACTATCTTCGCGCCACCGTCTCCGAGCACCCCCAGGACAACGTCTTCTACTACTACCTCATCCTTTTTCCCGTGAGTCTGCTGCCGTGGACGGGCGTCTTCCTCCGCACGCTCTGGACGGGGCGGAAACGGCCGCATTTTGCGTTTCTGGCCGTTTGGATAGGCGTCTTCATCGCCTTCTACACCCTTATGGCCACCAAATACCTGACCTACGTATTTCCCGCCCTTTTCCCCGCCGCCCTCCTGGTGGCGCGAGAACTGGACGAGATGCAGGCCCAGCGGCCGCGGGCCCTGCTGTGGCTCTCCCTGCCAGCCGTCCTGTTGCTGGCGGCTTTCGCCGCCGGCGGGGCGTGGCTGCCGGCGGCCGCCTGGTGGCCGCTTCAACTCACCGCCGTGGCCGGCGCGGCCGCGGTACTGTGGCTGGGTTACCGGGGCGAGGCCTTCTTTCAGCCGCTGGCCGCCGGAGCCGCCGTCGTCGTCGTCAGCCTGTTGATGATTTATCAGGTGCTTATCCCGATGGCTGCGGCCCGCTCGGCCAAAGAAGCCGCCGCCGTCCTGCCCGCCAAGGGAGCCGTCGTAGGAGCCGTCGGCGACTATCACACCTCCGCCGTATTCTACAGCGGCTACGCCATTCCCCGCCTTGTCGAAACCGTCACTCCACCCGCAAGCGTCTGGGCAGGCAAATACACCATGCCAGCAGAAACGACCGCCGCTTTTGCCGCCCGCACCGCCGGTCTGTCGGAGGTCTACCTCCTCGTCGGCAGGGGAGGGGAGGCGATGCCGGGGTACACCAAGATCGCCTCCTTCCCCCGCATAGCCGTATACAAAAAAGAGAGCGGACGTTGATAAGCATCCATCTGCGTCGTTACGACTCATTTGCTTGCTTGCGTACGTCCGAGTACGCGGCGCGGCGCAAGCCTCGTCGTGCCTAGCATCTGGACGCTTCTGAACGTCCGCAGCGCAATCCATAGAGAATTAAAGAGTGCCTTTACGGCACTCTTTTTGTTTCTTCTTAGCTTCCCAGTTCCATCACCTGCGGCCCTGCGCCCCGGGGCGCGGAGGGGTAGGCGAACTGGCAGAAGGCGGGGTTGAAATCGGGCTGGGCCATCTTCTCCAGCAGCAGGCCGGCTACCTGCCCCTCGAAATTGACCAGTTCCTCCTCGGCGAAGACCGCGTCCTCCACCACCACCAGCACGTACGGATCGACAACCGGCGCGTCTTCGGGCACGCTGCCGCGGTCCAGGGGGATGGCGGGAATAAGTCTCAGCGTGGCCACGTATTCGCCGGCGGCGTCCTCCACCAAAGCGCGGTAAGTATTGAACCATAACGTTCGGGCAAGCCTGATGCTCCAACCGGTATTGGAACCCTCCATTTTGCACGTCCTTTCCATCGTCTCGTGATAATACGACCATTATACCATTTTCCCCCGCCCGTCCCCAACTCCGCAGTTTATTATGGTCGGCACGCGGCCATAATACTAGTAAATTGCGGACCGGGCGGGAGGTGAAAGAATGGAACTGATCCGTATCAGCATCTGGCCGATAATAATAGCCTTTATTTTATGTCTGCTGATCAACCCCGTTGTGGCCGGACCGGGTTTTATCGTCTGGCTCGCGGTAATGTACTACGTCCACAAACGCGGCGCCAGCACCCCCGAGCACTGATGCCCGCCTGACGCGCACATTGTTTGCTTCCAGGAACTGTTTCGCATCGAAAACGCGGTCAAGCAGCCAACACCATAAACCCCGTCTGCGCGGGAAGGATTATGTTTTTTTTTGAATGATTCTGTATTGTAGGCCCAAAACGGCGTATTTCCGCGATCTGGCTATCACAGCCCAGCAGGAAAACCTCGTTTCACATCGAAAAACTATTTGTGTTAACCACAAATCTACTGAGGAGGGGAAAAAATGAAAAAGACTCTTGCGATCCTGGTAGTCATCATCATGGTTGCCGGTCTGATCGCCGGCTGCGGCGGCGGTGACGCCAAGAAAGAGCAGGCGAAACCGGCCGCGCAGAAATTCATCAACATCGCCACCGGCGGCACTGCGGGAACCTACTTCCCGTTGGGCGGCGCCATGGCGGAAATCATCAACAAAAACGTTCCCGGCGCCAACGCCAGCGCCCAGAGCACCGGAGCATCGGTGGCCAACGTCAACATGCTCAAGGACGGCAAGGTTGACCTTGCGCTGATCCAGAACGACATCGCCTACTATGCCTCGACCGGCACCGAAATGTTCAAGGACAAGAAGGTCGAGAATTTCAAAGGCATCGCCACCCTTTACCCGGAAACCATCCAGATAGTCGCCCTCGAAAAAAGCGGCATCAAGACGATCGCCGATCTTAAAGGCAAGCGCGTCGCCGTCGGCGCCCGCGGATCGGGAACCGAAGCCAACGCCCGCCAGATCCTCGAACAGTACGGCATCACCTACAACGACATCAAAGTCCAGTACCTGTCCTTCGGTGAAGCCGCCAGCGGCCTGAAAGACGGCAACGTCGACGTCGCCTTCGTAACCGCCGGCTTCCCGACCGCCGCCATCCAGGACATCGCCGTCCAGAACAAAGTCGTTCTCGTTCCCATCGAGGCTGCCAAAGCCGACTCCCTGATCAAGAAGTACCCCTTCTACACCAAGATCAAGATTCCCGCCAACACCTACCAGGGCGCCGCCGAGGCTGACGCCGTGGCCGTCCAGGCTATGCTCGTCGTTGCCGACAAAATGAGCGCCGACAACGTGTACGCCATCACCAAGGCCATCTACAGCAACCTTGATCGCATCAAGGCCGCTCATGCCGTAGGCGCGAAGATCACCAAGGCGACCGCCCAGAACGGCATGTCCGTTAAACTGCACCCCGGCGCTGAAAAATTCTTCAAAGAGAAATAAACCTCTCGTCGGTTCGAGACCAATAGTTAGCGTGCCGGGGATCGGGTCTTTCCGATTCCCGGCTTTTTCTGGCAGACTGGAGTTGTAAAATGTTCGAGCGCATGAAAGGCCGGTTGGCCGGCATCAGAACGACAACCTTGCTGGGCGTCTCCTGCCTGGTGGCGGGCTTGATAGTCGGAGGCCTGTTTCTGGCGACGAGGCTTTGCATGTTCATCGAGACAGACCAGGGAAAAACAGAGACCATCCTCGTCAGCAAGGGAGATACCTTTAGCTTAAAATACACTCACTCCGTACAAAAAACGCCTGTGGCGGAAAACTTCGTCATCGCGGCCGCCGACGAACTTATCCTTGAGTCTACGGTCTACCAGACCTATGGGGTAGGGCTTCCCTTCCTGCCCGGCGAGGGGAAATTCATCCGGCAAGGCAACGACTTCATCATTACCGGCATGAACCGCCGCTTCGACAAAGTCTCCGTCCATGCCGGGCCGATTGCGGGACTTGTGCTCGAAGTGCACAACCGCGTCGTTCCCCTATACGCCTTCCATAAGGGAGGAGCTTTTGTCACCATCAGGGTCAAACCTTACTACTACCGTTGGCTTCGTAACGACTGACTCATTCATTACCCGAAAGGAGGCGGCTCAAGTTGGAGAGAAAAGCCCTTACCGCTGAAGAAGTCCTGGCGAAATACGACCGGGAATCCAACACGCGAGACTTAAAAGGACTGATGGCGAAAGTAGTCATGGCTATCGCCATTTGCTTCTCGCTGTTCCAGTTGTACACTGCGGTTTTCGGGGTGCTGGACGCCGCGCTGCAGCGCGCGATCCATCTTAGTTTCGGCCTGGTCCTCATCTTTCTCCTCTATCCGACCCGGAGCAGCTGGTCCCGAAACAAGGTTCACCCGCTGGACTTCATCCTGGCGATCCTGGGAGGCGCGGCGCCGCTATACATCGTTATCTTCTACGAAGAGCTCGTCGCCCGCGCCGCTATGCCCACCACCCTCGACATCATCGTCGGCGTCACCGGCCTGATTCTCGTCATGGAGGCCGCCAGAAGGGCGGTAGGCTGGCCGATGGTCATTGTCGCTTCAGGCTTCCTCGCCTACGCCTTCGCCGGACCCTACATGCCCAACATCCTGGCTCATAGGGGCGTTGGCGTCGGCGAACTCATCGACCACCTCTTCTATACCACCGAAGGCATCTTCGGCATACCGCTGGGCGTTTCGTCCACCTTCATCTTCCTCTTCATCCTCTTCGGGGCCTACCTTGAAGCCACCGGCCTCGGCAAATTCTTCATCGACATCGCCAACGCCATCGCCGGCTGGGCCAGCGGCGGCCCCGCCAAAGTCGCCGTTCTTTCCAGCGGCCTCATGGGCACCGTCTCGGGCAGCTCGGTGGCCAACGTTGCCGGCACCGGCAGCTTCACCATCCCGATGATGAAGAAACTGGGCTACCGGCCCGAATTCGCCGGCGCCGTCGAAGCGACCGCATCCACCGGCGGCCAGCTCATGCCGCCGGTAATGGGCGCAGCCGCCTTCCTCATGGCCGAATTCATCGGCATTCCCTATGTCCAGGTGGTACTGGCCGCCGCCATCCCGGCGCTCCTTTACTACAGCGGCGTCTGGATCGGCGTACATCTTGAAGCCAAAAAGAACGGTTTGCAGGGCGTCCCCCGCAGTGAACTGCCCAAATTCAAAGAACTGCTCTTCTCACGCGGTCACCTGGCCATCCCGCTCATCGTCATCGTCTACCTTCTCGTCGTCGGCTACACGCCCATGAGAGCCGCCCTGTGGGCCATTGTCCTGGCCATCGGCGCCTCGCTGCTGCGCAAAGCGACCAGGATAAGCGCCAAAGACATCGTCCTCGGCCTCGAAAAGGGCGCCAAAGCCGTCCTCGGCGTACTCATCGCCTGTGCCACCGCCGGCATCATCATCGGCGTCGTCACCAAGACCGGCGTCGGGCTCAAGCTCGCATCCGCGCTGCTCGAACTGGCTGGCGGTAAACTCCTGCCTGCCATGTTCTTCACCATGATAACCTCGCTGCTCCTCGGCATGGGCGTACCCACCACCGCCAACTACGTCATCACCTCCACCATCGCCGCCCCGGCGCTGGTTCAGATGGGAGTCCCCGTGCTGGCGGCCCACATGTTCGCCTTCTACTTCGGCATCATCGCCGACGTCACCCCGCCGGTCGCCCTAGCTGCCTTCGCCGGGGCCGGCATCGCCGGCAGCAACCCGATGCGCACCGGCTTCAACGCTTTCAAGCTGGCCATCGCCGCCTTCGTCGTACCCTACATCTTCGTTCTATCCCCGACCTTGCTGATGATCAACGCCACCGCTGTTACCGTACTGTGGAGCACCTGCACCGCCCTGGTCGGCATGGTCGGCCTGAGCACCGCGATGATCGGTTACATCCTCGCCCCGGTATCCATCCCAATGCGGGTGCTGTTCTTCCTGGGCGGTCTGATGCTCATCCAACCGGGCATCTACACCGATGCCATCGGCGGCGGCGTAATGGCGGCGCTGATATTCTTCCAATATCTCAAGCGGAAGCGACTCGCCGCTCCCCACGCTGAAGCCTGATACCGCTTTCCCTCAAGCGGGGCGGTCGCCGACAAAGTACTTTGTATACAATACCCAGAAAACATACGCCTGCCGCCCGTCGGCACAGCTCGTAGCCTGTAGTATTTCGACATTTGAGGAATTTTCCTGTAGTCTTTGCAGGAAAACCTCGCCAGATGGCGAAAACAAAGGGTAATAAAATTCAATAGCTTGTAAGTCGCAGCATTGTTGCTGACCATAGCCGGGTAGAGATGCCCGGCTATGGGTGTGCTTAAGGCCATGTATCCATAGAACCAATGTTTTTTGTATACATCGCCTGCCATGAAAACAGTCTTCCGCCACCCAGGCGGACAGGCGTCGCGCCGGAATATTCCCCGCCGCCGGCGGCACAGGCTAATGGTACACGAACGGCATCATAACCGGCTACCGGCAAAAATCTCAGGAGGTGTTGACGTGGCACTGGATATCACCCAGAAATATTGCAAAGGTTGCGGCATATGCGTGGCCTTCTGCCCCAAAAAGATTCTGGCCCTCGACGAAAAAGGCAAAATTTACGTTACCGACCCCGACAAGTGCATCGCCTGCGGCCAATGCGAACTGCGCTGCCCGGACTATGCAATCAAAGTCGTAAAACCCGGGAAGGGGGAGAGCAATGGCTAAACCGCAACTCATGCAGGGCAACCAGGCCTGCGCCGTAGGGGCGCTGGCGGCCGGCGTCAAATTCTTCGCCGGCTATCCCATCACGCCCAGTACCGAAGTCGCCGAAATCCTCGCCGAAATGCTACCCAAATTCGGCGGCAAATTCATCCAGATGGAAGACGAAATCGCCAGCATGGGCGCCGTCTGCGGCGCGGCCCTCACCGGCGTCAAAGCCATCACCGCCACCAGCGGCCCCGGCTTCTCCCTCAAGCAGGAGCTCATCGGCTACGCCGCCATGGCGGAAATTCCCTGCGTCATCGTCAACGTTCAACGGCTCGGTCCCAGCACCGGCAAACCGACCTCGCCCGCCCAGGGCGACGTCATGCAGGCCCGCTGGGGCAGCCACGGCGACCGGGGCGTCATCGCCCTCAGCCCCACCTCGGTCCGCGAAACCTTCGACATCACCGTCAAAGCCTTTAACTTCGCCGAAAAATTCCGTACCCCCGTCATCCTGCTTCTCGACGAAGTAATCGGCCACATGCGCGAGACGGTCGAACTGCCCGAATCCGGCGAAGTGGAAGTAATCGACCGCAAGCGGCCCTCCGGACCGCCCGAAGACTACCAGGCCTACAAGCCTGACGCCGACGGCGTCGCGCCGATGGCGGATTTCGGTGAAGGTTACTACTACCACGTCACCGGCCTCGTCCACGACTACAAAGGCATGCCGTCCCAGAACAACGCCCTCACCACCGAACTCATCGACCGCCTGCACACCAAAATCGAGCGGGCCAGAGACGAAATAACCATCTACCATGAAGACTACACCGACGACGCCGACGTCCTCGTCGTCGCCTACGGCGGCACCACCCGCGCGGCCATCGCCGCCGTCAAGGAAGCCCGCGCCCAAGGCGTCAAGGCCGGCCTCCTCACCCTCGTCACCATCTGGCCCTTCCCCGGCGAGATCGTCGCCAAGGCAGCCCAAAAGGCGAAAAAGGTCATCGTCCCCGAACTCAACTACGGCCAGCTCGTCGGCGAAATCGAGCGCTACGTGCCCAGAGAGAAAGTCGTCTCCCTCACCCGCTACGACGGCGAACTCTTCCGGCCGGAAGAAATACTGAACCCCATCATCACGGCAGGAGGTGGCAAATAATGGCCGGCATCGAAAAATATCTCCGCCAGTCGGCGCTGCCGCACATCTGGTGCCCCGGCTGCGGCAACGGCATCCTCCTCGCCGCCATCCTGCGGGCTGTCGACAAACTTGGCCTCGACCAGAAGAAAACCGTCGTCGTCTCGGGCATCGGCTGCTCGTCGCGCGCCTCAGGCTACATGAACTTCAACACTGTCCACACCGCCCACGGCCGCGCCCTCACCTTCGCCACCGGCATCAAGCTCGCCAAGCCCGAGCTTAACGTCATCGTCCTCACCGGCGACGGCGACGCCACCGCCATCGGCGGCAACCACTTCATTCACGCCGCCCGCCGCAACGTCGACATCACCACCGTCATCTTCAACAACAGCATCTACGGCATGACCGGCGGCCAATACTCGCCCCTAACCCCCATGGACGCCAAAGCCACCACCGCCCCCTTCGGCCACATCGAGCGGTCCTTCGACATCGCCGCTCTCGCCATCGCCGCCGGCGCCACCTACGTAGCCCGCGGCACCGCCTTCCATGCCCAGCTCCTCACCGACCTGGTCGTCAAAGGCATCGAAAACAAAGGCTTCTCCGTCATCGACGCCATCACCCAGTGCCCCATCTCCTACGGGCGCAAAAACAAAATGGGCAGCGCCGCAGACATGCTCGCCTGGCAGCGCGACCATGCCGTCATGGCCCAGGCTGTGGCTAAAATGAGCCCCGAAGACCTCCAGGGCAAATTCGTCATCGGCGAACTCTACCGCACCGTCGCGCCCGAATACACCGCCGAATACGACAAACTCATCGCCCGCGTCGAGAAGAAGGGGGGCAAATAAGATGATAACCAGCATCAGCCTCACCGGAACAGGCGGGCAAGGCATCATCCTCGCCGGCATCATCCTCGCCGAAGCGGCCATCATCGAAGGCAAGCAGGCCATCCAGACCCAGTCCTACGGGCCGGAAGCCCGCGGCGGAGCCAGCAAGGCCGAAGTGATAATCTCCGACGAACACATCGACTACCCCAAAATCGTCGCCGCCGACATCCTTCTCGCCATGAGCCAGGAAGCCTGCGCCAAATACGCCGGCATCCTCAAAAAAGGCGGCAAGCTGGTCGTCGACGCCACCAACGTCGACACCATCCCCCAAATCGACGCCGACGTCGTATCGGTAGGCATCACCAAAGCCGCCCGCGACAACCTGAAAAAGGACATGTTCGCCAACATCGTCGCCCTCGGCGTCCTGGTCGGCTCCACCGGCATCGTCGGCCGCCAGGCCCTCGTTGAAGCCGTCCTCGCCCGCGTGCCCAAAGGCACCGAAGAGGTCAACACCAAGGCCCTCGAAATCGGCTTCACCCTCGGCGAAAAGAAATAAAGAGAAGATTGATATGGCCGAAAAGTGCTTCCCATTACGGGAAGCACTTTTCTTTGCCTACTGCCATAGTAAGACCGCCGCCGCAGCGGGTGGTGAACCACAAGCCGCCCTCGCCGGCCACGATAGGCAGCCTTTTTTATTTTTCTCCCTCGCAAGGGTTTTCCTGGCAAAGGGCGAATATGTAGTAGGCCCCAGAGGCACTTTTCACGAAGGGAGATGAAGCATAATGGCAGCGGATGTTATCGCAGAGAACGAAGCCAGCGCCAAGAAGCTCGGCTGGGAGGCGTTCGTCAAGCAGGACGTCCTCAATTTCCTCCTCGGTCACAACCTCCAGGCGATCACCGTCGACGACGGCGCCGGCCGCAAGGCCGTCATCAAGCGGACAAGCAAGGGAGATTACTCGGTCCAGATCACCTCGAACGAAATCCTTTAAGCACCGAACACTATGGCGAGCCTCCGGCGACGGGCGGGTTCGCCTTCTTTTTCACCTGGATAATTGTCACACCGCTGTCATATTTTGCTGCTATCCTGAAAGCAAAGCCGCAGGCGGGCCTGTTTTTCCGCCAATACATGACCGACTGGTCAGTCGTATATATCCCGGACATTCCGGATGACCCCGCGCGGGCGGGCAGCGAGAATAGGAGGGGAGTAACATGCGAAAAACCATCGTCGTACTGGCGGCGCTGTGGCTGCTGGCGGCTCCGGCGGCGGCCGGCCAGAGCGAATCCGTCAGCCCGAACTACAACTTCGCCAAAGCCAAAACCGTGCTGATCATGGAACCAACCTTCGCCTACGGCGGCTTCGACGTCGGCGGCAGAAACAAGTTCGTCGTTTACCCTGTGTCAGCCGAAAAAATCACCGCCATGCTGGGTGACCGCAAACGCAACTTGCCTCATCTGCAATTTGTCACCCTCACCTACGTCACCGCCCGCGTCAAGGCCGACCCCGCTCTCGCCGCCGAGCTGTCGGACGACCCCAAGGCACTCTCCGCTCTGGTAAGGCGGGAGATGCCCAAGTACGCCGACCTTGTGCTCTACTGCGATATCCGCGACTTCGGCTGGTTCTACGAGTGGCAGGAGGCCTATTATACCACCAAAACGGTCATCGATAAGGTCAGATATCACGAACGGTCGTCAGACGGCAAAAGAGTCTCCGGCTGGATGGAAGTGCCCCGCACCGTCGACGTCTATCACCCGGCCCGCCACAAGATTTTCGACTGCGCCGAGGCCAGCTTCGCCTTGCTCGACGCTCGAACCTGGCGGAACGTCTGGCAGTTTACCGACGCCCGCAGCCGCGTCTCCTTTTCCTGGAGCGGCAACTACGACTCCACCGGCCCCGAATCGATGATGGGACGCATCTTCGACGACGCGTTCGAAAAAATACCCTTACGCTTCCGGGAGGCGGACTGAATTCGTTTAATGAATTTCCGGCAGGTTTAAATGAAAGACAGCGAGAATAGGAATAATATCACCGTCCTGCAAAAAAATCCCAAAGGAGTGATATTATGTCCGTCAAAAACGATATGACCGCCGACTTCCTGCGCTCAGCCTACGGGGGAGAATCGATGGCCAGCATGCGCTACCTGATATGGGGCGAGCACGCCGCTAAACAGGGGATGCCCAACATCGCCCGCCTGTTCGCCGCCATCGCCTACGCCGAGCAGGCCCACGCCACCAACCATTTCCGCGAGCTCGGCGACCAGCCCGGCGGCGCGACGGTGACGGCCGGCGCCGTATTCGGCCTGGGCTCGGTGGCGGAAAACCTCCAGGGGGCTATCGACGGCGAACTGCACGAAATCGAGCAGATGTACCCCGTCTATCTGCACACCGCCCAGTTCCAGGAGGAAAAAGGCGCCGAGCGGGCGTTCCGCTACGCCCTGGAGGCGGAAAAAATCCACGCGAAAATGTTCAAGACCGCCCAGGACGCGGCCAAAGGAAACAAGGACATGGCCCTCGGCGACGTCTACATCTGCCCCGTATGCGGCCACACCGGCGAAGGCGACGCGCCCGACTTCTGCCCGGTCTGCGGCGTGAAGAAGAGCCTGTTCAAAATCTTCCCGGCGGAAAAATAACCGCCGGCAGAAAAAACCGGTCTGTCCGACCAAGGGAAAAGCCGCGATTAATCGCGGCTTTTCCAGTCGGTCCCGCGGCCGCACCCCTTGCGCCCGTAGAAAGGCGTGCAGGCGTAGCAGGCGTGGAAGATAGGACAGCTGACATCTGCCAGGACGATAAAGAGGACCAGCCATAGTATCAGCAGCCCGAAGGGCGACGCGCACAGGCCCGGCAGCGACCCGTTCATTCCTGCCACCTCCCCGCAATGGGATAATATAGGCTATGCTGCGGACGGCGATTTGGACCCGCAGCCGCTTCGGCAAAGTACGTCTCGTTTTCTACAAGGCGTTCTTTTGTCGGTCGCGGTCTCGTCACTAGGCGGTCCTTCGATACGCAGGCCGGGCAGGTGACGGCAACGGCCCGATCGTCATCCCGAACATATGAAGACAAGTGAAAAGCGGCTCCCGAAATCGGGGAGCCGCTTTTCCGTTTCCTTAATCCTTGATCTGGTCGGCCAGAATATCGGCCACATGCCTCACCTTGATATCAGGCGCCTGCTTGTCGAGGCCGCCGCCGATCTGCATCATGCAGGCCGGGCAGCCGACAGCCACCACCTGGGCGCCGCTGTCCTTGATGTTCTCGATCTTCTGCTTGAGGATGGGGGCCGACAGTTCCGAATACTTGATACCGAACGCGCCCGCCATGCCGCAGCACTTATCGCAGTCCTTCATCTCCACGACCTCGCACGCCCCGGTGCTTGCCAGCAGCTTGCGCGGCTCCTCGTGGATGTTCAGCACCCGTTTCATGTGGCAGGAATCGTGAAAGGTAACCTTCGTGGCCCCCGGCTTTTTCGTCAGGCGGCCGGCCTGCTCGTACTCGCCGCACACGAACTGCGAGAACTCCCTGACCTTGGCGGCGAACGCCTTGGCCCTCTCCGCCCACTCGGGGTCGTCGGCGAGGATTTCCGGATAGGTCACGTGCAGCGTCTCGGTGCAGCTCGGGCAGGCGGCGATTACATAGTCCACGCCCGCCTTCTCGAACGCCTCGATATTGCGCTTGGCAATCCGCTTAGTCGTCTCCACGTCGCCGAAGCCGACCACCGGCTTGCCGCAGCAGCTCTGCTCCTCGGGGAACACCACGGCGATATTCAGGTCCTGCAGCACCTTGTACACCGATTCGCCTGTCTCGGGATAAACGAAATCCATATTGCAGCCGCTGAAGAACGCCACCTTCTTTGCCGGGGAGGCCAGCTTCTTGGTGATCTTGCGCACCCGGTCCCTGAGCGGCGTGTCGGCGACCGCCGGCAGGCTGC
The DNA here is from genome assembly GCA_032334055.1 of Selenomonadales bacterium 4137-cl. NCBI lineage: Bacteria > Bacillati > Bacillota > Negativicutes > Acetonemataceae > Anaeroselena > Anaeroselena agilis. The sequence goes on along the minus strand of JAUOZS010000001.1, from coordinate 2,063,160 downwards.
GCCCCTCCGTCATCCCGGCCAGGAAGAGCGGCAGGTGGCGGATGAAGCGGCCGGACTGCACCGGCTTCTGGCCGATGGCCGCCGTCCGCAGCAGGCTGTGGAACAGGCGGCGGTTGGCGATCACATTCTCGAACAGCAGCTTCAGCGAGAACGGCAGGCCGTGATCCTTGACCCCCCTGACCCTCAGCTCCTCGATCAGACCGGGAATGTTGATCCGGCCGGGGCAGACGGTCGTGCACTTGCGGCAGCCGATGCACAGCTCGTTGATCTTCTCGAAATCGCCCATGCTGTTGAAGAACGCCGTCAGGATCGCGCCGATGCCGCCGGCGTAAATATGGCCGTAGACGTGGCCGCCCACCAGCTGGTAGACCGGGCAGACGTTCAGGCACGAAGCGCAGCGGACGCACTGGAAGATCTCCTTGAACTTTTCGTCCTTGGCCGCTTTAAGCCGGCCGTTATCGAACAGGATGATATGCAGCTCCTTATCCTGCTCCACCCATTTGCCGCCCTGCTTGACGAGCGTCGGCGTCGGGCCGCTGATCATACTCACGTAGCTGGTCGCCAGCTGGGCCGTCGCGCTGCGGGGCAGGGAGCGGAGGATGGGGATGGCGTCCTCAACCGTCGGGATAAGCTTCTCGTAGCCGATGATGACCACGTGGACGCGGGGCAGGGTCGTGACCAGACGGGCGTTGCCCTCGTTGGTCACCAGGCCGATGGCGCCGTTTTCGGCGATACCGAAGTTGGCGCCCGAGATGCCCATATCGGCCTGCAGAAACTCCTCGCGCAGCGTCTTGCGGGCCGTCTGCACCATAAAGGGGATATCAGGGGGGATTTCCTCGTTAAGCTCCTTGGAGAAATACTCCGCGCACTGCTGGCGGTTGAGGTGGATGGCCGGCATGACCATGTGCGACGGCGTATGGCCTGCCAGGGCGATGATCCACTCGCCGAGATCGGTCTCCTTCACGTGGATGCCGGCCTCTTCGAGGGTGTGGTTGAGGTGGATTTCCTCCGACGCCATCGACTTCGACTTGACGACCCTTTTTACGCCCTTATCCTTGCACAGGTCGAGCAGATACTTCTTCAGCGCCGGGCCGTCCGCGGCGCGGAACACCTTGGCGCCCCGCCTGGCGGCCTCGGCCTCGAACCGGTCGGCAATCGCCTCGATATCGGCCACCGCGGCGACCTTCATCGCCTTCAACTCGTCGCGCAGCGCCTCGATATCCTCCACATTTTCGTACGCCTTGGCCCGCGACACGGGATATGCCTCGCCAAAGCGGCCCAGCGCGCCGCGCAGCACGTCGTCCTTCAGCTTCTGGCTGATCTCCTTCTTGATATTGCGTTCGTTGACAGCCATTACGCGGCACCTCCCCCGGCGGTCTCATCCACAGCGATTATTATGAACCTGCTGGGGCCGTGAACACCGATGGTGAGAACCCGTTCGATATCGGCCGTGCGGCTGGGGCCGGTGATGAAGGACAGGTAGCCGCGGTCGAACACCTTGGCTACCGCGCCGATCGCGTCCGCCATCGCCGGCACGATGTTGCCGCTCTTCAGGAATACCGCGTGAACGGGCGGAAGAGTGGACACCAGCCGGTTTTCGACCGCCAAGGCATCCTGGAGGACGCTGCCCGTCTCGGCGACGCCGAACTCCACCCCCGACACGCCGAGATCGGCGGTATCGGCGTGGGCGGCAATGTCGTCCGTCGCGGTGTAGACCTCCAGGCCGGCGGCCCTCAGCGCCTCGTACGCGCCGGCGCTTTGGGCGAGCGGGCAGTCGACGGCCACCGCCTTTTTGGCCCCGAGGCTCTTGGCGAGTTCGACGAGCACGGCCTGCGCTTCTGCGGCGGTCGCGACCCGGAAGACCTCCGCGGAAACGTTCTTGGCGCGGGTTTCGAACTCCCCGAACAGGTGCGGGCCGAAAGTGCCGGCCGGGAGAGCCTGTTCCCAGTTCTCACACACCTTTTTCATCATATCACTCCCCTGCATGGTATGGTGGACTGACCAGTAACTCCATATATTCGGGTAGCGACAATAGAAATCCTCCAGCAAGTTCGGGAAAATACTAAATTTTCTTACAGGCCGGCACGAATTTTTTCTTACAGTCGTGTAGGAAAAAACCCTACAACATTTTCGGGCGGCGGCCAATTATTTGTCTTTTTTCCATAATTAGCAGGAATATCGTAATACTGGCCGAATATAAGCACATAATATCTCCACACGCCAGTAATTTAATACGTCAGGGAACAGGTGCACTGCTTAATAGGGAAGCCGGTCCAGTCCGGCGCGGTCCCGCCACTGTAATGGGGAGCAACCACACAATGCCACTGGGAAACCGGGAAGGCGTGGTGAGCGATGAGCCAGAGCCAGGAGACCTGCCTGTTCTAACACGCGCCGTTACGACCTACGGAAGATAGGCAGGTGGGTAGATAGGTATAACAATTATAAGTATTGTTATTATTTATACCCCCTGTTTTCAGGGGGTATTTTCGTGTCCAGCAAGACCCTCCGCCGGGGCATAACCACCGGCACCTGCGCCGCCGCCGCCGCCAAGGCGGCCGTCCTTGCCGCTCTCGGCCGCCCGGCCCTGACGGTCGAGGTCGCCACGCCGCAGGGCAACCTCATCCCCGTCGGCGTGGCCGCCAGCCGCGCCATCGATGGCGGCGGCAGCGCCGCCGTCGTCAAGGACGCCGGCGACGACCCCGACGTCACCGATGGCGTCACCGTCGCCGTAGACGTCGTTATCACCGCCGACGAGGCGATAGTCATCCTCGCCGGCGAAGGCGTCGGCACCGTCACCAAACCCGGCCTGGCCATGCCTGTCGGCCAGCCGGCGGTCAACCCCGGACCCCGCCTAATGATCGAAACCGCCCTCCGCGACGTGCTCCCCGCCGGCCGGGGCGCCGTCGCCACCATCGCCATCCCCGGCGGCCGCGAGCTTGCCGCCCGCACCCTCAATCCCGCCCTCGGCATCGAAGGCGGACTGTCCGTCATCGGCACCACCGGCATCGTCGAGCCCATGTCCGAGGAAGCGTGGAAAACCTCCCTCACCCCTCAGCTCAGCGTCGTCAAAGCCCTCGGCCACGACACCGCCGTCTTCGTCCCCGGCAAGATCGGCCAGGACATCGCCATAAACAAATGCCGCCTGCCCGCCGACCGGGTCGTCCAGACCTCGAACTTCGTCGGCCACATGCTTGAAAGCGCTGCCGACCAGGGGTTGCGGCAGATACTGCTCTTTGGCCATCTCGGCAAAATCGTCAAAGTCGCCGCCGGCATCTTCCACACCCACAGCCGCATGGCCGACGCCCGGCTCGAAACGCTCGCCGCGTACGCCGCCGCCGAAGGCGCCCCCCGCGAGGCGGTCGAGGAAATCCTCGCCTGCGTCACCACCGAAGCCGCGGTCGAGGTTATCGGCCGCTACCCCGTAGGCGGCGTCTGGCGCCGCCTGGCCGCGCAGGCCAGCAGCCGCGCCGCGCGCTTCGTCCACGGCCGGCTGACCGTCGGCACCGCCATCGTCACCCTCAAGGGCGATATCCTCGGCCGCGACGACCAGGCCGACAAAATCGGAGGCACTCTCGGATGGATCATAAAATAACCGTTATCGGCATCGGACCCGGCTCGCCCGACTACCTGCCCCCCATAGCCGCCCGCGCCATCGCCCGGGCCAAGGTGCTGGTCGGCGGCCGCCGGGCCCTGGCCGCCTTCGCCCCTGCGGGCAGCGAAACCTACCCCATCGGCGGCGACATCGCCGCTGTCCTTGCATACATCGGCCGCCGCCTGGCGGAAGGCGACGTCGCGGTCCTCGTCTCCGGCGACCCGGGCTTCCACAGCCTGCTCGCCGCCCTCCGCCGCGAATTCGGGCCCGGACGCCTCGAAGTCATCCCCGGCGTCAGCTCCGTCCAGCTAGCCTTCGCCCGCCTGGCCTGTCCCTGGCAGGACGCCGTCCTCGTCAGCCTCCACGGCCGCGCGGCCGCCGACGGCGCCCTCGACTACGCGCCTGGCAAAAAACTCGCCCTCCTCACCGACGCCGCCAACGCCCCGCACGCCATCGCCGGCGAACTCCTCGCCTGCGGCTGGCCGCCGGCCACCGCCGTATGGCTGTGCGCCGACCTTTCCTACCCCGGCGAACAGATCCTGGCGACCGACCTCGCCGCCGCGGCGGCCGGCGCCGGTTGCGAACACTGCGTGATGGTGGTGATGGCATGACCCCGGCCGTTCCCGGCATACCCGACCAGGAATTCATCCGCGGCGACATTCCGATGACCAAACAGGACGTCCGCATCCTCGCCCTCGTAAAAGCCAGGATCGGCCCCGCCGCCACCGTCATCGACATCGGCGCCGGCACGGGCTCGATAAGCGTCGAGGCAGCCCTGTTAGCCAACCGCGGCCGCGTTTTCGCCGTCGAGAAAGAAGCCGAGGGCGCGGCCCTAATCCGCGCCAACGCCGCAAAATTCGGCGCCGCCAACATCGAAATCGTCGCCGGCGCGGCCCCCGAAGCCCTCGCCGGCCTCCCCTCCGCCGACGCCATCTTCGTCGGCGGCAGCGGCGGTCACCTCGCCGCCATCCTCGCCGCCGCCGACCGGTTGCTCGTCCCCGGCGGCCGCCTCATCGTCACCGCCGTAACCGTCGAAACGCTTCACCAGGCGCTCGCCGACCTCGAAGCACGGCCAGGCTATCGAACCGAGGCCGCCTGCGTCCAGGTCACCCGCCTCCACAGGGCCGGCGGCAAGCACCTCTTCCAGGCCAACAACCCGGTGTACATCATAGCCTGCACCAAGGGAGGACCACAATGACCGGTAAATTCTACGGCATCGGCGTCGGGCCCGGCGACCCCGACCTGCTCACCCTCCGCGCCGCCGCCCTGCTCAAAACCGCCGACGTCGTCTGCATCCCCCGCTCGGCCGCCGACAACGAAAGCGTCGCCCTCAAGGTGGCCGGCGCCCACATCGGCCCCGCCGCGGAAATGATCGAAGTCTCCACCCCCATGACCCGCGACAAGGATCAGCTCGAAGCCGAATGGCGTCGCGGCGCCGAAAAAATTGCCGCCAGCCTCGCCGCCGGCAAAAACGTCGCCTTCATCACCATCGGCGACGCCATGCTGTTCAGCACCTACACCTACCTCCTCAAGCACGTCCGCGACCTTATCCCCGAAGTCGAAGTCGAGAGCGTCCCCGGCGTCACCTCGTTCGCCGCCGCCGCCGCCCACCTCGACCTCCCCCTTTCCGAAGGCACGGAAAAACTCGCCATCCTGCCCGCCGTCGACGACCCGGAGGCCCTGCGGCCGCTCTTAGCCGCCTTCGACAACGCCGTCCTCATGAAGGTCGCCGGCAAATACGAGCAAATCGTCGCCGTCCTCGGCGACCTCGGCCTCAAGGACAAAGCCGTCTTCGTCAGCCGGCTGGGCTACCCCGACCAGTTCGTCACCCGCGACCTCGACAGCCTCGTCGGCAAGAAACGCGACTACCTGTCGCTCATCCTGATAAAAAAGGGGGGACTCGGATGACAGTCCGCTTCGTAGGCGCCGGCCCCGGCGACCCCGAGCTCATCACCGTCAAAGGCCAGCGTCTCCTTGCCGCCGCCGATACCATCATCTACGCCGGCTCGCTCGTCAACCCGGCCCTCCTCTGCTTAGCCAAGCAGGACGCCGTCATCATGAACAGCGCATCCATGACCTTGGACGAGGTCATCGACGCCATCGTCCGGGCGACCGGCGAAGGCAGGGAGGTGGTCAGGCTGCACACCGGCGACCCCAGCATCTACGGGGCCATAAAAGAGCAAATGGACGCCCTCGACAAACGCGGCATTCCCTACGAGGTCGTCCCCGGCGTCAGCTCCTTCCTGGCCGCCGCCGCCGCCCTCCGCTGCGAATACACCCTGCCGGAAGTATCCCAGACCGTCATCGTTACCCGCCTCGAAGGCCGCACCCCGGTGCCGGAGCGCGAAAAACTCGCCGCGCTCGCCGCTCACCGGGCGACGATGTGCATCTTCCTCAGCGTCCACATGCTGGACAGCGTCGTCGACGAACTCACCGCCGGCGGTTATCCAGCCGACACCCCCATCGCCGTAGTCCAGAAAGCTTCCTGGCCTGACGAGAAAATCTATCGCGGCACCCTCGCCACCATCGCCCGCACGGTGGAAGAGGCGGGCGTCGACCGCACCGCCATGATCGTGGTCGGCCGCTGCCTGGACGGCGACTACGCGTTGTCGAAGCTCTACTCTCCCGATTTCGGGCATATGTTCAGGGAGGCAAAATGAAAACCGCAGTAATTTCCGTGACCGACAACGGGGCCCGCCTGGCGGCCGGCATCGCCGCCAAACTAACCTGCAAGATCGACCTCTACGCCAAGGCCGGCAGGGAGGGGGGGACGAAAGCGGTCACCTACGAAAGCCTGAGCGAGCTCGTCGCCGCGATATACAACAAATACAACGGGCTGCTCTTCGTCATGGCCGCCGGCATCGTCGTCCGCGTCATCGCCCCCCATATCCGCGATAAGCGCTACGACCCGGCCGTCGTCGTCATGGACGAAGCCGGCCGGCACGCCATCAGCCTCCTCGCCGGCCACATCGGCGGCGCCAACGAACTGACCCGCGTCTTCGCCGACGCGGCGGGCGCCGTCCCGGTCATCACCACCGCCACCGACATCCAGCACAAACCCGCCCCCGACGTGCTCGCCGCCCGTATCGGCCTGGAGATCGAGCCCTTCGACCAGCTCAAGCACATCAACGCCGCCCTCGTCGCCGGCAAACGGGTCGTCTTCTTCATCGACTGCACCCTGCCCAACCACGAGCACTACGTCAAACTGGCGGCCGAACAGTGCATCATGCTCGTCACCAGCGAAGACCTCGTCCACACCGACCGCTACGACGCCGCCGTGGTCATCTCCGACAAGGAGATGTACATGGTCAAGCCCCATATCTTCCTGCGGCCGGCCACCATGGCCGTCGGCGTCGGCTGTCGGCGGGGCGTGACCAGCGCCGCCCTGTTCACCGCCATCACCGACGCCTGCAAAAAGATCGGCCGCAGCGTCAAAAGCGTGGGCTCGGTCGCCACCACCGCCGTCAAGGACGACGAAATCGGCCTGCTGGCCATGGTGGAACAGATGGCAGTGCCCTTTCGGACATACAGCAACGAGCAGTTACAGCAATGCATCGAAAAAAACGGCCTCGAAACATCGCCTTTTGTAGAAGAACAGATTGGAGTGGGGAACGTATGCGAAGCGGCGGCTCTATTAGCGGCGGGAACGGACAGGCTCCTGCTGTGCAAAACGATCTACGACAAAATATCGGTTGCCATCGCCGAGGTCAAATCGCCGTCGTCGGTCTAGGCCCCGGCAGCCTCGCCGACATGAGCAAGCGCGCGGCCGACGCCCTCGCCGCCGCCGAAGTAATCGTCGGCTATGACACCTATCTCGGCCTCATCGCCGATTTTCTCCCCGGCAAAAAAATCATCGGCACCGGCATGACCCAGGAGATCGACCGCTGCCAGGCGGCCGTCGAGGAAGCCATGGCCGGCAGGCGGGTCGCCGTCGTATCCAGCGGCGACCCTGGCATCTACGGCATGGCCGGCCTGGTGCTCGAACTTGTCTTCAAGTATCCGCCGGCGCTCCAGCCCGTGGTCGATATCGTCCCCGGCATCAGCGCCATCGGCGCCGCCGCGGCGCTGCTCGGCGCACCCGTCATGCACGACTTCGCCGTCATCAGCCTCAGCGACCTCCTCACCCCCTGGGAAACAATCGTCAAGCGGGTCGAGATGGCCGCCGCCGGCGACTTCGTCATTGCCCTCTACAACCCCAAAAGCACCCGCCGGATAAGCCACATCGAGCAAGTGCGGGAAATCGTCCTCCGTCACCGCCCGGCGACCACGCCGGTGGGCATCGTCCACCACGCCAGCCGGAAGGACGAAAGCGTCGTCCTGTCCGACCTCGAGAACTTCACCCGCGAGCACATCGACATGTTCTCCCTCGTCATCATCGGCAACAGCCGCACCTATACCGCCGCCGGGCGGATGATAACCCCGCGGGGGTATTCGCTGTGATCGTCGTCCTCGCCGGCACCAGGGACGGGCGGGAGCTCGCGGCCGTCCTCGCCCGGCAGGGCTGGCCGGTCAGCGTCGCCGTCGTCTCCGACTACGGCCGCCGACTGGCCGCCACCCAGGGACTGACAGTCCATACCGGCTGCCGCGACACCGCCGGCCTGGTGGCCCTGTTCAAAACGGAAGGCGCCCGGGCGGTCATCGACGCCAGCCACCCTTACGCCGCCAACGCATCCCATAACGCCCAGGCCGCCTGCCAAGCCCTCGAACTGCCCTACCTGCGCTACGAGCGCCCGCCGGCGCTCCTGCCGCAGTACGACAAGCTCCACCTGGCTGCCGACGCCGCCGACGCCGCCCGCCTGGCCGCCGGCCTGGGGAAGGTGATCTTCCTGGCCACCGGCAGCCGTACCCTGGCAGTGTTCAAAAACGAACCGCTGCTGGCCGGCCGCCGCCTGATCGCCCGCGTCCTGCCCGAGCCCGAAGTCCTCACCGTCTGTAGGCGCCTGGGCTTCGCCCCCGCCGACATCATCGCCCTGCAGGGGCCGTTCTCCCATCAGCTCAACCTCGCCCTATACCGCGACTATGGCGCCGAAGTCGTCGTCACCAAAAACAGCGGCATCGTCGGCGGCACCGACAATAAAATCAGCGCCGTCGTCGAACTCGGCCTGTCCCTGGTGGTCATCGACCGGCCGGCGGTCGAGTACAGCCGCGTCGCCGCAGATTTCGACGCCGTAAGCGAATTTGTCAAGGAGGTCATGCAATGAAACAGGGAATCGTAGTCCTCGGCCACGGCAGCCGCGCCAGCGTCGGCGAAGCCAACCAGGTCGTATTCCAGATCAGCGACATCATCAAAGAGCGCCTCGGCAGCGATCTGGTGGAAACAGCCATCATGAACCGCAAATCCGGACTCGCCACCATCGAGGACGCCGTCGCCGGCCTCGTCGCCCGCGGCGCGGCCAGCATCGTCATCGTGCCGATGTTTTTCGCCAACGGCATGCACATCCAGCATGACATCCCCGAGGAAATCGCCGACCTCAAGAACCGTTTCCCCGGCGTTTCCGTAACCATGGCCGCCCACATCGGCCCCGACCCCCGCATCGCCGACATCCTGCTGGACCGCATCCGGGAGGCTGAGTAAGTGGACTTCATCACCGACCCCGGCCTGATCGAAGAGCGGAGCATGGCCATCATCGCTCCCCATCTCGCCGGCTTCGACCTGACCCCCGCCGCGGCCAAAATTTACTCCCGCATCATCCACGCCGCCGGCGACGTCGACTACGCCAACCACATCCGCATCCATCCCCTGACCGCCGAAGCCGCCGGCCGGGCCCTCAAAGGCGGCTGCGACATCTTCTGCGACGTCGAGATGGTGCGCACCGGCGTCAACCGGCGCCGCCTGGGCGAATTCGGCGGCAGCGCCCACTGCCTGATCGCCGACCCGGCGATCGCCGCCGCCGCCAAAAGCGCCGGCACCACCCGCGCCATGGCCGCGATGCGCGCCTTCGGGTCCCGCCTCCACGGTGCGGTCGTCGCCATCGGCAACGCCCCCACCGCGCTGTTCGAACTGCTCAAAATCATGGAGGAGACGGACATCCGCCCGGCGGCGATCATCGGCGTGCCCGTCGGCTTTGTCGGCGCCGCCGAATCCAAAGACCTGCTCGCCGCCACCTCCCCTGTGCCCTACATAACCGTTGCCGGCACCAAGGGCGGCAGCCCCATCGCCGCCGCCGCCGTCAACGCCATCCTCTACCTGCAGGAGTGAGCGCCGTGAACGCCGCAGCAGCCCCGCTTCTCATCTACACCGGCGACGGCAAGGGCAAGACCACTGCGGCTTTAGGGCTGGCGGTCGCCGCCGCGGCCTGCGGCCGGCGGGCGGTCGTCGTGCAGTTCCAGAAGGGCGGCGGCTACAGCGGCGAACTGTTCGCCCAGGTTCACCTGCCAGCCCTCACCATCCGTCAGTTCGGCCACGGCTGCGCCATCGCCGCCCGCATCAAAAGCGGCGAAGCCACCTGCCGCAAATGCGGCGAGTGCTTCCGCGCCAACCGGGACCCGGCCAACCCTTACGCCGCCCGGGCCCTCGCCTACGCGGCCGGCGCGCTGCAAGACGAACGGCCCGCCGTCCTCGTCCTCGACGAGATCAGCCACGCCCTGCGCCGCGGCCTTCTCAACCCCGGCCAGGTCATCGCCCTGATCGGTTCCCGGTCTCCAGAAACCACCGTGGTTCTCACCGGCCGCCACATGCCTGACGAGCTGATCGCGCTCGCCGACCAGGTTACTTACTGCCGCGCCGTTAAACACCCGATGAAAGATTTACACATCGACGCCCGCCGCGGGGTTGAGTACTGAACACTTGGGGGTCGTTGATAAACCCCCATCTGCGTTGTTAGCCCTCCGGGCGCTTGCTAGCGTACGTGCGAGTACGCGACCGAGCGCTTGTGCCATCCATGGCGCGCTCGGCACTAGGCCCATCCGGGGCCGTCGTCGCGGCGCGTCCTCGGGCTGCCTAGCATCTGGGGGTTTCTGAACGACCCGCACAATCCGCTTAAGAAAGGCGATATGCCGATGAAGCAGTTGCAGATTCCTAGAATAGTCATAGCCGGCACCAGCAGCGGCGTCGGCAAGACCACCATCGTCGCCGGCCTGCTCGCCGTCCTCAGGCAGCGGGGCCTGCGCGTGCAGTCGTACAAGGTCGGCCCAGATTACATCGACCCCGGCTACCACAAGCTGGCCAGCGGCGTGCCCGCCCACAACCTCGACACCTGGCTGGTGCCGGAGGACGAGCTCGTCCCCCTGTTCGCCAAAACCGCCGCCGGGGCCGACATCGCCGTCATCGAAGGCGTAATGGGCCTCTTCGACGGCGGCCGGGGCGGCATCAGCAGCACCGCCGCCATCGCCAGGGCGCTCGGCGCCCCCGTCGTCGTCGTGCTCGACGCCCGGTCGGCCGGCGAAAGCGTCGCCGCCACCGCCCTCGGCTTTGCCACCTATGACCCCGATCTCGCCATCGCCGGCTTCATCGTCAACCGTCTCGGTTCCGAAACCCACCGGGCCATCGTCGCCGAAGCCCTCGGCCGCCTCGGCCTGCCTGTCTTCGGTTGCCTGCAGCGCAGCGACAGCCTCGGCGTCGGCGAACGCCACCTCGGCCTTATTCCCGTGACCGAGCAGTCTGAGGCCGCCCTGCGCGTCGACCTCATGCGCGCGGCCGTAGACCGCGGCCTGGACGTGGACGCCCTGCTCCGCGCCGCCGCCGCCGCGCCGCCGCTCAGCGTGCCCGCGCCGGCCGCCGCCGCCGCCAAAACGGTGCGCATCGGCGTCGCCCGGGACGAAGCCTTCACCTTCTATTACCCGGAAAGCCTCGCCGTCCTAGAGGAACACGGGGCGGAGCTCGTACCCTTCAGCCCCCTGCGCGACCAGGCTTTGCCGGCCGTCGATGGCCTCATCATCGGCGGCGGCTTTCCCGAAATGTTCCTCACCGACCTGGCCGCCAACCGGCCCATGCACGAAGCCATCAGCCGCGCCGTACGCCGGGGTATGCCCGCTTACGCCGAATGCGGCGGCCTCATGTACCTTGCGAAGGAGATCGTCGCCTTCGACGGCCGTTCCTTCCCGATGGTCGGTCTCGTTCCCGCCGCCTGCCGCATGGAAAGCCGCCTGCAGACCGTCGGCTATGTAGAAGCAACAGCCCTCGGCGACAACGTCCTCTGCCGCGCCGGCGACATCCTCCGCGGCCACGAATTCCACTTCTCCCGCATGGAGCTAACCTGCCCGGCCGACGATTTCGACTGGGCTTTCCAGTTCCGCAAGATCCGCACCGGCAACGTCTACCTCGGCGGCTTCGCCGCCGGCAGCCTTTTGGCTTCATACCTCCACATGCACCTCGCCGGCAACCGCGCCGCGGCAGCCATGTTCGCCGCCCGGTGCCGCGCCTTCCGGGCGGCGGAAGGGGAAAAACGATGAGCGGCAAGATCGTCCTTGTCACTGGCGGCGCCCGCAGCGGCAAATCGGCCTTCGCCGAAAAATACGTCGCCGCCCTCGGCGTTCCCGTGGCCTACATCGCCACCGCCGAAACGCTCGACGCCGAAATGGCGGCCCGCGTCGCCCTCCATCGCGCCCGCCGGCCCGCCTCCTGGCAGACCTACGAGGCCCCCCGGGCGGCCCACCAGGCTCTTGGCCGGGCGGCCGAAGCCGCCGGCGCCGTCCTGTTCGACTGCCTCACCGTCTATGTTGCCAATCTCCTGCTCGACCCCGCCGCCGCCGCCACCGCGGAGGAACGGCACAGCCAGATCACGGGCGAAATCGCCAGACTGGCAGCCGCCGCCCGCACCGTATCCGCCACCGTCGTCTTCGTCACCAACGAAGTCGGCGCCGGTATCGTCCCCGACAACGCCCTGGCCCGCGAATACCGCGACCTGGCCGGCCTGGCGAACCAGCGGCTTGCTGCCGTCGCCGACGAAGTTTACTTAGTGGTGAGCGGTATCGCCGTTGATATAAAAAAACTTGCGACAACTATTCCAACCGTCTAGAAGGCTTTTTCAGGCGGGTAATATGAGGTACAACATGGCAAAATCAATCATGCTTCAAGGCACCTCCTCCCACGTCGGCAAATCCGTCCTCGCCACCGCCCTGTGCCGGATCTTCCGACAGGACGGCCAGCGCGTCGCGCCCTTCAAGGCCCAGAACATGGCCCTCAATTCGTATGTCACCAAAAGCGGCGGCGAAATGGGGCGGGCCCAGGTGGCCCAGGCCGAGGCCGCAGGATTGGAGCCGGCGGTCGAAATGAACCCTGTCCTCCTCAAACCGACCGGCAACGCTTCTTCCCAGGTCGTCGTTCTCGGCCGTCCGGTCGGCAACATGTCGGCCGTCCAGTACCACGCCGGCTACAGCCGCGAGCTGCTCGCCGTCGTCGAACAGTCGCTGCGCGCCCTCCAGGCCGCCTACGACGTCGTCGTCATCGAAGGCGCCGGCAGCCCGGCCGAAGTCAACCTCAAAGCCAACGACATCGTCAACATGCGGATCGCCAAGCTCGCGCCCGCCCCCGTGCTGCTCATCGCCGACATCGACCGCGGCGGGGCGTTGGCCTCAATCGTCGGCACCCTCGAACTCCTTGAGCCCGACGAACGCGACCTCGTCAAAGGCATCATCATCAACAAATTCCGCGGCGACATCGCCCTCCTTAAGCCGGCGGTCGACTTCCTCGCCGCCAGAACCGGCAAACCCGTCGTCGGCGTCATCCCCCATCTCGACGACCTCGGCATCGACGACGAAGACTCCGTCTCCCTCGACGACAAGCGGAGCGGGGCAGGGGAGGGGCGAGGGGCCGCAGACATCGACATCGCCGTCCTCCGCCTGCCGAAAATCTCCAACTTCACCGACTTCTCCGCCCTCGCCGGCGAACCGGGCGTCGCCGTCCGCTACGTTGCCGCCGGCCAGCGGCTCGGCAGCCCCGACCTCGTCATCCTTCCCGGCAGCAAAAACACCACCGAGGACCTCCTGTGGCTGCGCGCCCAGGGCTTCGACCGCGACATCGCCCGCCTCGTCGGCGCCGGCACCCCCGTTGTCGGCATCTGCGGCGGCTACCAGATGCTCGGCCGCGAAGTCCGCGACCCCGACCACACCGAATCGGCCCACGACCGCACCGCCGGCCTCGGCCTCCTCGACGCCGTCACCACCTTCGCCGCCGACAAAATAACCCACCAGGTCACCGCCGCCTGCGAAGCCAACCCCTTCCTCGGCCTGGGCTTCACCGCCGGCAGCCTCGCCGGCTACGAAATCCACATGGGCCGCACCGAATTCCTCACCCCCGCCACCGCCGCCTTCACCATCTCCGGCCGCTCCGGCGGTCCCGCCAGCGAACGCGACGGCGCGGTCCGCGACGACGGCCTCGTCATGGGCACCTACATCCACGGCATCTTCGACAACGACGACTTCCGGCGGGCAGTGATCGACGCCCTCCGCGCCCGCAGGGGCCTCGCCCCCCTCGCGGCCGGCGCCGACACCCGCGGCCACAAGGAGCGCAGCTACGACCGCCTGGCCGCCCACGTCCGCGCCCACCTCGACATGGACCTCATCTACCGCATCCTCGGTGCCCCATGCTGAGCACCGCCAAATACCTGCCCGGCCTCGCCCTCGTCCTCGACACCGTCATCGGCGACCCGCGGACGCCCTGGCACCCTGTGGTCCTTATCGGCAACCTCATCGCCGCCCTCGAAAAGCGCCTCCTGAGCCCCGCCGCCGCGCCGGGCGCCAAGCGCCTCGCCGGCTTCGTCCTCGTCCTCGCCGTCCTCGCCGTCAGCTTCGCCGTTTCCTGGGCGGCGCTGGCCGCCCTCGCCGCCCTTCACCCCCTGGCCGGTCTCGGCGGCGGCGCACTGCTGCTGGCCTTCGCCATCACGCCCCGCAGCCTGGCCGAAGCCGGCCGCGAAATTCAGACCCTGCTCGAAGCCGGCGACCTCGACGAAGCCCGGCGCAAGGTCGGCTGGATCGTCGGCCGCGACACCGCCGGCCTCGATAGCGCCGAAATAACCCGCGCCACCGTCGAAACGGTCGCCGAAAACATCACCGACGGCATCATCGCCCCCTTATTTTACGCCGCCCTCGGCGGCGCCCCCCTCGCCCTCCTCTACCGCGCCGTCAACACCCTCGACTCGATGGTCGGCTACAAAAACGACAAATATCGCGACTTCGGCCTGGCAGCGGCCAGGACCGACGACGCGTTCAACTACATCCCAGCCCGCGTAACCGGCGTGCTGGTAATCGCCGCCGCCTTCCTGACCGGCTGCGACGCCCGCGGCGCCGCCCGCGCCATCCGGCGGGACGCCGCCAGGCATCCCAGCCCCAACAGCGGCATCCCCGAAGCCGGCGTCGCCGGCGCTCTCGGCGTCCGGCTCGGCGGGCTCAACTATTACGGCGGCGTATCCTCGCAGCGGGCCACGATGGGCGACCCGCGCCGCCCGCTCGCGCCCGGCGACATCGCCCTCACCGTCAGAATGATGTACACCGCCACCGCTCTGTTCGCGGCCATAATTACCGTACTTATCGTATAATAACCACCGGGAGAGGAGGCCGGCGTCACCGCCGGGCGAACCATGGACAAATTTCTCACCGCCCTGCAGTTCCTCACCCGCATCCGGCTCGTCAGCCAGGACACCGTGGCGCCGGAAACCTTCGGCGCCGCCGTCAGATACTTCCCCCTCGTCGGCGCGGTCATCGGCGCCATCCTCGCCGCGGCCTGCCGCCTTGCCGACCACAACCTGCCCATCCACACCCTCGCCGCCGGCCTCATTCTCCTGGAAATCTTCCTCACCGGCGGCCTCCACTGCGACGGCCTCATGGACAGCGCCGACGGCCTCATGTCCGGCCGCTCCCGTGAGCGGATGCTGGAAATCATGAAAGACAGCCGGGTGGGGGCCCACGGCGTCATCGCCTTCGTCGCCCTCATCCTCGTCAAATGGTCGCTGCTCCTCGACCTCCTGACAGCAAGTCCCGCGCCGGCGGCTCCCCTCGCAGCCCTCTTTGCCATGCCGGTGCTGGGTCGACTGGCAATGGTTATCGTCATAACGTCATATCCTTACGCCAGGCCGGAGGGCATCGGCAAAGCCTTCGCCGTCTACGCCGGCCGTCCCGCCCTCTACATCGCCGCCGCCACCGCCGCCCTGCTCGTCGCCCCCCTCGGCCCGGCCGGTCTGGCCGCCCTGGCCACGGCCGCCCTTTTCGCCGTAGCCTTCGGCCGCTACGCCACCCGCGCGCTCGGCGGCCTCACCGGCGACACCTACGGCGCCGTCGCCGAAACGACCGAAGTTATCGTGCTATTAATCTTCGTTCTCTTCAGGAACAGCTGCTTCTGGTAAACGCCTAACCAGGGCGAGGCGAGCGGTGGGAAGCCACTCCTCGCAGCCCGACGATAAAATTCGCGCGTGGCCGAGTCGCGGCGTACGCAACAGGGGAATAATCTATATGATGACAGCAACCGTCCGCGCTCCCGGCTCGTGCGGCGAACTCGTCCAGGGCACCCTGGACGGCGTCAACTTCCTCATAACCTGCCCGGTCGACCTCTACGCCGAGGTCACCGTCGCCCCCGGCCCCGCCGGACCGGCGGCCGCCGGCGACAAAACCGTCACCGCCGTCCTCCGGACATGGGATTACCTCGGCGTCGCCCGAGAACCCTTCGCCGTCGCCGCCCGTTCCGACCTGCCCCAGGGCAAGGGCATGGCCTCGTCCAGCGCCGACATCGCCGCCGCCTGCCAGGCGGCCGCCCTAGCCGCCGGCCGTCGCCTCGCCGCCGCCGAAATCGCCGACATCGCCCTCGCCATTGAACCGACCGACGGCATCTTCTTCCCCGGCATCGTCATGTTCGACCATGTCCGCGGCCTCATCCGCCGCCCCCTCGGCGCCCCGCCGCCCATGAACGTCCTCATCTTCGACGCCGGCGGCCGCATCGACACCCTTGAATTCAACCGCCGCGCCGATCTGGCCGCCCTCAACGCCGTCAAGGAAGACGTAGTCCGCCGGGCGGTCGACCTCGTCAGCCGCGGCCTTGCCACCGGCGACTGCGCCCTCATCGGCCAGGCCGCCACCCTCAGCGCCCTCGCCAACCAGGCCATCCTCGCCAAACCCGCGCTCCCCGACGTCATCGCCATCGCCGGCCGCCACGGCGCGGTCGGCGTCAACACCGCCCATAGCGGCACCGTCCTCGGCGTCCTCTTCCCCGGCCGGCCTGCGCCCGCCGCGGCCGAAGCCTGCCGGGACGACATCGTCCGTGCCTGCCCCGGCCTCCGCTTCCTGGGCGTCGCCAGCCTCATTTCCGGCGGGCTCACCGTCATCGAGGAGGGAAGCCGATGAACACCCCCGGTCCGTTCGAACACGGCGGCAACATCTACGCCGCCGCCCGTCTAACCGGCGCCGCCCCCGGCCAACTGCTCGACTACAGCGCCAACATCAACCCCCTCGGCCTGTCCGCCGCCGTCCGGGACGCCGTCCGGGACGCTCTCGACAGCGTCATCCACTACCCCGACGCAACCGCCGCCGCCCTCAAAGACGCCATCGGCCGGCGCTACGGCGTCGACCCCGGCCTCGTAACCTGCGGCAACGGCGCCGCCGAATTGCTCTATGTCCTCTGCCAGGTTCGCCGTCCCCGCCGCGTCCTCCTCGCCGCCCCCACCTTCAGCGAATACGAGCGGGCCGCCCGGGCCGCCGGCGCAGCCGTCGGCTATTTCCCGCTGGCGGCGGACGACGGCTTCCGCCTCGACCCCGACGCCTTCGCCGCCCGTCTCGCCGGCGTCGACATCGCCTTCCTCTGCAACCCCAACAACCCCACCGGTAGGCTGCTTACGCGCGGCGAGGTCGAACCGATCGTCGCCGCCGCCGCCCGCGCGGGCGCCTGGGTCGTTGTCGACGAATCCTTCCTCGACTTCCTGTCCGACGCCGCCGGCTTCACCTGCCGGCCGTTGCTCGCCGCCTATCCCAACCTCATCATCCTCCAGTCGCTCACCAAATTTTACGCCATCCCCGGCCTGCGCCTCGGCTTCCTGCTCGCCGAACCGGCGGTAGGCGACATCCTGGACCGCGCCAAAGACCCCTGGAACGTCAACACTCTCGCCCAGGCCGCCGGCGTGGCCGCCCTGGACGACGAAGCCTACCGCGCCGCCAGCGTCGCCGCCGTCGCCGCGGCTCGCGCGGAGTTAATCCCCGCCCTCGCCGCCCTCCCCGGTCTCCGGCCCTTCCCGGCCAGCGCCAACTTCATCCTCGCCCGGCTAACAGGCGCCACCGCTCCCGACCTGCGCAGGACCATGCTCCGGGACGGCATCCTCATCCGCGACTGCAGCAACTACCCGGGGCTGTCGCCCGCCTACATCCGGCTGGCCGTCAAGCTGCCGGCGCAAAACGCCGCGCTCCTGGCCGCGCTGGAAAAAAACCTCAAGGATGGTACCGCATGACGAAAATAATCCTCGTCCGCCACGGCGAAACCGTCTGGAACAAAGAACTCAAATACCAGGGCCACACCGACACCGACCTGTCAGACGAAGGCCTCCGCCAGGCCGAACTGGTCGCCGACCGTCTCGCCGACGAGAAAATCGACGCCGTTTACGCCAGCGACCTGCGCCGCGCCTGCATAACCGCCGAAGCCATCGCCGCCCGCCACGGCCTGCCTGTCACCTGCATGCGCGACCTGCGCGAAATCCTCTTCGGCGAATGGGAAGGCCTCACCTACGAAGGCATCAGCGGCAGGTGGCCGAAAGAATACACCCAGCTCTTCACCCGCACCGAAGAAGTGCGCATCCCCGGCGGCGAAACCTTCGGCGAGCTCAAGGAAAGGGCCGCCGGCGCCATCGCCAGCCTCGTCGAACGCCATGACGGCGAAACCGTCGTCGTCGTCTCTCATGGCGGCACCATCCGCACCATCATCTGCGCCGCCCTCAACATCCACCTCAACCACGTCTGGGACATCCGCCTCGACAACACCTGCGTCAGCATCATCGAATACCACAAACAGCGCTCGATCGTCACCCTGCTGAACGACATCCACCACCTGCGCCCTTGGGTGTCTTTACTCCAAACGACGCATAAACCGTAAAAAGAGGGCCATAGCCCTCTTTTTCGTTGCCGCCGGACAGCCGATTTTCCCCGTCAGCCCCAACGGAAATTCGCCGTCCTTACCTTCCGCGCCGCCGGCCGGCGGATGTATAATTAAGAACAGATAATACCGTCCCGTGCCCACAAAAGCGGCACGGCGGGGCGGGGGAGGGCAACCATGGCCGACAGGCAACCGACCCGGGAAACGATGGACAAGCTGGCCGAACTGGCCGGCGGCGCCGCACTGCTCTACGCCGGCGACGGCACGCCTATCGCCAGGGCCGGCGTCTATCCGGCCGACCGTGAACCGTCCTTGGAAGAACTGCGCTCGCTGCTGGGCGAAGACGACATCCGGGCCGTCGCCGGCGACGGCGTCATTACCGTCATCCTCCGGCTGGGAGCGGGTATCCTCGTTCTCGACAACCGCCGCCAGGTGGAAAACCACCTTCAGTTCCGCCGGATAATCGAAGAGTCCCTGCCCTACATCGCCCAGGTCGCCGGCGGCGACGCCGTGCTGTTCGACGAGCGCGGCATCAGGGTCAGGGCCGCCCATCCCGACGGCAGCCCCAACCCCGGCGCCCTCGGCGTGCTCACCCACCTCTGCCGCCAGGTCATGAGCGAACTCAGGCCGAGCGTCGGTCCCTCCGTCATGACCCCCGGCGCCACCGCCGTCCGCATCCCCCTCACCCCCGAATACGGCCTCGCGTTCAACAACCAGCACGCCAGCAAACAGCGTCAGCGCCTTCTCGACAACGTCAGCCACTACCGCTACGCCCGCTATCATATCGAGGACATCGTCGGCCAAAGCCCGGCGATCGCCAAAGCCCGCAACCTCGCCCGCGACGCCGCCCGCTCCCAGTCCACCGTCCTCATCACCGGCGAAACCGGCACCGGCAAGGAATTGTTCGCCCAGGCCATCCACAACCTCGGCAGCCGGGCGGCCCAGCCCTTCGTCGCTATCAACTGCGGCGCCATCCCCGCCGAGCTCGTCGAAAGCATCCTGTTCGGCTACGCCGAAGGCGCCTTCACCGGGGCGCGCAAGGCCGGGCAGGTCGGCGCCTTCGAGCAGGCCAACGGCGGCACCCTTTTTCTCGACGAAATCAGCGAAATGCCCTACCACCTCCAGGTCAAGCTGCTGCGGGCGCTCCAGGAGCGCGAAGTCACCCGCCTGGGCGACAACAAGGCCCTGGCCGTCGACGTACGGGTCGTCGCCTCGACCAACAAATCGCTCCTCGACCTCATCCGCGACGGGAAATTCCGCCCCGACCTTTACTTCCGCCTCAACGTCATCGAAATCCTCATTCCGCCCCTCAGGGACAGGATGGAGGACGTGCTCGCCCTCACCGACCACTTCATGAAAAAGTATTCCGCCATGATGGGCAAAAGGGTGCAGGAGATAACCCCCGCTGCGATGCGGGCCCTGTGCTCCTATGACTGGCCGGGCAACATCCGCGAGCTGCAGAACAGCCTCGAATACGCCTTCAACATCATCGGCGCCGGCTGCCGCTCCATCGCCCCCGAGCACCTGCCGCCAGCCGTGACGGCCGGCGGCGATAGCGACGCGGCCCTCTCGCCCTATGACGAGCACATGCGCCGCGCCGAACGCGAAATCGTCCACCGGGCCCTGGAACTGTGCGGCTACAACAAGGCCGAGGCCGCCAGGCGGCTGGGCGTCAACCGCACCACCCTCTGGCGGATAATCGCCCGTCACGGCCTCGACAAACACGACTAATGTTCATTATTGAACGATGTTGCAAAAATGAACACCATGCTTCCCCCGGAGCGAATAACGAAATTCTTAGGCAGAAAAGGCCGCGAGCGTTCAGAAATGAACGCTCGCGGCCTTTTCTGCGCCCGGCCAGCCCCCGCCTACGGGGTGAAAAGCCCTGTTCTGCCTGGCCTGGCACGTATTATGCAACACCTGCCGGCGAACAGACGAGAGGGGGTAAACAATGCTAACATCCGAACGACTCCGCCATCCGGCGCTGCTCGACAAGGTCGTCACCGCCGACAAAGCCGCCGCCCTCATCGGCGACGGCATGACGGTGGGCGTCAGCGGCTTCACCCCGTCCGGATACCCCAAGATGGTCGCCAAGGCTCTGGCCGCCGCCGTCAGGGCCGGCCGCAAATGCCGGGTCAACATCTGGTCGGGGGCCTCGGTGGGGCCGGAAATCGAGGAGGAACTGGCCGCCGCCGGCGCGGTCGCCCGGCGGGCGCCCTACTACGCCGCCTCCAACAAAAGCACGCGCGACGCCATCAACAGCGGCGACATCCGCTACACCGACGTCCACCTCAGCCATTTCGCCCAGCAGATCGACTACGGCTTCCTCGGTCCGGTCGACGTCGCCATCGTCGAGGCCGTCGCCGTAACCGCCGACGGCGGCCTCGTCCTCGGCCCCGGGGTCGGCAACACGCCGATGCTCGTCAAGCACGCCGCCACCGTCATCGTCGAGGTCAATACCGCCCAGCCCCTGGAGCTCGAAGGCATGCACGACATCTTCATCCAGCCCCGGCCGCCCCGGCGGCGCGAGATACCCATCTACGGCACCCTCGACCGCATCGGCTCACCTTACGTAGCCTGCGGCCTCGAACGCATCGCCTGCATCGTCGAATCCGACATCCCCGACAAAGTCCGCAACCTCGAACCGCCTGACGAGCTCAGCGAAAAAATCGCCGCCAACCTCATCGGCTTCCTCGAGCACGAACAGCGGCGCGGCCGCATCCCGCCCGAGATGCTGCCCCTGCAATCGGGTGTCGGCAGCATCGCCAACGCCGTCCTCGCCGGGCTGGCCAAAGCGCCGTTCGAAAACCTCCACATGTACTCCGAAATCCTTCAGGATTCCGTCTTCGCCCTCATTGACGCGGGGAAGGTCGTCGCCGCCTCGGGCTGCGCCTTCACCCCGTCGCCGGGAGTCCTGGAACGCTTCCGGCGCGACCCCGCGCTCTACCGCCGCGCCGTCGTCCTCCGGCCGCTCGACATCAGCAACCACCCCGAAGTCATCCGGCGGCTTGGAGTCATTGCCCTCAACACCCCGCTCGAATTCGACGTCTACGGCCACGCCAACTCCACCCACGTCATGGGCACCCGTATGATGAACGGCATCGGCGGCAGCGGCGACTACATGCGCAACGGCTACCTCACCGTCTTCACCGCCGAGTCGGTCGCCAAGGACGGGGCCATCTCGCGGATCGTCCCCATGGTCAGCCACTGCGACCACACCGAGCACGACGCCATGGTCTTCATCACCGAGCAGGGCGTCGCCGACGTCCGCGGCCTTTGCCCGCGCGAGCGGGCCCGCGTCATCATCGCCAACTGCGCCCACCCCGACTACCGCGAGCCGCTTTTAGCATACGTCCGCGCGGCCGAAAGGGGCGGCGGCCACACCCCGCACGACCTTGAGCGAGTCTTCGGCTTCCATGTCAGCTACAACCGCACCGGCACGATGAAAAACCAGCAGAGGGGGCCAACAAATGGCTAACGAAAACGAACTGGCAAAACTCGAACAATCTCTGGCAACCTGGCAGAAGAAAGTCGAACAGAGCCTGGCGAAATTCCCCGAGCGCGGCGCCTTCGCCGCCAACCGGCTTTACACGCCGCTCGACACCGCCGGCAAAGATTACGCCGCCGACATCGGCCTGCCGGGCGAATATCCGTTCACCCGCGGCATCCAACCCACCATGTACCGCGCCCGGCTGTGGACAATGCGCCAGTACGCCGGCTTCGCCTCCGCCGAGGAATCCAACCGCCGCTACAAATACCTCCTCAGCCAGGGCCAGACCGGCCTGTCGGTCGCCTTCGACCTGCCCACCCAGATCGGCTACGACTCCGATCACCCGCTCGCCCAAGGCGAAGTCGGCAAAGTCGGCGTCGCCGTCGACTCGCTCGCCGACATGGAGGCCCTCTTTGACGGCATCCCTGTCGACAAGGTCAGCACCTCCATGACCATCAACGCCCCCGCCGCCGTCCTGCTCGCCATGTACATCGCCGTCGGCGAAAAACAGGGCGTCGCCCCCGCCCGGCTCAGCGGCACCATCCAAAACGACATCCTCAAGGAATACATCGCCCGCGGCACCTACATCTTCCCGCCCACGCCCTCGATGCGGCTCATCACCGACACCTTCGCCTACTGCTCGCAGCACATCCCCAAGTGGAACGTCATCAGCGTCGGCGCCTACCACATCCGTGAAGCCGGCTCTACCGCCGTGCAGGAGGTCGCCTTCGCCTTCGCCAACGCCATCGCCTACATCGAAGCCGCCCGCGCCGCCGGGCTCAAAATCGACGACTTCGCCCCCAGCATCTCCTGGATCTTCACCGCCCACCTCGACCTCTTCGAGGAAGTCGCCAAATTCCGCGCCGCCCGCCGCCTGTGGGCCCGCATCATGAAAGAGCGCTTCGGCGCCCACGACCCCAAGTCCCAGATGCTCCGCTTCCACGTCCACACCGCCGGCAGCGTCCTCACCGCCCAGCAGCCCGACAACAACACCGTCCGCATCACCTGGCAGGCCCTCGCCGCCATCCTCGGCGGCACCCAGTCACTCGCCACCTGCGCTCGCGACGAAGCCATCGGCCTGCCCACCGAGGCTTCGGCCCGCATGGCCCTGCGCACCCAGCAGCTTTTGGCCCACGAGAGCGGCGCCGCCGACACCGTCGACCCCCTCGCCGGCTCCTACTACGTCGAAAGCCTCACCGACGGCATCGAGCGCCAGGCGCGCGAATACATCGCCAAAATCGACGCCCTCGGCGGCGCCCCGGCGGCCATCGAAAAAGGCTACATCCAGCGCGAGATGGCCGAAAGCGCCTACCGCTACCAGCGCGCCATCGAAACCGGCGTCCGCACCGTCGTCGGCGTCAACAAATTCGCCGCCGCCGAGCCACAGGCCGCCGATTTCCTCCAGGTCGACCCCACCGTCGGCGAACATCAGAGCGCACGCCTCGCCGTCCTTAGGGCCAAACGGGACAACATCAAGGTTGCCGCCGCCCTCGATGCGTTGCGGCGCGAAGCGGCCGGCGACGCCAACCTCATGCCCTGCCTCGTCGACACCGTCAAAACCTACGCCACCCTCGGCGAAATCTGCGGCGTCCTGCGCGAAGCCTTCGGCGAGTACAAAGCCGAAGCCGATATATAGGGAAGGGAGGGAGAGGCATGAAGAACATCCGCGTGCTTGTCGCCAAGCCCGGCCTCGACGGCCATGACCGGGGCGCCAAGGTCATCAGCCGCGCTCTGCGCGACGCCGGCATGGAAGTCATCTACACCGGCCTCAGGCAGACCCCCGAGCAGATCGTCGAAACCGCCCTCCAGGAAGACGTCGACGTCGTCGCCCTCAGCCTGCTGTCCGGCGCCCACACCCATCTCTTCCCCAGGGTGGTCGAGCTGCTCCGGAACAAGGGCCTTGGCGGCATCCTCGTCATCGGCGGCGGCGTCATCCCCGAAGCCGACATCCCCGCCCTCAAGGCGGTCGGCGTCGCCGAGATATTCACCCCCGGCGCCAGCACGGCCGCTGTCGCCGAATTCATCAGGAATAACGTCAGACAGGAGTGACAGACATGGCGACCCGCGAACTGGCCGCCTTCACGGCCGGCCTCAGGTACGACAGCCTATCCCCCGCCACCCGCCTCATGGCCCGGCAATGCATCCTCGACTGGCTGGCCTGCTGCATCCGCGGCTCGGCCGAGCGGCCGGGGCAGATAATCAGGCGGGTCGTAGCCGCCCAGGGAGGCAGGGAGGAGGCCACCGTCTTCGGCGCTGCCCCCTTCCGCACCACCGCCCTCCAGGCCGCCCTCGCCAACGGCGCCTTCTCCCACGCCCTCGACATGGATGACCTCCACAACGCCTCCATCATCCACCTCGGCACCGTCGTCGTGCCCGCCGCCCTCGCCGTCGCCGGGCAGACCGGCGCCTCCGGCCCCGCCCTCATCGCCGCTATTGTCGCCGGCTACGAAGTCGGCGCCAGGGTGGGGGAGGCGGTCAACCCCGAAGCCTACTTCTACTGGCACACCACCGGCACCGCCGGCACCTTCGGGGCGGCGGCCGCCGCCGCCAGCCTCCTCGGCCTTGACGCCGAACAGACCGCCCATTGTCTGGGCTCCGCCGGCACCCAGGCCGCCGGTCTGTGGGAATTTCTCCGCGAAGGGGCGATGAGCAAAACCCTCCACGCCGGCAAAGCGGCCATGAACGGCATCCTGGCGGCCGTCCTCGCCCGCGAGGGCTTCACCGGCGCGACCGCCATCCTCGAAGGCGAAAAAGGTTTCTGCCGCGCCGTCTCCCCGGTCCCCCGGCTCGAAAAGCTTACCGCCGGGCTGGGCGGCGGCGCTTACAAGATCGACGAGAACTCCTTCAAGCCCTACGCCGCCTGCAAGCACTGTCACCCGGCCATCAACGCCGCCCAGCTCCTCCTTCGCGCCCCCGGCTTTGACATCGGCCGCGTCCGCTCGATCGTCGTCCACACCAACTCCGTCGCCGCCAACCTCGTCGACAACCCCGCCCCCCAAAACGCCTATGGCAGCAAATTCAGCCTCCAGTACTGCATCGCCGCCGCTCTCCGCTTCGGCCGCGTCGGCGTCGAGGAATTCGCCCCCGGCCGCGCCGGCGACGGCGAACTCCGGCGCCTGATGGGCTGCGTCGCTATCGAGGTCGACCCCGCGCTCGACGCCGAGTACCGGCGCAACCCCGGGAAATGGTCCGCGACGGTCTGCGTTACCATGGACGACGGCGAACGCTGCCAGCAGTTCATCGCCTACCCCAAGGGCGACCCGCAGAACCCAGTGTCATACGCCGAAACGGAGGACAAATTCCGCTTCCTCGCCGGCGGCGTCTGTCCGGAGATCGTCGATGACCTGCTTAAAACTGTCGCCGGCCTGGAAACGCTCGCCTGTGTCGCCGGCGCTTTCCCCGGATAACGCTTCCCTCTTCCCCCGCAGCTGCAACGGCGCCGCGGGAGAACCTGTTCCCAACGAAAAAGGAGAGCCTGGTAAAAACCAGGTTCTCCTCTTTTTACGCCTTCCCTGCGCTTGGCTTCACTCTCCCGGCCGCTTGTGCAGCTTCAGCGCCGGCCTGGTGGCCTCGTGCCTCTCCAGCAGCCAGAACAGCGCCAGCGCCAGCGCCACGACCACCGCGATCACTGCCCAGTGGCTTACGCCTAAAGCCTGGGGAATGGTGACCTTGCCGAAATTGCCCCATGTCAGCACCGTCGTTTTCAGCCACGGATAAGCCTCCGCGTAGAGACCGGCTCCCACCAGCATGCCCAGGATGGCCCACGCCGCGTCGAGGCGGCCCTCGCCCAGCGACGCCACCGCCGTGCCCGGGCAGTAGCCCACCAGGCCCCAACCGAGGCCGAAGAGCAGGCCGCCGATCGCCACGCCGCCCAGGATCGTCGGTTTCACCGACAACTTCACCAGCCCCAGGTCATAAAGCAGGTAAACGCCGATCATCGCCACGATAACGTGCGAAAGCATGAACTTAATAATCGTGAAATCCATCAGGCGCAGCGCCCCAAGCTGCTTATCGTAGCGGAGCACCCGCCCCTTCTGCAGGAAAAAGCCGAACAATACCCCGGTGACGAATCCGTACACTAGCCCTATCATTTGCCGCCGCCTCCCCCGTACACGATGCGGGCCATGATCAGGCCGCCGACGAAGAAACACACCAGCGCGATATACCCGCTGACCGCTAGCTGAAGCGAACCGCTCAGCCCATGACCGCTCGGTCAGCCGTCGGCCAGGCGGGCGCCGAACATCGCCACAATCCCGCCGACGAACGCCACCGCTCCCCGGTGCCAGGCCGACGCCCCGAACCGCTCGCGCCACATGTCGGGCACCGCCTGCAGGCGGAACTCGCCCGCCGCCCAGGCTGCCGCGAACGCGCCGACGAAAATGCCGGCCACAAACAGCCATTGCCAGTCAAACTTCGGGACCTCGCGGATAAAATACTCCATTTTGGCTACCCGTTCCGCGCCGAAAAGCTGCTCGATCATCCCGGCCGTGCGGACGAACGTCGTCGAGGCGCCGAGGTACTTTCCGGCGACCCACACCGACAGGATCGACACCAGACCGCTCAGCGCCCCGGCCCAATAGGGGTTCCAGCCCTTGCCGCTTTGCATATCGATACCTCCTTACTGGATTACTATATAATCCTATGCTTCGACACGTCGTTTTGCCGCCCCTCCCGCGCCGGTCGGCGTCAAAATCACAGCCCGTTTTCCGCCTTATGTAGTCTCTTCCGGTCCGCCGCGCATAAGATACAAAAAGGAGCGCCGCCACCGACAAGGAGGGAAAACCGGTGTCGCAAAAAAAACCTCGCGTGCCGTTCCGCCAGCAGGTGATAACCGAAGCCTTCAACCCCCTCATCCCCACCGAAGTGTTCATCGAACTCAACCCCGAGCTGGTGCAGTTTTACGAGAACGAATACATCCCCGAAAACTACTCCGTCTTCTCCGGAAAATACTACAAAAGTTCGAGTTGCTTCCCGCGCCGCTTCTGCCTGCCGCGGCCGTGCACCCCCGTATAACGCAGTTGCCAGCATGCCCCGGAGCCCGGCACGCCGCCGGGCTTTTCCGTTTGCGCGGGGTGGAATCATACCTGTCGCCCGGCCGGCATATGCTTCCCTATGAAGACCCGGCCGCAGCCCGCGACCGGGACCGCGGGGGAGGTCCGGGGCCGTGAAGCGCAAAAAAACGTGGGGCTTTATTCTCGCTGTCGGGGTATTCGCCGCCCTGTTAGCCGGAGGTCATGCCCTCCAGGATCATAGCCGGGCAATCAAAAAAGTGCCGACAAACCATAAAATCATCGCCCTCACCTTCGACGACGGGCCGCACCCGCACACCACCAGGGCGCTGCTGGCGGTGCTGAGGGACAAAAAAGCGCGGGCCACCTTTTTCCTTCTCGGCGAAAACGCCGCCAAATACCCCGACCTGCTCGCGGAGATCGCCGCCGCCGGCCAGGAAATCGCCAACCACGGCTACCATCACAAGTTTCCCAATAAACAGCCCCGCGCGGAACTCTACGACGACCTTGCCCGGTTCGAGAAAGTCGTCGCTGCCGTAGGAGTGCGGCCAGTTCTTTTCAGGCCGCCGGGCGGCGGCTACAACGACCCCCTCGTCAACGACCTCGCCGCCCGGGGCTACACAACCATTCTCTGGTCGATCGATACCCGCGACTGGGAGCGGCGCAGCCCGGCTCAGGTCGCCGCCACCGTCATCAGCGGAGCCTCCCCTGGCAGCATCGTCCTGCTCCACGAAGGCGAATGCGCCATCACCACCCCCGCCGCCGTCGCCGTCATCATCGACCGCCTGCGCACCGCCGGCTATGAATTCGTAACCGTGGGGGAACTGCTCCAATACTATGAAATCCGGCAATAATTTCTGGTGCGCGCGCTTGCAGGAAATGTCATTTCCTGTCCGAATACTATCGTTAACATCCCGACGCCCGCCGCCCGGGCCTACATAACTGGAGGTAGTAAAATGCGCCGCCGAGTCGTACCACTTATCCTCATCCTCGTGTTTCTCTGGCAAACCGTCGTCCTGGCCGCGTCGCCGGCCCCCAAGGTCGACGCCGAAGCGGCCGTGCTGATGGTGGCCGGCACTAAAAGGATACTGTACGCCATCAACCCCGACGCCATCATGTACCCGGCCAGCACCACCAAAATAATGACCGCCCTCGTCGCCCTCGAACGGGGCAAAGCGGATTCCGTCGTTACCGTCAGCGGCAGCGCGGCCGGCTGCGAAGGCTCCAGCCTGGAGCTCAGGGAGGGCGACCGACTGAGCTTACGCGACCTCCTTTACGGCATGATGCTCGTCTCCGGCAACGACGCCGCCGAAGCCGTCGCCGAACACGTCGCCGGTTCTGTCCCGGCCTTCGTCGACCTGATGAACGCCAGGACCGAAAAACTAGGGCTGATTAATACCCATTTCGCCAACCCCCACGGCCTGCCCGATCCCCGCAACCATTACAGCTCCGCCAGGGACCTGGCCCTCATAACGGCCCAAGCCTTGCAGAATCCCGAATTCGCCAGGATCGTCGCCACCCGCGAATATGCCGTCCCCTTTAAAAACCGTGCTCCGGTAAGCGTCAGCAATACCAACAAACTCCTCAAAACCTACCCCGGGGCCAGCGGCGTCAAAACAGGCTACACCCAGGCGGCCGGCGACTGCCTGGTGGCCTCGGCCCGGCGCGGCGGCGTGCAGCTCGTCGTCGTGTTGCTCAATGATGATGAGCGGTGGGCAGACGCCGCAAAGCTCCTCGACTACGGGTTTGCGGCTATTGCTGCCGGGGCGGGCCGCTGATAGCCCCCATCTGCGGCGCACCCGCAAGGGGTAGGCCGCAGTTCTAGGCTCTCAAGCGCCAAGAACTTGCGCACTTGCTCCTCAGAGCGCCTTGCATCTGGGGCTCTGAGCGGCCTGCGGCTAGGTGCAGTACTAAAAATAATGAACGGGCGGGCGATGCGATTCGCCCGCTTTTCGTATGCCAATTATTACTTTGTCGGTGCAGAAAAGGAAAGAGCGAGGATAATGTCAAATAAAGTTGAAATAACGTACGGAAGGGTGGGGGAGAGGATGAGCTGGATCATCGGCATCGACGGCGGCGGCACCAAAACGGTCGCCTGCGCCGCCGACCTGTCCGGCCGCCTGCTGGCGCGTATCGAAAAGGGCGCCGCCAACTACCATGTCATCGGCCTGTCCGCCTTCGCCGCCCTCGTCGCCGGCATCGTCGACGACCTGGCCGAAGCCGCCGGCTGCGACAGGTCCGCCCTCGCCCTCGTCAGCCTCGGCCTGGCCGGCGCCGACCGCGACCGCGACCGCGAGCTGCTCGGCGGCGCCCTGTCCGGCCTGGGCTGCCCATGCCTGATCGGCAGCGACGCCCGTATCGCCCTTGCCGCCGGGCTGGGGGACCGGGAAGAGGGCATCGTCCTCATCGCCGGCACAGGCTCGATCGCCTACGGGCGGACGCGTCGCGGCGAAATCATCCGCGCCGGCGGCTGGGGCCACCTCGTCAGCGACGAAGGCAGCGGCTACGACATCGGCCGCCAGGCCATCGCCCGCGGGCTGAAAGCCGCCGAAGGACGCGAGATACCTTCGCTCCTCCTCGACCGCATCATCGACAGCCTTGGTGTGGCCGACATCGCCGGCCTCATCGCTTTCCTCCACAGCCCCGCCACCGCCAAGGCCGACATCGCCGCCCTAGCCGCCACGGTCGCCGCTCTCGCCGCAGAAGGCGACAAGCTCGCGGCCGCGGTCATCGCCGACGCCGCCGTCGAACTCGCCGGCCTCGTCGCGTCAGTCGTCGCCCGCGGCTTCCCCGGGGCCGCCCCCGGGGCCGCCCCCGTGCCCGTCGCCGCTTACGGCGGGCTTCTTCTGGGCTGCCCGGCTCTCAGGGAACGCCTCGCCGGGCTGCTGGCCGGCCAGGCCGAACTTCTTCCTCCGGGACCGGAGCCGGTTATGGGAGCCCTAAAAATTGGATATGACTATCTTAAATCTCTAAAAGCCGGTTCCTAGCAGGCTGTCTTACCGGCGCCTGTTGGCAGATACTTCGCTGCGAGGTACATATATGACTTTCAACTTCGACGCCATCGTCACCGAACAGCCCAACCCCGCCACCGTCGGCATCGACAGCCGCTCCACCGCCGACATCCTGCGCCTGATGAACGACGAAGACAAAACCGTCGCCTTCGCGATCGAAAAGGAGCTCCCGGCCATCGCCGCCGCCGTCGACGCCGTCGTCAGCGCCATGAAAACCGGCGGCCGGCTGATTTACATCGGCGCCGGCACCAGCGGGCGGCTGGGCGTCCTCGACGCCGCCGAATGCCCGCCCACCTTCGGCACCGACCCCAAACTTGTCGTCGGCGTCATCGCCGGCGGCGAATCCGCCCTCGTTCGTCCGGCTGAAGGGGTGGAAGACGACGCCGGCGCCGCCGTCGGTCAGCTCCGCCAGATCGATCTTTCCGCCGCCGACGTCCTCGTCGGCATCGCCGCCAGCGGCCGGACGCCGTACGTTCTCGCCGCCCTCGAATACGCCAACGCGCTCGGCGCTTTCACCGTCGCCGTTACCTCCGTCCCCGGCTCGGCCGTCGCCGGGGCGGCCCGCGTTGCCATAACCCCCGTCGTCGGCCCCGAGGTCATCGCCGGCTCCACCCGCCTTAAAGCCGGCACCGCCGCCAAGATGGTCCTCAACATGCTCACCACCGCCGCCATGGTCCGGCTGGGCAAAGTATACGGCAACCGCATGGTCGACCTCAAGCCCACCAACGTCAAACTGTGGGAACGGGCCAAACGCATCGTCGCCGAAGCCGCCGGCGTCTCCAAAGAAGACGCCGAGGACGCCCTCAACCGCTGCGGACGCAGCGCCAAGACCGCCATTGTGATGCTCAAAACCGGCTGCGCCGCCGACGACGCCGAACGCCGCCTCCAGGCCGCCGACGGCTTTGTATCGAAAGCCATCGGCAACCCCTAATAAAATGTGCGAAGCTGGCAAGAAGGCTCCAGATGCAAGGCACGCCGCATATGGACCTTATCGCCAGCTTCCCCTGAAGGAGAAGCAACTTGCCATGAAAATACTCTTAGTCTGTTCCGGCGGCATGTCCACCGCCATCATCGTCAAAGCCATCGAACAACAGGCCGCCAAAACCGGCCGCGACCTCACCGTCAAATCGGTCGGCAGCGGCGAATTCGCCGACACCGTCAAAGGCGGCTGGGACATCGCCCTTGTCGCCCCCCAGGTCCGCCACCGCCTCGCCGAGTTCCAGGCCGCCGCCGCCGAGGCTGGCGTGCCTGTGGCCCTCATCCCGCCTCAGGGGTATAGCCCCCTGGGCGGCGCAATCATCCTCGCCGAAATCGATAAGATACTAGGCTAGGAGACTGCCGCAAAAGCCCCATCTGCGGCGTTGCTCCTCGGCTGCCATCCTCAGCGTACGTTCGTGTACGCTTCCGGTGTCAGCCTCCGGTGCGCCTTGCATCTGGAGCTTTTTCGCCAGTCTCCGGCCTCGCATTATTTCTTACAGGAGGGCCCATGGACAAAATCTTCGCCTGGCTCGACCGCAACCTCATCCCCTTCATGACCAGGCTCTCCGAGCAGCGGCACCTCAAGGCCGTGCGCGACGGCATCATCTCCACCATCCCCCTCATCATCGTCGGCAGCTTCTTCCTCATCATCGCCTTCCCGCCCGTGCCCGCCCTCGCCGCCCTCGTCAAGCCCTACACCGCCCAGATCCTGCTGCCCTTCCGCCTCACCATGGGCCTCATGGCCCTCTACGCCGCCCACAGCATCGGCTACCACCTCGCCCGCTCCTACAAGCTCGACGGCGTCGCCGGCGGCATCCTCGCCCTCGCCGCCTTCCTCCTTACCAGCCTGCCTGTCGCCGTCGAAGACAAGGGGTTGGCCCTCCTCATGGAAAACCTCGGCGGCGGCGGCATGTTCGTCGCCATCATCATGGCTATCTTCGCTGTCGAAATCCTTCGTTTCGCCAAAGAGAAAAAAATTACCATCCGCATGCCCGAAGGCGTTCCCGACTCCGTCGCCCGCTCCTTTGAGGCCCTCGTCCCCGCAGGCATCATCATCCCCGTCGTGTGGGCCGTCCGCCACCTTGCCGGCTTCGACATCCAGCACGCCGTCACCCAACTCTTCACCCCCCTTGTCACCGCCGGCAACACCATGGCCGGCGTCCTCGCCCCCATCATCCTCATCTCTCTCCTGTGGGCCACCGGCATCCACGGCGACTCGGTCGTCGGCACCGTCGCCCGGCCGATGTGGCTGGTCCTCCTCGACCAGAACATCGCCGCCGCCGCCGCCGGCCAGCCCCCGCCCAACATCGGCCCCGAGCCCTTCTTCCAGTGGTTCGTCTTCATCGGCGGCTCGGGAGCAACCATCGGCCTCGTCTGCCTGATGCTGTTCTCCAAATCCGCCTACCTGCGCGGCGTCGGCAAAGCCTCCTTCCTGCCCGGCGTCTGCAACATCAACGAACCCATCATCTTCGGCGCCCCCATCATGCTCAACCCGCTGCTGTTCGTGCCCTTCCTCGCCGGGCCGGTGCTCATGGGCGTCATCACCTGGCTGGCCATGAATTTCGGCCTCGTCGCCAAACCCTTCATCCTCGTGCCCTGGACGCTGCCCGCTCCCATCGGCGCGTACCTCACCACCGGCGGCGACTGGCGGGCCATCGTCCTCGTAGCCGTCAACGCCACGGTCGCCACCGCCATCTACTACCCCTTCTTCAAAGCCTACGAACGCAAATTGCTCAAAGAGTCCGCCCAGGAGGACAGCCAATGACCGAAACCGTCATCTTCGAAATCATCCTTCACGCCGGCAACGCCCGCGCCGAAGCCTATGACGCCCTCGCCGCCGCCCGGGCGGGCGACTTCGCCAAAGCCGCCGGACACCTCGTCCGCGCGGAAGAGGAGATCGGCGTCGCCCACCGCGCCCAGGCCGACACCATCCAGCGTGAGGCCGCCGGCGAAAAACAAGACATAACCCTCCTCTTCGTCCACGCCCAGGACCATCTCATGACCGCCGTCGCCGAGAAAAACCTCATCACCCACATGATCGAGCAGGAAAAAACCATCCGCGACCTGGCCGCCCGCCTGGAGGCGGCTCGATGAACGGCCTCAAGCTCGCCGTCATCGGCGGCGGCTCCAGCTACACCCCCGAACTCGTTGACGGCGTCCTTCGGCGCGCCGGCGAACTGCCGGTCGCCGAGCTCTGGCTCGCCGATATCCCCTCAGGCGAAGAGAAACTCGCCGTCGTCGCCGCCCTTGCCCGGCGCATGGCCGCGCGGGCCGGCTCCGCAATTGAAGTCCATACCACCCTCGACCGGCGTCAGGCTCTGGCCGGCGCCCATTACGTCATCACCCAGCTCCGCGTCGGCGGCCTCGCCGCCCGCGTCAGCGACGAACGCATCCCCCTTAAATACGACGTCCTCGGCCAGGAGACCGTCGGGCCCGGCGGCTTCGCCAACGCCCTCCGCACCGTCCCCGTCGTCCTCGACATCTGCCGCGACATCGAAGCCCTCTGTCCCGATGCCTGGCTCATCAACTTCGCCAATCCCGCCGGCCTCGTCACCGAAGCCGTCCTCGGCCACAGCGCCGTAAAATGCATCGGCCTCTGCAACGTCCCCATCAACATGGTCATGACGGCCGCCAAGCTTCTCGACGCCGTCCCGGCCGACGTCGCCATCGACTTCGCCGGCCTCAACCACCTCGTCTGGGGTCTTGCCGTCCGCCTTAGAGGCGAAGACGTCACCGGCGTTATTCTCGCAAAGCTCGCCGACGGCGCCGCCCTCACCATGAACAACATCCCCGACCTCAAATGGGACGCCGCCTTCCTGAAAAACCTCGGCCTGGTTCCCAGCCCGTATCATCGCTACTACTACATGACCGACCGCCTGCTCGGCGAGGAACAGGCCGCCGCAGCTCCCGGCGGGCCGGGCACCCGCGCCGAGCAGGTCCAGGCCGTCGAAGAAGCGCTCTTCGCCCGCTACCGCGACGAAACCCTCGCCGAAAAACCGCCCGAACTGGCCAAACGCGGCGGCGCCTACTACTCAGAGGCCGCCGTATCCCTCATTAGCGCCATCCAAAACGACAAAAACGAAACCCACACCGTCAACACCCGCAATAACGGCGCCATCGCCGGCCTGCCCGCCGACGCCGTCGTCGAGATCAACTGCCGGGTGGGGAAGGGGGGGGCGGTGCCGCTGCCGGTCGGCCCTTTGCCGCCTGACGCCCTCAGCCTCGCGCAGCAGGTCAAAGCTTACGAACGCCTCGCCATCGAGGCCGCCGTCACCGGCGACCGCGCCGTCGCCCTGGCCGCCCTGGCCGCCAACCCCCTTGTGCCTTCCGCGGACGTCGCCGGGAAACTGCTGGACGAAATCCTCGCCGCCAACCGCGAATACCTGCCCCGCTTCGCCGGGCAGCAATGATCGGAGAAAACATGCGCAGACTCATCATCAACGCCGACGACCTCGGCCTCACCCCTGGCTGCAACCGCGGCATCCTCCGCGCCATGACCGCCGGCCTCGTCAGCGACACCACCCTAATGGTCAACACCGCCCACACCGACGACGCCGTCGCTCTCCTCAAGGCCCACGGCCTCGCCGCCGGCCTCCACCTCAACCTCACCTACGGACGGCCGCTCCTCGCCGGCGCGGACGTAGCCAGCCTCGTTGAGCCGGACGGCGCCTTCCACCGGCCCGTCAACCGCGTCGTGGCCGTCTGCGAGCCGCGCGAGGCCGAACGCGAACTCTCCGCCCAGGTGGAAAAATTCCTTGCCACCGGCCTCACCCTCACCCACCTCGACAGCCACCACCACGCCCATTCCTACCCCGAAATCCTTGATGTCGCCATCAGCCTCGCCCGGCGGCTCAAAGTTCCTCTCCGCCAGACCGGCCCCGCCGTCCGCGCCCGCATCGTCGCCTTCGGCATCCCCGCCCCCGACGCCTTTTCCGACGCTTTCTACGGACCCGGCGCCACCGCCGAAAGCCTCCGGGCCATCATCAGCGCCCACCGCGCCGGCGTCCTCGAAATAATGTGCCACCCCGCGGAAGCCGACGACCTGCTTGCAGGGACAAGCTCCTACAGCGGCGAACGCCTGCGCGAGCTCGCCGTCCTCACCGACCCGGCCATGAAAGACTTCCTTGCCGCCGAAGGCGTCGAACTCGTAAGCTTCGCCGCCCTAGGCGCATCCTGACCGAAGGAGCGTACAAATGCGCGAACAAACTCTCGCCATCACCAACAAGATCGGCCTCCACGCCCGCCCGGCCGCCCTGCTCGTCAAAACAGCCGCCGCCTACAAGAGCGACATCACCCTCGTCAAAGGCGACAAAAGCGTCAACGCCAAAAGCATGCTCGCCATCATGAGCGCCGGCGTCAAAGCCGGCGACGCCGTCACCGTCCGCGCGGCGGGCGAGGATGAAGAGCAGGCTTTGGAAGCGGTCGCGGCCTTGATAAAAGCCGGTTTCAACGAATAAAAGGCCGTTGATAACCGCCCATCTGCGGCGTTGCTCCTCAGAGCGCTTGCTAGCGTACGAACCGAGTACGCGTCGCGGCGCGCTCTTCCGGTGCGCCTTGCATCTGGACGCTTCTGAACGGCCTAAAGAACGGAAAACCACAAAAATAATATCACACAGGAGGTAGCCCCGTGCGCCAAAGCCGCAGCCTCATCGCGAAACTGACCGTCGTTCTTGCCGCCCTGCTCCTCATGCCCCTCTTCGGCAGCGGCTGCGCCAGCGCCCCGCCTGCCCCCGCCCCTGTCCGCGAGAGCCGCGAGCCCGTGCGTCTCGGCATCGACAACATCGACAAACACCTCGACCTCTTCAAGGGCAAGCGGGTCGGCCTCGTTACCAATGCCACCGGCATCAACAGCAGCTTCGAAAGCAGCATTGACGTCCTCAAGGCCAAGGTCAACCTCGTCGCCCTCTACGCCCCCGAGCATGGCATCCGCGGCGCCGTCAAGGCCGGCGACCACGTCGGCTACGCCACCGACGTCAAGACCGGACTGCCCATCTACAGCCTCTACGGCGCCACCAAGAAACCCACCCCCGAAATGCTCGCAGGCATCGACGTCCTCGCCTTCGACATCCAGGACATCGGCGCCCGCCCCTACACCTATATCTACACCATGGCCTACGCCATGCAGGCCGCCGCCGAGAACGGCAAAACCTTCGTCGTCCTTGATCGCCCCAACCCGGTCGGCGGCATGGTCGAGGGCGGACTGGTCAAGCCAGGCTTCGAATCCTTCATCGGCATGTACCCCATCCCCCTGCGCCACGGCATGACCGTCGGCGAGCTGGCCCGCTACTTCAACAAGGAATTCGCCATCGGCTGCGACCTCGCCGTCGTACCCCTCACCGGCTGGACGCGCGACATGCATTGGGACGACACCGGCCTGCCGTGGGTCATGACCTCGCCCAACATCCCCACCCCCGACGCCGCCCTCGTTTACTCCGGCACCGGCATCTTCGGCGGCACCAACGTCTCCGAAGGCGTCGGCACCACCCGGCCCTTCGAGCTCATCGGCGCCACCTGGCTGAACGCCGAGGAACTCGCCGACAAAATGAACGCCAAAAACCTGCCCGGCGCCTACTTCCGGCCCGCCTACTTCAGCCCGCGCTTCGGCGGCAACGCCGGCAAAACCCTCGGCGGCGTCCAGATACACATCACCGACCGCCACGCCTACCAGGCCGTCCGCACCGGCATAACCCTCCTCTACACCATCCAGGAAATCTCCGGCGGCAACTTCGCCTACGACTTCAACCCCCGGGGCATCCCCTACATCGATCTTACCACCGGCGACAACGGCCTCCGCCTCGGCCGCTATACCCTCGAAGAGCTTCTCGCCGAATGGGATAAGGAAGCACAGCAATTTAAAGAGAAAGCCAAACCCTATTACCTGTACCAATAACAAAACGGTTGGCGACAAGGCCCCATCTGCGGCGTTATTCCTGCGGACGCTTGCTAGCGTACGTTCCGAGTACGCGCGATGCTGTTAAACCGTGCCTGTGCAAACCATGTAGGCATACTTGGTCGCGGAGGAAACGGTGCAGCGCGTCCTCGGTGCGCCTTGCATCTGGGACCTTCTAGCCAACCTCGGCAATCCAAAACAAAAAATACACCGGCGTCGCCGGTGTATTTTTTTGGTATTTTACCTTGTCCGCCGACGGTATTGCGGCTAAAATGGGGATAATACGTATTTTGTTCTGTGAGGCCGGCCGCTCATGCGCAATAGGCGGCGGCCGGCGGCGGCCCGCTGTCTGCCATCCGCCTCCGGCATCCCCCCTTACAAGGACCATTCTTACCTGTCAAGGAGCTGACCGTGGTGATAAAGCCTGACAAACCCGCCCGCCCCGATCCCATCTACTTCATTCTCCTGTTCGTGCCCCTCTTCTGGGGCGGCGCCTTCGGCGTCACCAAGCACGTCGTCGCCGAAATACCGCCGCTCACCACCGCCGCCGTCCGCTTCTTCCTCGCCGGCCTCCTCATGACCGCCTGGGTCGCGGCCCGGGGCGAATGGGACTGGGCCCCCCTCAAGCGGCGTTGGGGCGGCGTGCTGCTCCTCGCGCTCACCGGCGTATTTCTCTACAACATCTTCTTCACCGTCGGCATGAAATACACCTCAGCCATCAACGGCGCCCTCGTCATCGTCGTCAACCCTGTCACCACGGCCATCGTCGCCGTCACCCTCCTCGGCGAGCCATGGAGCTGGCGTCTCGTCGCCGGCGTCGCCCTGGCCTTTCTCGGCGTCCTCACCACCATCACCAGAGGCTCCGTGGAAACCCTCGCCGCGCTGT
Source organism: Selenomonadales bacterium 4137-cl (assembly GCA_032334055.1). NCBI lineage: Bacteria > Bacillati > Bacillota > Negativicutes > Acetonemataceae > Anaeroselena > Anaeroselena agilis. Next base: position 2,025,303 of record JAUOZS010000001.1, on the reverse strand, counting down.
CCTTCTCCGGCGGCGACCTGCTCATGGTCGGCGGCGTCATCTCCTGGACAGCCTACACCACCATCGGCAAGGTCGTCATGAAAGACGTCCCGCCCCTGCTCGCCACCAGCGCCTCCACCCTCGCCGGGTCCGTACTGCTGCTGGCCGCCACCCTCGCCGAGGACGGCTGGGCGCGCCTGCCCGCCGTCAGCGCCCAGGTCGCCTGGGAAATGGTCTACCTGATCGTATTCCCGACCGTTGTCGCCTTCTTCCTCTACAACGTCGGCATCAAGCGCATCGGCGCCAGCCGGGCCAGCGCCTACATCAACCTCATGCCCGTCAACGCCATCTGGATCGCCGCCGTCTTTTACGGCGAAACCGTCACCCTCGCCCATCTGGCCGGCGCGGCGCTGATAATCAGCGGCCTGCTGCTCATCACCGTCTTCGACATCCGCCCGTCTGCCGCCGGCCACCCCCTCCGGCAGGAGGAGTAGCCCTATCTGTTGGCGAAAGCAAAATACTATATTTGCTTGCAATGGAGGCGCCAGTCTTGATAAGCATCGAAACCGACCACAGCGCGGTTTATAAAAGCGTGCTGGGCGACGCTAAGCCGGACATCCACTATTACACCCTCATCGTCCTTTCCTGCGCCGTCGCCACCTACGGCCTCATCTCCGGCAGCGCCGCCGTCGTCATCGGCGCCATGCTGATCGCGCCCCTCATGGGGCCCATCCTTGGCGGGGCGCTGGCCATCGCCGCCGGCAACCGGCCGCTTCTCCGGCAGGCTGTCAAAGCAGAGGCCATGGGGGCCGTGGTCGCCATCGGCCTTTCGGCTTTCCTGGCCCTCATCGTTCCCCGTTCCGATCTGACCGTGGAAATAATCGCCCGCACCACCCCTACCATCCTTGATCTGGTTATCGCCCTGGCTTCGGGCGCCGCCGGCACCTACGCCATCTGCACCAAGCCCCAGGGCGCGGCCCTGCCCGGGGTGGCCATCGCCACCGCCCTTATGCCGCCCCTCTGCGTTGTAGGCATCGGCCTGGCCGACCAGAACTTCGCCGTCATGTCGGGAGCGTTGTTGCTATTCCTGGCCAACACTATCGCCATCAACGTATCGGCCATCGTCACCTTCCAACTGGCCGGGTTTTCCAGCAGCGACTGCGTTCTCGACATAAACGACCCCGCCGCCTGCGACACCTCCCGCCGCCGGCTTTGGTACCCCGTTGCCCTGCTGGTCCTTATCTCGGTGCCCCTGGCCTACATCATGTACCAGACCTATTCGGCCGCCAGCACCGAAAAAATCATTCGCACCGCCATGGTCGAATCCATCCAGTCCATCGCTCCCCAGTCCAGCCTCATGAGCTCCGCTCACCGCTACCAGGATGGCGCCCACATCGTCGAGGCCGCCTTCCGGACCACAAAAATCATTACCTCCGAGAACATCCGCCAGATGGAAAACCTCCTCGAACTGCGGCTGGGCAAGCCGGTAAGGCTTACCGCCGACATCGTCCTCGTCCAGAAAGTTGACGATAAGAGCAGTGTCGACTCTTTCGGCCAACTGCTCCCCAAAGTAACCGAAAAACAAATAGTCGAAGTGGTGAAAGCCGCCACCCCCGAGGAAATCATCCAGAAAACCATTCTCGAAAAAATTTCCCTGCTGGAGCAAACCATCCTCGAAGACTTTACCTTCGAATACCGCCAGGGCTCGGCCACCTACACCGTTAACGCCAAACTGTCCGGTCCGCCGCTTGCCGACGGACTGCTGGCCCAGTCCATTCAGACCGTCCTTGAGGACCGGCTCAAGCGGCGGGTGGCCGTAAGACTCGAATACCATCCGCCGTTGGTTCCGGCCGCGGCCGCTCCTTCGGTTCCGGCTGTCCGCTAGGCTAACCAAACAAAAAAAGCCGCGATTTTGCGGCTTTTTGCATTCTCAGACTTCGTCGCCGAAGCAGACGCCGATCGCCCGGCCCACATGCAGCGCTTCCAGCGGCACGTTGCTCGGCTGGCCGGCGATATCCCTGATCGGCACCGTCACAATGCTATTTTTCTGGAGGGCCACCATCGTGCCAGTCTTGCCGGCCACCAGCGCATCCACGGCCGCCACCCCGTAGCGGGTGGACAGGATGCGGTCGTAGGCCGTCGGGCTGCCGCCGCGCTGCAGATGCCCCAGCACCGTGCAGCGGGACTCGAACCCGGTCAGCTCCTCCAACTCGTGGGCCAGCTTATCGCCCACGCCGCCCAGGCGCACCTTCTCGGGGCTGTTCTCCACGATGCGGGCCACCGTCATTTCGCCGCCCACAGGGTAGGCTCCCTCGGCCACCACCACCAGGCTGAACAGCTTGCCCTGGGCCCGGCGGGCCTTGATCGCCGCCACAACAGCCTCGATCTTGTACGGCACCTCGGGGATGAGGATGACGTCCGCGCCCCCGGCCATGCCGGAATAAAAGGCGATCCAGCCTGCGTAGCGGCCCATAACCTCCAGCAGCATCACCCGGTGATGCGACTCGGCGGTCGTATGCAGACGGTCGAGCGCCTCGCTGGCGCACGCCACCGCGGTATCGAAACCGAACGTCCGCTCCGTCCGCGGGATATCGTTATCGATCGTCTTCGGCACAGACACCACCGGCAGCCCCAGTTGATCGAACTCGTTGGCGATCCGCAGGCTGCCGTCGCCGCCGATCACCACCAGCGCCTCGATGCCCCTCGTCCGGAGATTCGTCAGCGCCTGCTGCGACATGTCCTTGTAAACATAGCCGCCTTCGTGCGGCACGGCATAACTAAAAGGATTGTCGCGGTTGGTCGTGCCGAGGATGGTGCCGCCACGGGGCAGGATACCGGAGATATCCTTGTCCGCCAGCTCGACGATATCATTTTCCACCAGGCCGCCGAAGCCGTTCCTCACGCCCCAGACCCTGATGCCGTGGCTGAAGCAGGCGCGCGCCACGCTGCGGATCACGGCGTTGAGACCCGGGCAGTCGCCGCCGCCGGTCAGCACGCCAACACTCTTGAACTTGGCCATAATACCGCTCTCCTTTGATAATAAAATATCATTGCCTGGCAAAAGTATATAATACATTGGCCGCCGGGACAAGGGGCGGCGTTGTTCCGAGGCAGGAGATGGCTTCCATACTGTGGAAGTTAAAAATATGTCAGTTGTGCCGCCTGCCAAAACGCCGCCATACAGATCAAAAAACGAGGTGCTGCACATGACCGCGGGACCGGCTCCCTCCGCAATCGTCGCCGCCATCGGCGAAAACCTCCGTGAATACGCCCTGCTGGCCGGCTGCGCGCCGACAGGGAAGAGCGGCTCCGGCGGCGAAATCACATGGATAGACACCGGCACCGACGCGCTGAACCGCGTCCTCGCCGCCCGCTATACCGCCCGCCGGGCTGAAGCCGGGATTCGGGAAACGGCCGCGATCTTCGGCGGCCGTCCGCTCACCTGGATTACCGGGCCGGCCGACCGTCCCGCCGACCTCGGCCGGCGGCTTCTCGACCACGGCTTCAGGCACCAGATGCATTGGCGGGGCATGGCCCTCGCGCTGGGCCGGACGGCTCCGGCAGCCGCGCCGCCCGCGGGACTCGAAATCCGCCAGGCCCTCAACCCGGACGGCATAGCGGAATGGGGGCGGACGGCCGCCGCCGGCTTCGCCATGCCGGAGCGCGTCGCCCGCGACTTCCCGGTCTTATTCGCCAGCCTCCCCACCGACAAAATCGCCTATTTCCTCGCTTACCGGGGCAGCCAGCCGGTCGCCACCGCCAGCGTATTCCTAGGCAGCGGCGGCGTCGCCGGCGCCTACTTCATCTCCACCCTCGGCTCCGCTCGCCGCAGCGGCGCCGCCACCGCCCTGACCCGCGCCCTCATCGGCCATGCCGCGGACCGCGGCTACAGGCTGCTCGTCCTTGAGGCCAGCCCCGCCGGCTACGAGGTCTATCGCCGCCTTAACTTCACCGAATACTGCCCCATGGACGCCTACATCCTCAACATGTGACCCGGGAGGCTGCATGAACAAAGAATTCCGCCTGACCTCGCGCAACTTCGTCTGCGTCTGCATCGCCACCTTCCTCTACTTCGGCAGCTTCTACCTGCTCATCCCCACCTTGCCCCAGTACGTCGACAGCCTCGGCGGCTCCCCCGGCCAGATCGGCCTCGTCATGGGGGCGTTCAGCTTCGCGGCCGTCCTTGTCCGGCCCTACCTCGGCCGGCTTGCCGACCGTCGCGGGCGCAAACGCCTGATGCTGCTAGGGACAGGCTTCTTTGCCCTCCTGTTTCCGATTTACGGCTTCCTTCAGTCCGTCGCCCCCCTTTACCTCCTCCGCATCGCCCACGGCTTTGCTCACGCCGCTTTCCTCGCCGCGTCGGCCGCCTACATAGCCGACCTCGCCCCTCCTCAGCGGCGGGGCGAAGTGATCGGCATCTACGGCACCGCCAACGTCGTCTCCATGGCCCTTTTCCCGGCTGTCGGCATCAATATCATCCAGTATACGCAGAACTTCGACGTTCTATTTGCCTGCTCGGCAATCGCCGCCGCCGGAGCCTTCCTCGCCGTTGTCGCGGTGGATGAAATCGGCGCCCACGACGGCGGCAAAAATCCGGTCAGCCTGCTGGCCGTCGGCCGGCGGCGGGTCGTCGTCGTCCCGTCCCTGGCGCTCTTCGCGGGCGCCGCCGCCTACGGCACGGTCATCGCCTTCCTGCCCGTCTTCGCCCCCCAGCGCGGTTTGGCCGACTTCGGCGTATTCTTCACCGTCTACGCCGCCGGCACCCTCGCCAGCCGCATCTTCGCCGGCAAGCTCTCCGACCGCTGGGGCCGTCGCCGTGTCGTCCTGCCCTTCATGGCCCTCCTGGCTGTCGGCGTTTTCCTGTTGCCCTTCCTCGACAGCCTCTTCCTCCTGATCTTGATCGGCCTGGCGTTCGGCTTCGGCTTCGGCGCCTTCATGCCCACCCTCAACGCCCTCGTCGTCGACAAGACGCCCCCCGCCGAACGGGGCAGCGCCCTCGGCTTCTTCACCTCCTTCATGGACATGGGCATCGCCGCCGGCGCGGTGCTCCTCGGCCAGGTGGGCGAGAAGGCGGGGTTTGGCGCTATGTTCGCCACCGCCGGGTTTATTTTGGTGGCTGGGATACTGGTATTTGCGCTATATACCGAAAAAGACGATCCCCATACCGAGGCAGGCCATTGATAGACCCCTCCGCACAATTCAGAGAACGATGGAGTTCATATGACTGACATTCGCGGGCGCTTCGCCCCGTCCCCCTCCGGCCAAATGCACCTCGGCAACGCCTGGACGGCCCTCCTCGCCTGGCTGCAGATCCGCAGCCTCGGCGGCGCTGTCGTCCTCCGGGTCGAAGACCTCGACCCAGACCGCAGCCGCCCCGAATACACCGCCCAGATAATCAGCGACCTCGCCTGGCTCGGCCTCGACTGGGACGAAGGCCCCGACATCGGCGGCCCCTACGGCCCCTACCGCCAGGACGAGCGCCGCCATCTCTACGCCGCCGCCCTGGACACCCTCGCCGCCCGCGGTCTCGTCTACCCCTGCTACTGCACCAGGGCCGAAATCCGTGCCGCCGCTTCCGCTCCCCACGCCGGCGACGCAGACGCGGAAAGCGCCTACCCCGGCACCTGCCGGAAAAGAGTAGGGGAGGGAGGGTTCTCCGGCGACCGCCGCCCGGCCCTGCGGCTCATCGTCCCCGCCGAAACCGTCGCCTTCACCGACGGCCTCCACGGTCCCGTCGCCCAGAACCTCACCGCCGCCTGCGGCGACTTCATCGTCCGCCGCGCCGACGGCGTCCACGCCTATCAGCTCGCCGTCGTCGTCGACGACGCCGCGATGCGCATCACCCACGTCCTGCGCGGCGACGACCTTCTCGCCTCCACCCCGCGCCAGCTCTACCTCTACAGTCTGCTCGGCCTCACGCCGCCCGCCTTCGCCCACGTCCCGCTGCTCGTCAGCCCCGACGGCCACCGCCTCTCCAAGCGCCAGCAGGACCTCGCCCTCGCCGCCCTGAAGGAGCGCGGCGTCGCCGCCCCGGAAATAATCGGCCGCCTCGCCCACCTGGCCGGCCTCATCCCGGCCCCCGAACCCGTACGGCCCCGCGACCTCGTCGCCGCCTTCTCCCTCGCCAAACTGCCGCGGGAACCGGTCGTCATCGAAAACAACCTTTTTACATAGAAAAGCCCCGCTGTCCGCAAAGGACAGCGGAGCCCGCTGAAAAACCTATCTGTAGCGACGCGCCCCCCAATACTCCTCGCCATACTTCCCGACGGTGAAATCGTCCTCGCGGATCGCCGACCGGCTGTTCGGGGCGTGGATCATCGTCGAATCGCCCGCGAACACCCCCACATGGTGGATATCGCCCTGACCGCCGGGGCCGGCGAAAAACAGCAGATCGCCAGGCAGCAGGTCGCCGTCGGCCACCGCCGTCCCGCCCGCCGCCTGCTCGTCGGCGTCGCGGGGGATTGCCACCCCCTGGGACTGGTATAGCCGCAGCGCGAACCCCGAACAGTCGAACCCCCACGCCGACGTGCCGCCCCAGACATAGTGCAGCCCGGCGAACCGCCTCGCCTCCGCCAGCAGCCGTTCCCCGTCAAACGGGGCGGGGGAGAGGGGAGAGGCGGCATACTGCGATATATAGCCCACCGCCCCGTCCGGCCGTCTCACCTGCAGCATCGCGCCCACAGCGGCCAGCAGCGGCAGGCGCGTCTGCCAGCTCAGTTCGGCCACCGGCTCGCGGCCGGCCGCGTCAGCGTATAAAAGCGTCCTCGTCGCCGTTACCGCCGCCGCCGGCAAAGCGGCCCGCTCCGCCAGAAAAACATCGTTATCGCTCACCTGGGCGGCCGGCAGCCAGCCAGGGTAGCCGCGCCCATCCCTGCCGGACGCCTGCTCCGCCGCCGCCACACGCAGCCACTCGCCCTCGCGGCCCAGCACCGCCACCCGTTCCCCGTACAAAAGCTGCGACTCCACCTGGCCCACCAGCCACAGCCGCATATCCTCGTCCATGCCGTCCGCCCACGCCGCCGGATCGGTCGCCGCCCCCAGGATAAGCCGGTCGTGGTCCCGTTTCGGCCCTGGCGCGGTCCACAGCATGGCGGCAGAAACATTAACGGCTGTCGAACAATCAGTCATAAAGCAGTCCTCCGGAAATCACGCTGATATATTACTATGCAGCCAATCGTAAACCGTGCGCGACAACTGCGCGATAACCCCCCGGCCGCGCTCCTCGTCCGGCAGGCCGTCGCTCATCACCGCCAGCACATAATCGTGCCCCTCCCCGTAAACGATCCCCGCATCGTGCTCGGCGCCGTCCAGCTCCCCGGATTTGCACGCCACCTTTGCGGCGGCGGGGAGGAGGAGGGGCAGCTTGCAGCGGTCCTCCTGGCGGAGCAGGATGGCCACCATCGCCTCGTCGGCCGCGGGGCTAACGCACTCGCGCCGGTACAACCTCGCCAGCACCGCCGCCACATCGGCCGGCGTCGTATAATTCTCCCGCCCGGCCGCCGCGGCCGCGAAATCCATCATCTTGCGGCGCAGCACCGTGTCGCGGCACCCCAGCGCCACCGCCAGCGCGTTCACGCTCTCCATCCCCAGGCGGTCGATCACCATATTAGTCGCCGTATTGTCGCTCTCCACGATCATAGCCTCCAGCAGCTCGCGCCACGTCCGCACCGTCCCCGGCGCGGCGAACTCCAACTGTCCCGCGCCGCCCACGATCGCCTCCGCCGGGATCGCCACCGCCTCCTCCGGGTCCAGTTCGCCCCGGCCGATGCGGCGGAACGCCTCCGCGAGGATAAAAATCTTTATCAGGCTTGCCGACCGCAGCCGTTTAGGATTTAGCAGCCAGCGCCGGCCGGCCGGCAGCTCGACCGCCGCCGCCGAAAAAACGCCCGGCTCGCCGGCCACCGTCGCCGCCATCGCCGCCGTCAGATCGCTTTCAGCCTTCTTTGACAAAGTATCACCTCATTCATCCATACCGCAGTTTTCGCCGCCGCCGGGCAAAACCCTTGCCCACGGGTATGGTTTAGCGCCCGGAAGCGCAAATTATCCCTGACGGACACCGAAAGGAGACCGCCTTGGCCAAGAAGACAACCGCCCTCATCCTCGCCATCGTGCTTGCAGCCACCTTCATCCTGTCCGGCTGCTCCTGGTTCGGCGCCAAAAAAGACGCCAAATACCTACGCTACGCCGTCGCCGCCGAGCCGGAAACCCTCGACCCCCGCAAAGCCACGAGTATCCCCGCCGGCATCATCCAGGCCCAACTGTTCGAAGGCCTCACCGCCCTCGACGCCGCCAGCAGCCCCGTGCCGGCCGCCGCCGAGCGCTGGGAGATCTCCCCCGACGGCCTCACCTACACCTTCCACCTCCGCAAAGGGGCGAAATGGTCGAACGGCGAGCCGGTCACCGCCGCCGACTTCGAATACGCCTGGAAATCCGCCCTCAGTCCCGAGCTCGCCTCCAGCTACGCCTACCAGTTATTCTGCCTCAAAAACGGCCGCGCCTATAACGAAAAGAAAGCCGCCGCCGCCGCCGTAGGCGTCAAAGCGCTGGGCGACGACACCCTCGAAGTCGCCCTCGAACGGCCGACCCCCTATTTCCTGTCCCTCGTCGCCTTCCGCACCTTCTACCCCGTCAGTCGCAACGCCGCCGCCAACCAGCGCTGGGCCGCCGACGCCAAAACCTTCGTCGGCAACGGGCCCTTCCGCCTGACGAACTGGGTCCACGACAACAAAATGGAACTGGTCAGGAACGAACACTACTGGGACGCCGGCAAGGTCCGCATGGACAAGGTCGACATCGTCCTCGTCGACTCGGCCGCCACCCGGCTCGTCATGTTCGAAAACAAGCAGCTCGACATGGCCGACAGCCCGCCCGTAAGCGAAATACCGCGCCTCCAGAAGGAAGGCAAGCTCAAGATATTCCCCTTCCTCGGCGTCAGCTACTTCCCCTTCAACGTCAAAAAAGCCCCCTTCAACGATGCCAGGGTCCGCAAAGCCTTCACCCTCGCCCTCGACCGGCGCAGCCTCGTTGACCGGGTCGCCCGCGGCGGTCAGACTCCCGCCCTCGCCTTTGTGCCTCCGGGCATCGCCGACGCCGGCGGCAAAGACTTCCGCGCCAAAGGCGGCCAATACTTCGCCGACAACGACACCGCCGCCGCCAAAAAACTGCTTGCCGAGGCCGGCTATCCCGAAGGCAAGGGCCTGCCGCCCATCACCCTCCTGTACAACACCAGCGAAAGCAACAAACTAATCGCCGAAGCCGTGCAGGAAATGTGGAAACGCACCCTCGGCGTCACCGTCCAGCTCAGCAACCAGGAGCTCAAGGTATTCTACGACAACCTCGACAAACACAACTTCCAGGTGGCCATCGACAGCTGGATCGGCGACTACATCGACCCCATGACCTTCCTGGAGCTCTTCGAAACAGCCAATGGCAACAACAGCCCCGGCTATGCCAACCCAGCCTACGACAGCCACCTCACCGCCGCCCGGCAGACCTCCGATGTCACGACCCGCTCCGAGGCCTTCCACGCCGCCGAGAAAATTCTCCTGGCCGACGCCGTCGTCCTCCCCGTCTACTTCAGCACCAGCCCGGTCATGGTCCGCCCGAACGTCAGGAACCAGATCAGGACCGTCCTCGGCATCGTCTATCTCAAACAAGCCTACCTGGAATAATGTCGCCGCCCTGTCCGCGATTGACCTTTGGGGCCTGCTGGCAATATAATGAAAATGGGATAAATCTGAATCAGGAGGACCGCATGACCGACATCGACAAGACCCTCGCCCTCAAAACCTGGGCGGTGGTAGGCGCCAACAACAACAAAGACAAATTCGGCTACAAGATATTCAAATTCATGGACGACACCGGTCACTTCGAAGTCTATCCCGTCAACCCCGGCCTCGAAGAAGTCATGGGCCGGAAATGCTACCCCGGCCTCAAGGACCTGCCGGAGAAACCCGACGTCGTCGACGTTGTCGTGCCACCCAAGGTCGGCGAGCAGATCATGCGCGACTGCGCCGACGCCGGCATCAAGTACGTCTGGCTCCAGCCGGGAGCCGACGCGCCGGCGGTCGCCAAACTCGGCGAAGACCTCGGCCTTACCGTCATCAAAGCCTGCGTTATGGCCGAGTGCCGCAAGCGCGGCATTACGGGCTGACCGGGCGAATGTCAAAAACAAAGGAGAGATGAAAATGGCCAATGCCCCGGATGTCAACGAAGCGAACTTCCAAGAAGAAGTGCTCGACGCGGCCGTCCCCGTGCTCGCCGATTTCTGGGCCCCGTGGTGCGGCTACTGCCAGCGTCTTTCCCCCATCCTCGACGAGCTTGCCGGCGAAACCGGCGGCAAATACAAAATCGTCAAGATCAACGTCGACCAGAACCGTTCCCTCGCCCAGAAATACGGTGTCATGAGCCTGCCCACCATGATCCTGTTCAAGGACGGCGAGCAGGCGGAAAAAATCGTCGGTTTCCAGCCGAAGGGCAGCCTGGCCGACCGCATCAAAGCCCACCTGTAGGCGCTCGGCGATAAAGGCCGCCTCGCGGCGTTATCCCGGAACGCCTTTCTAGACAGTATTGAACTGTTCTCTACCCACCGCGAACTTCCAAGGTTCGCGGTTTTTTCTTTTTCATAATCCCCCCGTCCCGCGAATAGGAGATACCATCGAGCAAAAGAAAGGCGGGGGAGAGGCATGCAGCGCAGAATCGTCCTGGTCGGGGCTCCCAACGTGGGCAAAAGCGTCATCTTCAACAACCTCACCGGCAAATACGTCAATGTCTCCAACTACCCCGGCACCACCGTCGAAGTCGCCCGCGGCTACGCCCGCCTCGGCGGCGTACCGTGCGAAATCGTCGACACCCCCGGCATCTACTCGCTCGCCCCCATTACCGACGAAGAGCGCGTCACCCGCGAATTTCTCCTCGCCGGCGCGCCCGACCTCGTCGTCCATGTCGCCGACGCCAAAAACCTCGCCCGCTCTCTGCCCTTCACCCTTGCCCTCCTTGACGCCGGCCTGCCCGTCATCCTCGTCCTCAACCTCATCGACGAAGCCGCCGCCGCCGGCCTTGCCTTCGACACCGCCCGCCTCGCCGGCCTCCTCGGCATCCCCGTCGTGGCCGCGGCCGCCGTCAGAAAAATCGGCCTTGACCGCCTCCGCGACGCCATCGTCTCCTACCGGCGGCAACCGCAGCCGCCCCTCCTCCTTGGCCCGGACCTCGAAGCAGCCCTAGCCGCCGTGACAACACCGCTCGGCGACCGCCGCCCCGCCGTCCGCATCCTTGCCCTTCTCCTGCTCGCCGGCGACCCGGTCACCCACTCGCAGCTGAAAAACGATACCGCCTACCCGGCCGCCGTCGCCGCCGCCCAGGACGCCGCCCGGAAAAGCGTCCAGCCCTTTGCCCAACTGATCGCCGCCGAACGCCAGGCCCAGGCCGACCGGCTCGCCGCCGCCGTCGTCACCCGCGGCCCGGCCGGCCGCCGCCGGACGGCCGATTTCCTCGACCTTCTTACCCGCCAGCCCCTGACCGGCATCCCCATCCTCGCCCTAGTCCTCTACTGGGGGCTCTATAAATTCGTCGGCGGCTTCGGCGCCGGCTTCCTCGTCGACTACATCGACGACAACGTCTTCGCCCGCGTCATCACCCCCGCCGTCCACCACGCCTGCCACACCTGGATACCCTGGGAATGGCTGCAGTCCCTCCTGGCCGGCGAATACGGCCTTTTCACCCTCGGCCTCCGCTACGCCGTCGCCATTATCCTCCCCATCGTCGGCACCTTCTTCGTCGCCTTCGCCCTCCTCGAAGACTGCGGCTACCTGCCCCGCCTCGCCATGCTCGTCGACGGCCTCTTCAAACGCTTTGGCCTCAACGGCCGGGCCGTCATTCCCGTCACCCTCGGACTCGGCTGCGGCACCATGGCCGTCTTCGTCGTCCGTACCCTCGAAACCAAGCGCGAGCGCCTCCTCGCCACCTTCCTGCTCGCCCTGACCATCCCCTGCTCCGCCCAACTCGGCGTCGTCCTCGCCATCCTCGCCGGCGATGGCCGCGCCGTCGCCCTGTGGGCCGCCATCATCCTCGCCGTCTTCATCCTCTCCGGCCTGCTCGCCGCCCGCCTCCTGCCCGGCGAACGCAGCCCCTTCTACATCGAGCTCCCGCCCCTCCGGATACCCGACCCCGCCAACGTCCTCCACAAAGCCTCCACCCGCATGATCTGGTACTTCGTGGAAATAATTCCCGTCTTCTTCCTCGCCAGCTTTCTCCTCTGGCTCGGTGACCGCAGCGGCCTGCTGGCATATATTATAAAAGCGGTGGAGCCCCTTATGGCCGGCCTCGGCCTTCCGGCCGCCACCGCCCCGATATTCCTGCTGGGCTTTTTCCGGCGCGACTACGGAGCCGCCGGCCTGTACGACATGGCTGCCGCCGGCCTCCTCGGTCCCCGCCAGCTTCTCGTCGCCGCCGTCGCTCTCACCCTCTTCGTCCCCTGCGTCGCCCAGCTCATGGTTATCGTTAAGGAGCGCGGCCCCTTAGCCGCCGCCATAATGACCGCCATCATCGCCGTCGTCGCGTTGGCCGCGGGCTGGCTCGCCAGCCTCTTGGCCCCGCTCGTCATCTAGCGGAGGCTGCCCGGAAAATCCATCCGCGGGGGGATTTTTCGGGCAGCCTCGGGAAGAGGGGAAACAATGGGGAAACAAATGCCGCTCACCCGCCTGCGCGCCGGGCAAAAGGCAACCGTCGCCTCCCTGCCCGCCGGCCGCCGGGACCTGGCCAGGCTGCTCGCCTTCGGCATCCTGCCGGGAACGGACATCCAAATCCTCCAGATCTTCCCTGTTTACGTGCTTGCCGTCGGCAACACCCGTCTGGCCATCGACCGAAAAATCGCCGCCGGTATTCTCGTCGGCGTCCCTAATACTCCTGTGTGACAGCTTTTACCCTTGCGCAGCCCGCTGCCGCCGGGTATAATGAAAGCATCACAACGGGCTGGAAAGGAGCAGACATGATCTAACAATTCTTTTTAGCAATTTCAGTGGGCACCGGAACCCTGCTTCAGGCAGGAGTGTTAACTTGTGCTCGGCTGCGATTCTAAAGAGGATTGGCGATAGACCATGTTTTTTCACGCCCGTTTGTCTATTGCCCGTCCTCTCCCAAAAAGGAGGGGTCTTTTTTGTTGCTGGAACTGAAAAACATCGTCACATACGCCCAAGACCGCCGTCTCCTCGAAATAGACAGTCTAAAAATACACCAGGGCGAAAAGATCGGGCTTGTCGGCCGCAACGGCGCGGGCAAATCGACCCTGCTCGCCATCCTGGCCGACGAAAGCCAGCCTGACGAAGGGTACGTTCACCGCAACTGCCCTGTCGCCTATATTCCCCAGCTGGATCACACCGTGCCGGGAGGCGGGCAACCGGACCCGGCCGTAGCCGGCGAATTGTCCGTCAGCCGGCAGTATGCGCCCTTCATGAGCGGCGGCGAACTGGCCCGCTACAAAATCGCCGTCGCTCTCGGCGAAGATCGGCCGCTGCTGCTGGCCGACGAACCGGCGGCCAACCTCGACCTAGACGGCCGGGAGATCCTGCAGGCGAAACTCCGGGCTTTCCCAGGCGCGCTCGTCCTCGTCTCTCACGACCGCCGGCTCCTCGACACCGTCTGCACCACCATCTGGGAACTGGAAAACGGCCGCCTCACTGTCTACCCCGGCAACTACGCCGCCTGCCTTGCCCAAAAGGAAAACGTCCGTAAACGACAGCGGCGGGACTATGAGCAGTACGTCCAAAAAAAGAAATGCCTGCAAAGCGCGATTGCCGACCGTGCAGCCCGTTCGGTCTCTACGAGAAAAACCCCCTCCAGAATGGGGAACTCCGAAGCCAGGCTGCACAAAATGGGCAACCAGAAAGCCAAGGCGACCCTCGATAAAGCCGTAAAAGCTCTGGAGACTCGGCTCGAAAAACTGACGGTACCGGAAAAGCCCTGGGAAAGCACGCCAGCCTCATTCGCTTTCGAAAATACCGGCGGCCTTTACAGCAAAATCGTTGTTCGTGGCGACGGGATCACCAAACGCTTCGGCGGCCGGGTTATATTCGAAGACGCCGCGTTCAGCCTCGCTAACGGCCAGAAGGCAGCGCTGTGTGGCGGCAACGGCTGCGGTAAAAGCACCCTGCTCAACATGATTTTCAGGGGCGAGTCGTCCGTATGGGTGTCGCCCAACGCACGACTCGGCTACTTTGCCCAGGAAATGGACGATCTCGAGCTCGAAGCCACCATCCTCGCCAATGTCATGGCCGGAAGCGTCCATAACGAGGGCGACGTCCGCAGCCTGCTGGCGCGCCTGCTCTTCCGCCGTGAGGACGTTTTCAAACCCGTCCGCGTCCTCAGCGGCGGCGAACGGGCGAGGGTAAGCCTCGCCAGGATCATCGCCGGCGGCGCCAACCTCCTGTTGCTCGACGAGCCGACCAATTATCTCGATCTATCCTCCATGGAGGCGCTCGAAGAAGTCCTCGCCGAATACCGGGGCACGATGCTGTTCGTCTCCCACGACCGGCAGCTTATCGACAGAATAGCAACCAGTCTCATTATCATCGACTCCGGAAAGCTGCGCCTTTTCCCCGGCAACTACCGCCAATACCTCGAACACGAGGATGAACGAAACCGGGCTGCGGCCACCGAAAGCCGAATGGTCCTCGAATACCGACTGTCGGCTATCCTCGCCAGACTATCGGTGACCGGGGACAAGGAAGAAGCCGCCAGGCTGGAAAAGGAATACCGCGAACTGCTGCCGATGATGAAGGCATAAAAAACGCAAAAAAAAAAAAAACAGGGTTAATCACCCTGTTTTTTCGTTCGCCTTATCAGCTGCCGCAGTTGCAGCATCCGCCGCCGCAGCCCTCGCTCGTCGCCTTGTTCAGGTCGGCGATCAGCGCCTCAACGTCGATGCCGTGCGCGGTCGCGCCCTGTTCGATATTCTCGAAGCGGGCGGCGGCGCAGCCCAGGCAACCCATACCGTAGCTGCGGAAAACCTCCACGGTTTTCGGGTATTTCTGAACCACATCTACGATGCTCATGCTCTTGTCAATGACCATCGATGTTCCTCCTTTCGGGACAAGTTTGTCAACGCAAGGACATTATACCACAAAAGGAAGAAAGTTTCATAGCGGGAAAATGAAGAGAGCCCGTAATGATCTACGCTACAGCCGATGCTGATCACTACATACCTATACGCAACCTTTCGGCTACGCACAAGCATTACACAACCAACACCGACCTTTGCTCGACTGCCAGGGATACCTACGAAACCTGCCGCAATCTCCCGACAACGGCAGACCCCTGCAAGATTCCCGGAAGATCTACGGAACCCCTGGCAGTCTTAGCTCGACCGCTGCACATCCCTTTTGACCACACGGCAACAGTTGGGCTACCGTACAGCCTTACAAGACACACAGCGATCTGCCCGCCGACTGATGCCAAGCCCGACAGACCTGACACCAATCTTTGGCCGACCGATACCGAACCCGGCGCAGGATCCGATACCGATCTTGGCTCGACCATTACGAACCCTCGCTGTTATTATGGCTCAGTCCGACACAATTATACGTCAAAAAGCTAGTAATTTTTTTGCCCAGGAGTTAAAATTACACTATCGGAAAATCGGACCCTCCAGGGACGAATCCGGCCGAGCGAAAAAGGTGACTTTGAACAATGGGCAAAATAGCGTTCACCCTGGGACCGCTGCAATTCTACTGGTATGGGCTGATAATCGCCGTCGCCGTTACGGCCGCCTTCCTCGTTTTCCTTTGGCAGGCCGCTCGCCAGTCCCGGCCGGTCGAGCCCGTCGTCGACCTCCTCTTCTGGAGCGTGCCCGCAGGCGTCATCGGCGCCCGCGTCTACTACGTCGCCGCCAACTGGAGCCTCTACCGCGACCGGCCGCTCGACAGCCTCTGTCTTTGGCAGGGCGGGCTGGCCATCCACGGCGCCCTGCTGGCCTTCATCCTCGTCCTCTACATCTACGCCCGGCGGCGGCGCATCCCCTTCTGGGAGTGGGCCGACCTCGCCGCCCCCGCCCTCGCCTGCGGCCAAGCCGTCGGCCAATGGGCCAACTTCTTCAACCAGGAAGCCTTCGGTCCCCCCACCGACCTCGCCTGGGGCGTCTACATCGACTACGCCCTCCGACCGGCCGGCTACGAACAATTCGACTTCTTCCACCCCGTATTCATGTACGAATCAGGCTGGAACCTATTCCTCCTGCTCGCGCTCCTCGCCGCCGGCCGGGTCCTGCGTCGCTTCCGGCCGGGCGCCATCTTCCTCACATACATCATCCTCTACTCGGCCGGGCACTACTACTTCGCCGGCCTGCGCCTCGACGGCGAAACCATTCTCGGCATCGGCCTCGCCCAAATCTTCAGCGTCCTGGCCGCCGTCGCCGCCCTCGGCCTGCTCCTAGGCGGCCGCCGTCCCCGGGCGGAGGAACAATAAGGAGGTACCCGTCTTGCCCCTCGAACGCGTCAAACAATTCCTCAGCCAGTTCCCCGACCTCGAAATCATCCTCTTCGACAGCAGCACCCACACCTCCGAGCTCGCCGCCCAGGCCCTCGGCGTAACCCCCGCCCAGATCGCCAAAACGCTCTGCTTCCTCGCCGATGGCCGGCCGGTGCTGCTCACCACCTGCGGCGACAAGAAAACCGACGTCAAAGCCCTCGGCCGTGAACTAGGCGCCAGGAAAGTCAAATTCGCCGACGCCGAAACCGTCCTGAACGAAACCGGCTTCCCGCCGGGCGGCGTATCCCCCGTCGGCATCCTCCCCGGCGTGCCCCTCTACCTCGACCGCAGCCTGTGGGACTTCGACATCGTCTACGCCGCCGCCGGGACGGCCAATTCCGCCCTGCCCGTCAGCCCGGACCGATTAAAGGAAATAACGGGGGCTTCCGTAATAGACGTCTGTAAATAACATTGGTTTATACGAATTCGTTAAAAAGCTCCAGATACAAGGCGCACCGAGGACGTGCAGCGACGCGTACTCGGGCGTACGCTAGCAAGCGCCCGCAGGAGCAACGCCGTAGATGGATTTTTTAACGAATTCCCTTGTTTTCGAGATGAAACTTGGGGGGAGGGGAGAGGCATGTACACCGGCTACTTCAAAAAAAGCATAATTCCCGCGTGCCTGGCCGCCCTGTTGCTCCTCGTTCTCCTCGCCTCCGCCGTCACCGGCTCCAGGGCCGTCGCCGGCCGCCGTTACCTGCCGGCCGACCTCACCGACGTCCCCATCCTCAACTACCATAAAGTCGACAACTTCGAACACAGCCTCTCGCTCACGCCCGCCGAATTCGAACACCAGATCAGCTACCTGGCCGAAAACGGCTACCACTCCATCACCCCCGACCAACTCATGGCCTACCTCAAATACGGCCGCGCCCTGCCCGGCAAACCTGTCCTTATCACCTTCGACGACGGCTACGGCGACAACTATGTCAACGCCTACCCCATCCTCAGGAAATACGGCTTTACCGCCACCATCTTCATCGTCACCGGCCTCGTCGGCCACGACAACCGTTACCTTACCTGGGACCAGGTGCGCGAAATGCACAAAAACGGCTTCGTCTTCGGCTCCCACACCGTCAACCACAAGCCCCTCACCAAACTTCGCGCCGACGAACTTAACGCCGAACTTACCGAATCGGCCGCCGAAATCGAGCGCCAGCTCGGCGTCAGGCCACGCTACATCGCCTATCCCACCGGCGCTTACAGCCTCAAGGTCGAAGAAGCCGTCCGCAAGGCCGGCTACCGGGCCGCCTTCACCATCCGTTACGGCCAGGTCGGCCTGGACAGCGACCCCTACGCTTTGGAACGCATCCCCCTCTACCACAGCGGCAAATCCTTCCGCAGCTTCTACTACCGGATCACCGCCGCGCCCCTGCTGGAGCGTCTCGGCACACGATACTGAAACCGCTGCCACTCGGCAGCGGTTTTTTAAATTGCCCCGGCTATTATTCAACCGGGGGAAACCGCCCTCAAAGCCATTACTTATCAGGTTTTGGGGCCTGCTTTAAGAAAAATTTAAAAATTATTTTTGCCCATATGTCAGCTGTCAGCTCGCATATATAGGGGTCGTGTGTTGCGCCGCCACAACATCTTGTGTCTGGCGCTTATTTGTTAAAGTAAAACGCCCCAAACAAATAATAAAAGCAAAAAAATCCTTCAAAAATATAAAGGATTTTTTCAGTTTGTCGAGAAAAAAACAATAAAAGTGGTGGATTGTGGTGTAAAGTGGTTGAAAAATCCACCGAGGTGGTGATGAGGCCATGTTCATGGGGGAATACCTCCATACCATCGACAACAAAGGGCGCCTCATTTTCCCGGCCAAGTTCCGCGAGGACCTTGGCGAAAAGTTCATTGCCACCAAAGGCCTTGACAACTGCCTGTTCGTATACAGCCCCGAAGAGTGGGCCATCCTAGAGAACAAGCTCAAGCAACTGCCGCTCGCCAAACCCGAGGCCCGCGCCTTCGTCCGCTTCTTCTTCGCCGGAGCCGCCGAGCTCGAAGCCGACAAGCAGGGCAGGGTGCTCTTGCCCGCCAACCTC
Source organism: Selenomonadales bacterium 4137-cl (assembly GCA_032334055.1). Lineage (NCBI taxonomy): Bacteria > Bacillati > Bacillota > Negativicutes > Acetonemataceae > Anaeroselena > Anaeroselena agilis. The sequence goes on along the minus strand of JAUOZS010000001.1, from coordinate 2,006,767 downwards.
AGGGAGCACGCCAAACTCGACAAAGACGTCGTCGTCATCGGCGTGTCGACCCGCATCGAAATCTGGGGCAAAGAGGCTTGGGACGAATACAACGCCAAAATCGGCCCCGAAGTCGCCACCATCGCCGAAAACCTGGTGGACCTCGGCATCTAGCCGGAGGCATACATGGACTTTCAACACACAAGCGTACTTCTCGCAGAAACGGTCGCCGCACTGGTCACCGACCCGGCCGGCATCTACGTGGACTGCACCCTGGGGGGCGGCGGGCATGCCGCGGCCGTCACCGGGCGCCTCAGTCCCGAGGCCTGGTTCATCGGCATCGACCAAGACCCGGCGGCTCTCCAGGCCGCCCAGGCCCGGCTGCGGAATGCTTCCTGCCGGGTTACCGCCGTCCACGGCAATTTTTCCGGCCTTGGCGCCATCCTCGACGACCTCGGCGTACCGGCCGCCACCGGCATCCTCTTCGACCTCGGCGTCTCCTCCCATCAGCTCGACGTCGCCGAACGCGGCTTTTCCTACATGCACGACGGCCCGCTCGACATGCGCATGAACCCCAGCGACGCCCTCACCGCCAGTGAAATCGTCAACACCTGGGACGAAGACCGTCTCGCCAAAATAATCTTCGACTACGGCGAAGAACGCTGGGCGAAAAAAATTGCCCGCACCATCGTCGCCGAACGGGTCCGCCGCCCACTCGCCACCACCGGCGAGCTCGTGGAAACAATCAAGAAGGCCATCCCCGCGGCCGCCCGCCGCGAAGGCCCCCATCCCGCCAAACGGACCTTCCAGGCCATCCGCATCGCCGTCAACGACGAACTCGGCATCCTTCGCGCCGCCCTCGAAACAGCCGCTCTCAGGCTCGTCTCCGGTGGCCGGTTATGCGTAATCACCTTTCACTCCCTCGAAGACCGCATCGCCAAACAGACTATCCAGGACCTGGCGAAAGGCTGTCTCTGTCCCAAGGACTTCCCCGTCTGCGTCTGCGGCAACACCCCCAAAGTCAAGGCCCTCGGCAAGCCGGTCCCCCCATCGCCGGCCGAGCTGGAGGCCAATCCCCGCTCCCGCAGCGCCAAACTCAGGGTGGCGGAAAAGGTATAATCAGGGAAGATAATGTTCTAATCTCCAGGGAGGGCAAATACTATGTTAGTGAATCGCAAGCAAGAGTGGGTGCAGCCGCCGGAACCCGAACGGGCCCCGCTCGCCGTAGCCATAGCGCAACCGCGGCCTTATCCGAGCCTCAGGAAACAATTTTTGCAGCTCGTACTGCTGGCCGCCGCCCTCGCCATGCTCATCACCATGCACAGCGCCGTGATGGTGCGGACCGGCTACGACCTTGTCGAAATGAAAGCCCAGGCCGCCACAATGGAGCGGGAGAACGAACTTCTTCGCCTGGAGATCGCCAAACTTAAATCGCCGCAGCGCATCCAGCAGATCGCCACCAAACAACTCGGCATGGTTACCCCGCAAAACACTTACTACGCGACCGCCGCCCCGTCCTCCGCCGTCAAAGTGGCCGGCGAAAAGAGCGGCAAAGTGGTCGGCATGCTCGGACTAAACAAAGCGGAGGCGAGCAAAAGGCGCTAAACTCACCGATGGGGGGAGGAAGCGCGTGGTATCTGCGTCGCACGTCACCATCCGCAAACGGGCGGCGGTGCTCTTTCTGTTCGTCGTCCTAATCATGGCCGGTCTCGCCGGCCGCCTCGTCTATCTACAATCCTACCGGAGCCCCTGGCTTGCGGAAAGCGCCACCGACCAACGGGTAAGGGAAATACCCGTCGAAGCGAGGCGCGGCGTCATCTACGACCGCCACGGCCGCGAACTGGCTGTCAGCGTCAGCAGCGAGTCGGTATACGCCATCCCCGCCGAAATACGTAATCCTGAGGAAACAGCAGCCAGATTGGCTGCTATTTTGACATTGAACCAGGAAAACCTGGCCGCAAAACTCAAAAAGCGCCAATCCTTCATGTGGGTCAAACGCAAGGTCGAGCCCGACACCGCCCTCGCGGTCCGCAGGCTTGGCCTGCCCGGCATTGGTCTCACCCAGGAAAACCGCCGCCACTACCCGCAGGGCAGCCTCGCTTCCCACGTCCTCGGCTTCACCGGGATTGACAGCCAGGGACTCGACGGCGTGGAACTTACCTTCGACGGCTACCTGCGCGGCCGCCCCGGCGCCGTGGTCATCGAATACGACGCCCGGGGCCGGGAGATACCCCAGGCCACCCACCGTTACGTCCCGCCCGTTCCCGGCCAGAACATCTATCTCACCATCGACACCGTCATCCAGCAGATCGTCGAACGCGAACTCGAAAAAGTCCTGCGTGAAACCCAGGCCCAGCGGGTCAGCATAATCGCCGTCGACCCCGCCAGCGGCGAAATCCTCGCCCTCGCCAACAAACCCGACTACGACCCCAACGCCTTCGCCTCCTTCAGCCCCAAGCTGTGGCGCAACAACATCGTCTCCAACGCCTACGAACCGGGCTCGACCTTCAAAATAATCACCACCGCCGCCGCCCTGGGCGAAAAAGTCGTCCACCCCGAGGACCGCTTCTTCGACCCCGGCGCCGTCGAGGTCCAGGGCCGGCACATCCACTGCTGGCGCCACGGCGGCCACGGCAGCCAGAGCTTTGTCGAAGTCGTCAAAAACTCCTGCAACGTCGGCTTCGTCAACGTCGGCCTGCGGCTCGGCGCCGACGCCTTCTACCGCCACATCGCCGCCTTCGGCTTCAACAAACCCACCGGCGTCGACCTTCCCGGCGAAGCCCGCGGCCTCATGGTCGACCACGCCAAAGTCAAGCCCATCAACATCGCCACCATGGCCATCGGTCAGAGCATCGCCGTCACCCCTATCCAGCTCATCACCGCCGCCGCCGCCATCGCCAACGACGGCCAGCTCCTCAGACCCCAGATCGTCAGGGAAGTGCACGACAAAGACGGCCGCGTCACCCGCGCCTTCGCCCCAGACCCGGTCGCCAGAGTGCTCGACCCCAATACCGCTCAAACCGTAAAAGGAATTTTGGAAAAAGTTGTTGAAGAAGGAACAGGCAGAAACGCTTACATAGAAGGCTTCCGCATCGCCGGTAAAACCGGCACCGCCCAGAAAGTGGGGGAGAGGGGCTACGCCCAGGGGCGCTACGTCGCCTCCTTTGTCGGCTTCGCCCCCGCCGACAGTCCCAGGATAGCCCTCCTCGTCATTATCGACGAACCTGTAGGGCCATACTACGGCGGCCTCATCGCCGCCCCCGTCTTCGGCGCCGTAATGCGCGACATCCTCCAATACCTCCAGATCGCGCCCAAGATCGCCCCGACCGGTAAGCACGACCAGGAAACCCACCTCACCGTCCCCGCCGTCATCAACCTCCCCGTCGCCGACGCCGTCAGCCAGCTCCGGCAGGCCGGCTTCGCCGCCAGGGTCGAGGAAGAAGGGGAGCGGGTCGCCGACCAGGTTCCCAAACCCTCAAGCCGCGTCCCCGCCGGCGCCAGCATCCTCCTCTACACCCGGACCCCCCGGTATGGCGACGGTGAAATCACCATTCCCGACCTTACCGGCCTCACCCTCCGCGAAGCGACCGCCCTCCTCGCCGAACTCGGCCTCCTCATCGGGCCGGAAGGCGGCGGCGGCGTCGCCGACCGTCAGGACCCGCCGCCCGGCGGCAAAGCTCCCTCAGGCAGTAAGGTGACGGTGCATTTCCAGGAGAAGCCGGCTAATATTGGTAATTCAGGTAATACTACTATAAAAGCCCCATAACAGGGCAAGCGGTTGATAGGCCCCATCTGCGGCGTTGCTCCTCAGAGCGCTTGCTTGCGTACGCAACCGAGTACGCGGCGCGGCACGCTCTTCCGGTGCGCCTTGCATCTGGGACCTCTGAACCGCTTGCGGCAGAAGAGACCTATAGTTACCGTAGGAGGCTACCATGAAAACCATCCAGCAGCTCGCCGCACAACTCAAAGACGTACACATCACTGGCGATGCCGGCCGGGAGATCACCTCCCTCGCCTACGACTCCAGGGCCGTCAAGCCCGGCGCCCTCTTCGTCGCCCTCGCCGGCTCCAAAGCCGACGGCCACGACTTCGTCGCCGCCGCCTGCCGCCAGGGCGCGGCCGCCGTCCTCATCGACAAAGACGTCCCCGTGGACCCGGGCGTCGTCGTCCTCAAGGTCCCCGACAGCCGCGCCGCCATGCTGTCTATCGCCCCGTACTTCTACGACTATCCCAGCCGCAAATTGCGGCTTATCGGCGTCACCGGCACCAACGGCAAAACCACCACCACCCACCTCATCCGCGCCATTTTGCGCGCCGCCGGGTACCGCGTCGGCCTCATCGGCACCATCCACACCGTCATCGGCGAAAAAACCCTCCCCGTCAAAAACACCACCCCCGACGTCATCGACCTCCAGGCTCTGTTCGCCGACATGGTCGTCGCCGGCGTCACCCACGTCATCATGGAAGTCTCCTCCCACGCCATCGCCCTCGGCCGCATCAGCGGCAGCGAATTCGACACCGGCGTCTACACCAACATCACCCGCGACCACCTCGACTTCCACCATACCTTCGAAAACTACATCGCCGCCAAAGCCGAGCTCTTCAGCCTCGTCTCGGCCCCTGGCGCGACGAAAGGCAATAAAGCCGCCGTCGTCAACACCGACGACCCGGCCGCCGCCGTCATGCTCGCCGCCTGCCGCTGCCGGCAGCTCACCTACGGCGTCGAAAACCCCGCCGACCTTACCGCCGCCGCCATCAGCGTCAGGGCCCGCGGCGCCTCCTTCACCGTAAAGGGGCCGTTCGGCGACCTGCCCCTCGCCCTCAAAATCACCGGCGTCTTCAACGTCTACAACGTCCTCGCCGCCGTCGGCGCCGCCCTTGTGGAAGGGGTCAGTCCGGCTGTCGTCAAACAGGCCCTCGAAGAGTTCGCCAGCGTCCCTGGCCGCTTCGAGCTCGTCGACGCCGGCCAGCCCTACACCGTCATCGTCGACTACGCCCACACCCCCGACGGTCTCGAAAACATCCTTCGCACCGCCCGCCAGTTCGCCACCCGGCGCATCATCGTCGTCTTCGGCTGCGGCGGCGACCGCGACCGCACCAAACGCCCCATCATGGGACGGCTGGCCATGGACTACGGCGACATCGTCATCGCCACCTCCGACAACCCCCGCAGCGAAGACCCGGCCGCCATCCTCGCCGAAGTCGAGGTCGGCCTCAAGGAAAAACAGACTGCCGCCAAAGGCTACGAAATAATCGTCGACCGCCGCACAGCCATTGCCCGCGCCCTCCGCATCGCCGAGCCCGACGACGTCGTCGTCATCGCCGGCAAAGGCCACGAAACCTACCAGGTCCTCAAAGACAAAACCATCGATTTCGACGACCGGGCCGTGGCCCGCGAAATCATCAAGGAGCTGAACTGATGGCCGAGTTCACCGTCAGCCAAATCCTCGAAGCCACCGGCGGCACGCTGGTCGGCGCGGTCCATCGCCAGACCTTCGGCGGCGTATCCACCGACACCCGCACCATCAAGCGCGGCGATCTCTTCATCGCCCTCAAGGGCGACAACTTCGACGGCCACGACTTTATCCTCAGGGCCGTCGAAAACGGCGCCGCCGGCGTCATCGTCTCCGGCCGCGAGACCTATGTCCCCGAAAAAACCACTGCCATCCTCGTGCCCGACACCCTCGCCGCCCTTCAGGATCTCGCCCGCTACCACCGCCGCCGCTTCGACATCCCCGTCGTCGGCATCACCGGCTCCAACGGCAAGACCACCACCAAGGACATGACCGCCGCCGTGCTGTCCGGCCGCCTGCGCGTCCTCAAAACCCAGGCCAATTACAACAACGACATCGGCCTGCCGCAGACCCTTCTCGGCCTTGACGCCGGCCACCAGGCCGCCGTCGTCGAAATGGGCATGCGGGCCCGCGGCGAAATAAGCCGCCTGGCCGCCGTCGCCGCTCCCACCGTCGCCGTCATCACCAATGTCGGCGAAACCCACGTCGAAGTGCTCGGCAGCGTCGAAAACATCGCCGCCGCCAAAGGCGAACTCGTCGAAGCCCTCGCCGCCGACGGCGTCGCCATCCTCAACGCCGACCTCCCCCTCGTCAGAGCCATGCAGGCCAAGACCGCCGCCCGCGTCGTCCTCTACGGCCTCGGCCCCGAAGCGGGCGTGCGGGCCGAAAACATCGTCGCCGGCGAACGCGCCACCGCCTTCGACTGCGTCCACCCCGGCGGCCACTTCTCCGTCACCGTGCCGGCCGTCGGCAAACACAACATCTACAACGCCCTCGCCGCCATCGCCGTCGGCCTCGAACTCGGTCTCAGCCCCGACGAAATCAACGCCGGCCTCGCCACCTTCCAGGCCAGCGCCATGCGCCTTGCCATCGAAACCCTCGGCCCCTACACCGTCATCAACGACGCCTACAACGCCAGCCCCCTCTCCATGCAGGCCGCCGTCGAGACCCTCGGCACGGTCGCCAGGGGCCGCAAAGTCGCCGTCCTCGGCGACATGCTCGAGCTCGGCGAACTCGCCGCCGCCGCCCACAGCCAGGTCGGCGAGCAGCTCGCCGACAACGGCGTCGAAGTCGTCGTCACCGTCGGCGAGCAGGCCCGCCACATCGCCGCCGCCGCCCTCGCGGGCGGCGTCAAGGTCGCCGTCGCCTGCGAAGGCCATGGCGAAGCCGCCGAAGCCCTCCGCAAACTCCTCCGCCCGGGGGATACGGTGCTGGTCAAAGGGTCGCGAGGCATGAAGATGGAAAAAATGTTATCGGTCTTCAAATAACAGGGGATGCTGCCTAGAAAGTCCATCTCCGGCGTTGCTCCTCGGATGCCATCCTCAGCGTACTAACGTGTACGCTTCCGGTGTCATCCTCCGGTGCGCCTTGCATCTGGAGCTTACTAGACAGCATCGCACGGTACATAAATTACGACGTTAGTTCCGGTATCTTTGGAGGTATCCACGCAATGCAGAATCTTCTCTACCCGGCGGCGGCCGCCTTCCTCATCGCCCTGGCTCTTGGCCCTGTCCTCATTCCCGTCCTGCGCCGCCTCAAATTCGGCCAAAGCATCCGCGAGGAAGGTCCCCAGCGCCACCTCGCCAAAGCCGGCACCCCCACCATGGGCGGCATCCTCATCCTCGTCGCCCTCACCGTTCCAGCCCTCATCTTCGCCGGCAAAAGCGCCGAAGTGTGGCTCGCCCTCTTCGTAACCCTCGGCCACGGCCTCATCGGCTTTTTAGACGACTACATCAAAGTCGTCCTCAAACGCAACCTCGGCCTCAAAGCGCGCGAGAAAATCCTCGGCCAGATCATCATGGCCGTCGCCCTCGCATATATTGCCACAACCTGGTTCGGCCGCGGCACCGATCTGTGGATACCCTTCCTCGGCGCCAACATCGACTTCGGCCCGCTATACTACGTACTTATCTTCCTCGTCCTCATCGGCACCACCAACGCCGTCAACCTCACCGACGGCCTCGACGGCCTCGCCGCCGGCACCACCACCATCGCCGCCGCCGCCTACGCCGTCATCGCCCTCGCCTTCGGCAAGCAGCCGCTGGCCGCCTTCTGCCTAGCCCTCGCCGGCGCGACCCTCGGCTTCCTCCGCTACAACGCCCACCCCGCCAAAGTCTTCATGGGTGACACCGGGTCGCTGGCCCTCGGCGGAGCCTTGGCCGCCGTCGCCGTCCTCACCAAGACCGAGCTACTGCTTGTCGTCGTCGGCGGCGTCTTCGTCATCGAAGCCCTGTCCGTCATCATCCAGGTAATATCCTTCAAATCCACCGGCAAACGCGTCTTCCGCATGAGCCCCATCCACCACCACTTCGAACTCGGCGGCTGGTCCGAAACCAAGGTCGTCGCCGTCTTCTGGCTCGCGGGCGCCGTCTTCGCCGCGCTCGGACTAATAACACTCGTAGCAAGCCAGGGAGGAATATAAACATGGAATTCAGCAATAAAAAGATCCTCGTCCTCGGCGCCGCCACTAGCGGCATCTCCGTCGCCCGCATCCTCGCCGGCCTCGGCGCCGCCGTCACCCTCAGCGACGCCAAAGAAGCCGGCCAACTTAAGCACGACGTCTCCGGCCTGCCGGCCGCCGGCGTCACCCTCGCCCTCGGGCGCCAGGACGAAGCCCTCCTGGACGGCGTCGACATCCTCGTCCTCTCACCCGGCGTCTCCATCTACATCCCGCTCGTCGAAGCAGCCAAGAAGCGCGGCATCGCCGTCATGAGCGAAATCGAAATCGCCTACCGCCTCACCAAAGCCCCCATCGTCGCCATCACCGGCACCAACGGCAAAACCACCACCACCACCCTCACCGGCGAAATCCTCAAGACCGCCGGGCGGGAAACGGTGGTCGGCGGCAACATCGGGCAGGCCCTGTCCGCCGAAGCGCAGGGCGTCAGCCCCGCTGGCGTTGTCGTCGCCGAAATATCAAGTTTTCAGCTCGAAGGCGTCAGCGCCTTCCGGCCCCACATCGCCGCCATCCTGAACCTCACCCCCGACCACATCGACCGCCACCGCGACCTGGCCACCTACCAGGCCATGAAAGAGCGCATCTTCGCCAACCAAACCAGCGACGACTACCTCATCCTCAACTACGACGACCCCATAGTGCGCGCCATGGCTAAGCGGGCTCCCTCCCAGGTCGTCTACTTCAGCCGCCGCGGCAAACTGCCCACTGGCGTCTACGTCGAAGACGGCGTCATAAAGTTGTCCTGGCTTGACGAAACCCTGGAAATCTGCCCCCTCGCCGACCTCAAAATACCCGGGGCCCACAACGTCGAAAACGCCCTCGCCGCCTGCGCCGCGGCCTACTTCGCCGGCGCCCGGCCGCGGGACATGGCGGCCGTCCTCGGCTCCTTCACCGGCGTCGAGCACCGCATCGAACCGGTGGAAACGATAAGCGGCGTCACCTGGTACAACGACTCCAAAGCAACCAACCCCGAATCGTCCATCAAAGCCCTCGAAGCCTTCCCGGCCCACATCATCCTCATCGCCGGCGGACGCGACAAAAACACCGACCTCGGCGAATTCATGACCCTTGCCCGGGAAAAAGTCGACCACCTCATCCTCATCGGCGAAGCCGCCGAGCGGTTCGCCGAAGCCGCCGAACGCCACGGCGTCAAAGACATCCGCCGTGTCGCCGACTTCCCGGCCGCCGTGGCCCTGGCCCACAGCCTGGCCCGCCCCCCCCAGCTCGTCCTCCTCTCGCCGGCCTGCGCCAGCTACGACATGTTCAACAACTACGAAGAACGGGGGAGAATCTTCAAAGACCTTGTACGCCGCCTGAGATAGGAGGAGTGAATGTGGCGGTCAGACCCAAATCACCGGACTTCGTCATATTTTTCACCGTGATCGTCCTCCTGGCGATCGGCGTTGTCATGGTTTACAGCTCCAGCGCAGTCTCGGCCCATGTCAACTACGACGACGGCTACTACTTTCTCAAGCGCCAACTCGTATGGGCCGCCCTCGGCATCGCGGCCATGATCTTCACCATGAATCTCGATTACCACGTCTGGCGGCGGCTTTCCAAGCCCGTAATCATCGTCACCCTCATCCTCCTCGTTCTCGTCCTCGTCCCCGGGCTGGGCAAAGTCGTCAACGGCGCCCGGCGCTGGCTCGGCTTCGGCTCCCTCTACCTCCAGCCCTCGGAAATCGCCAAACTCAGCATGGTCCTCTTCACCTCCGAAAGCCTCGCCCGCAACCAGGATAAAATCACCAGCTTCTTCCGGGGCCTCCTGCCCCAGCTTCTCATCCTGCTCGTCGTCTTCGGCCTCATCCTCAAGGAGCCCGACCTCGGCACCGCCCTCGCCATCGGCGGCACCGTCTTCGTCCTCCTCTTCACCGCCGGGGCGAAAATCTCCCATCTCGCCTCCCTCGGCCTTACCGGAGTCGCCGGCATCGTCGTCGCCATCATCGTCGAGCCCTACCGCCTCAGGCGCCTGCTCGCCTTCAGCGACCCCTGGGCCGACCCCCTCGACAGCGGCTACCACATCATCCAGTCCCTCTACGCCATCGGCTCCGGCGGCCTGTTCGGCGTCGGCCTCGGCCGCAGCCGCGAAAAATTCCTCTACCTCCCCGAACCCCACACCGACTTCATCTTCGCCATCCTCGGCGAAGAACTCGGCCTCATCGGCACCGTCACCGTCCTTGTCCTCTTTTTCCTCTTCGCCTGGCGCGGCCTCAAAGTCGCCATCGCCGCCCCCGACATCTACGGCAGCATCCTCGCCGCCGGCCTCACCAGCATGATCATCGTCCAGGCGCTCATGAACATCGCCGTCGTCACCGCCTCCATGCCAGTGACCGGCATACCCCTCCCATTCCTCAGCTTCGGCGGGTCTGCACTCATCTTTACGCTCGCCGGGGTTGGCATTTTGCTCAACATCTCGCGGTACGTCTCGTTAAAATAGGGCAGGCCGTTGATGCCTCCGCATGCTGCGTTGTTCCGCCAAGCGCTTGCTAGCGTACGCCCGAGTACGCGGCGCGTCGCGCTTGACGGAGCCGCAAGGAGCGTGATGCGACTTTTGCGGACGGTACGGCAGTGTCGGCCCACGCCATACGGCGCGTAACAGCCGGAGCATCGGAGCCGGCGGATGCGGTCCTGCGGTTAGCCATAATCAAAACTGCCCAAGACAATAATTGGGTAAGAGGAGAAAATCGCATGCGCGTAATAATCTCCGGCGGCGGCACCGGCGGCCACATCTACCCCGCCCTCACCATCGCCCGCGCCATAAACGAAATAGAGCCGTCCGACATCCTGTTCGTCGGCACAAAGCAAGGCCTCGAAGCCGACATCGTCCCCAAGGAAGGCTTCCCCTTCGCCACCGTCGACGCCGGCGGCATCGAGCGCCGCCTCACCCTCGGCAACCTTCGCGCCCTCCTCAAAACCTTCGCCGGCCTCCTCGAATCCTTCGCCGTCGTCCGCCGCTTCCGCCCTGACGTCGTCATCGGCACCGGCGGCTACGTCTGCGGCCCCGTCCTTCTCGCCGCCAGCCTCCTCGGCATCCCGGCGGTCATCCAGGAGCAGAACGTCATCCCCGGCGTCACCAACCGCATCCTCGCCCGGTTCGTCGGCAGGATCGCCGTCGGCTACGCCGAAGCGGCGAATAATTTTGGCGCGAACAGGGACAAGGTCGTCGTCACCGGCAACCCCGTCCGCCCCGAAATCCTAACCGCCACCCGCGAAAGCGGCCTCCGGGACCTCGGCCTCTCCCCCGGAAAACTCACCGTCCTCGTCGCCGGCGGCAGCCGCGGCGCCCGCAGCATCAACACCGCCATGGCCGACGTCCACGCCCGCTTCGCCGGTCGGGAGGGAATACAAATCTTGCACGCAACCGGCAGCGCGGAGTATAATAACATAGTTGGCCTGTTGGCCGAACGAGGAATAGACGTTACCAAAACTGGAAATATTAGTATCGTCCCCTACCTTTACAATATGCCGCAGGCCCTCGCAGCCGCCGACCTCGCCGTCTTCCGCGCCGGCGCCATCGGCCTCGCCGAACTCACCGCCCGCGGCATCCCGGCCATCCTCGTCCCGTATCCCCACGCGGCCGAAAACCACCAGGAATTCAACGCCCGCGTCCTCGAAAGCCGCGGCGCCGCCGTCGTCATCCGCGACGCCGCCCTCAGCGGCCCGCGCCTTGCCGACGCCATCGACGCCCTCCTCGGCGACCGGGCCCGTCTTACCGCCATGGCCAAGGCCAGCGGAGAGCTCGGCCGCCCAGAAGCCGCCGCCGCGATCGCCAGGCTTGCCATCGACCTTGCCGGCGGCCGGCCCAACTAAAATTCACATCAACACCGCCCCCCGCATACAATAGCATTACGCTGGAGGCGCCGTCAGGCAGGAAAGGGGAGTAATCCGTTGCTCGACAACCTAAACCGCATCCACTTCGTCGGCATAGGCGGCGCCGGCATGAGCGCCATAGCCAAAGTTCTCTTGGCCAAGGGTTACGCAATCAGCGGCTCCGACATCGCCAAATCCGAAACCATACATAGGCTCCAGCAGCTTGGAGCCAAAATCATCATCGGCCACGACGCCGCCAACATCGACGGCGCCGAAGCCATCGTCGTATCCACCGCCATCGCCGGCACCAACCCCGAGATCGCCGCCGCCAGGGTGCACGGCATACCCGTCTACCACCGGTCCGAAATGGTCGCCGCCCTCATGGACGAGCGGCGCGGCATCGCCGTGGCCGGCGCGCACGGCAAGACCACCACCACTTCCATGATCGCCCTCATGCTCGAAAAAGCCGGCCTCGACCCCACCATCATCATCGGCGGCGACATCGACTACCTCAACGGCAACGCCAAACTGGGCGGCGGCGAATGGCTCGTCGCCGAAGCCGACGAAAGCGACGCCTCCTTCCTCAAACTCAACCCCGAAATCGCCGTCGTCACCAACATCGAAAACGATCACATGGACCATTACGGCACCATGGAAAACATACTATCCACCTTCACCGCCTTCCTCGGCAAGCTGCCCCCTGAAAACGGCCTTGCCGTCCTCTGCTTCGACAACCACTACATCCGCGACATCGCGCCCCTCTGCGGCCGCAAATACATCTCCTATGCCCTCGACGCCGACGCCGACTACACTGCCGTCGAAATAGAAAGCCGCGGCATCGCCACCGGCTTTACGGTCCGCCATCGCGGCCAGCCGCTCGGCAGAGTCGAGATCAACGTCCCCGGACGCCACAACGTCGCCAACGCCCTCGCCGCCGTCGTCGTCGGCCTCCACGCCGGTCTCGGCTTCGAACAGGTCGCCGCCGGCCTCGGCCACTTCCAGGGCGTCAAGCGCCGTTTCCAGACCAAAGGGCGGGTCGGCGGCGTCTGGGTCGTCGACGACTACGCCCATCACCCCACCGAAATCGCCACCACCCTGCAGGCGGCGCGCGACGTCAACCCCAAGCGCCTCATCTGCGTTTTCCAACCCCACCGCTACACCCGCACCAAATTCCTCCGCGAGGAATTCGGCGGCGCCTTCACCAGAGCTGACATACTCATCCTCACCGACATCTACGCGGCCGGCGAAGCGCCCATCCCCGGCATCAACGGCGAAACCCTCAAAGAAGAAGTCGAGCGCCAGACCGGCAAACCCGCCACCTACATAGCCGACAAAGCCAACATCGCCCGCTATCTCTCCGAGATCGTTGAACCGGGCGACCTCGTCATGACAATGGGGGCGGGAAACATATATCTCAGCGGCGAAGAACTCGTCGACAGACTTGCCCAAAAAAACAACTGACTCCCGGCCTGCCGGGCCGGGCTTGCTTTATTTGAACAATTGCGGGTGATTGTACTTTTCTGGGGAGGGGAAGACGATGGAGAAATTTATCGTCGCGGGAGAAGTACAATTAACAGGCCATATCAAAGTAAATGGCGCCAAAAACGCCACCTTGCCGCTAATGGCCGCCACGCTGCTCTCCACCGGCGTAAGCGTCCTGCACAACATCCCGCAGCTGCGGGACATCACCATGATGCAAGACATCCTCACCCTGCTAGGGGCGAAGATCCACCGCGAAAACGGCACCCTCATCATCGACACCACCGGCGTCTCAAAAGAAGAAATCCCCGAACACCTCATGCGGGAAATGCGGGCCTCCGTCTTCCTCATGGGGCCTCTGTTAGGCCGATTCCGCAGAGTGCGGCTTTCCTATCCGGGCGGCTGCGCCATTGGGCCGCGGCCGATCAACCTCCACATCAAGGCCCTGGAAAAAATCGGCGCCGTCGTCAACGACCGGTGCGGCTTCATCGACGCCGAAGCCGTCCACCTCACCGGCGGCGAAATCCACTTCGACTTTCCCAGCGTCGGCGCCACCGAAAACGCCATGATGGCCGCAGCCGTAGCCAGCGGCACCACCATCATCCGCAACGCCGCCCGCGAGCCCGAAGTTGCCGACCTTGAGACTCTTCTCAACAAAATGGGCGCAAGGATAAGCGGCGCCGGCACCGACACCATTCGCATCCAAGGGGTAGAGCGCCTTGCCCCGGCCGAACACACCGTCATCCCCGACCGCATCGAAGCCGGCACCTTCCTCATCGCCGGGGCTCTCACCCGCGGCGACATTGTCGTTGACAACATCATCCCCGAACACCTCTTCGCCGTTATCGACAAACTGCAGGAAATCGGCGCCCGCATCGACCCCGACGGCAACTCCGTCCGCATCCGCGGCGGCGAAATGCGGGGCGTGGACATCAAGACCCTGCCCTACCCCGGCTTTCCCACCGACCTTCAGGCCCCCTTGCTCGCCCTGCTCACCATCGCCAAAGGCACCAGCATCATCACCGAAACCATCTTCGAAAACCGCTTTAAACATGTCGACGAACTCGGCCGCATGGGCGCCAAAATCAAAGTCGAAGGACGCACCGCCGTCATCCGCGGCGTCCCCAGACTCTCGGGCACCGTCGTCGCCGCCCACGACCTCAGGGCCGGCGCCGCCCTAGTCCTCGCCGCCCTCGCCGCCGAAGGCGTCAGCGAAATCGAACAGGTCTACCACATCGACCGCGGCTATGAGGCGTTCGAGAAGAAGTTGCAGCAAGTAGGTGCCAAAATCGTCCGTCGCAGTCCTTGATTGAATACTATGGCGGACGTTGATAAGCCACCATCTGCGTCGTTACGACTCGTTTGCTTGCTAGCGTACGTGCCGAGTACGCGTCGCTGCGCAAGCCTCGTCGTGCCTAGCATCTGGCGGCTTCTGAACGTCCGCTTGCCACTTCGCGATATAGCTAGAAATAATACATAAGTTTCCGACTGGAGGTCCTTACAATGAAAGACAAACGCATCGCCGTTGTCATGGGAGGGCCGTCGGCCGAGCGGGAAGTCTCGCTCAACACCGGCGGAGCCATCCTCGCCGCCCTGCGGGAGAAAGGCTACGACACCGTCGCCGTCGACCTTGAGCCCAAGCGCTTCATCGAGCAGCTTCGCGAGGCCGGAGCCCAGGTGGTATTCAACGCCGTCCACGGCAAATACGGCGAAGACGGCCTCCTCCAGGGCGCCCTCGAACTCCTCGGCCTGCCCTACACCGGCTCCGGCGTCCAGGCCAGCGCCAACGCCATGGACAAAGGCATCTCCAAGCGCCTCTTTCTCCAGGCCGGCATCAGCACCCCCGCCTCCCGGCTCTATTCCGCCGTCCGGGCGAAAACAACGCCCCTCGCCGGCGAAATCATCGCCGCCTTCGGCCTGCCCGTCGTCGTCAAGCCAGCCTCCCAGGGCTCCAGCATCGGCGTCACCATCGTCGAAGCCGAGGAGGCCCTCGCCGCCGCCCTCGACACCGCCTTCCGCTATGACGACCACGTCCTCATCGAAAAATTCATCAAAGGCCGCGAACTCACCGTCGCCATTCTCGGCACCGACAACCCCCAAGCCCTGCCGGTCATCGAAATCGTCCCCCGTTCCGGCCGCTATGACTATACCTCCAAATACACCAAAGGCGCCACCGAATACCTCTGTCCCGCCTCCCTGGACGAAACCGCCGCCAAAGCCGTCCAGGCAGAAGCGCTCGCCGCCTTCGCCCTCCTCGGCTGCCGCGGCATCGGCCGCGTCGACGTCATGATGGACGCCGACGGCACGCCCTACGTCCTCGAAGTCAACACCATCCCCGGCATGACCGCCACCAGCCTGGTGCCGAAAGCGGCGGCGGCGGCGGGGATATCCTTCCCCGACCTTTGCGAACAAATCCTTTTAATGGCCCAATAGGTGCGCGTTAATAACGCTCCCATCGGCGTGTTGCTCTGACATACGCAACCAAGCACGCCACCGCGAGCCAATCCTCCAATGCGCTTAGCATCTCCAGGCTAGCGCCGCTCGCCACCTGTCGAGACGGGAGAGTGGGGGAGAGGGAATGCAGTTTCTCCAGTAAAAAGACTGCCATAGGCAGTCTTTTTGTCATTACCGAGATTTTTTGCCTTCATTCACCTCGCGGCGCAGTTCCGCAAGTTCCTGGCGCAAACAGCGGACTTCCTCATCCCGGTAGCCCTCCGGCATTGGACCGCGGCTGCACCAACTGGCGCCCCTGGGCCTTAAGAATCGGCAGGCCAGAAACATGAACGCCAACATCGCCACCGGAAAAACCAGCATCAGCCACGGCATTCCCCAGCCGATCCACAACGGGCCGGCACAGAACATAGACGATCCTCCCCAGGGTCCTAGTTATTCGCGAAGCACTTCCCGGCGGCGTGCTCCGCCACGATGCCGGCGTACTTGTCGATCTGTTCCCGCGGCAGATCAAAAATCTCAAAATTGGCCTCCCGGTCGAAAGAATACAATTTGCTGGCATCGATGACGGTCGCCGCCAGATTGGGAATGCGCGACCTCAGCACGGTAAGGCCGCAACAAAGAGGACAGCCCTCGATGGCGATGACCTCCGGCGCTCTCCTCACCAGTTCGGTCATCCCGGAATCACCGGTGGCGGCATCGCCCAGGCAGATACGCACCGCGTTTTCCGCCTTAAGCCGGTAGGCGAGCAGGTTGGCGGCCGAGCGGGCCACCTCCCCTTTGATGCACGCGCCCTCGCAGGCGATCACCGCCTTCTTGGGCGGCAGAGCCATCTGCTTTGTCGCATAGCGCTGCCCGTCGGGACAAATCCGCCCCGGGGCGCATGACGAACAGCATTGTGACATCTTCTTTCCTCCTAAGCGAAAATCCTAGTTCTCAACAGTTGCAACCCCCGCCGCAGCCGGGTTGTGCCGTCGCCGGTTTTTCGGCCAGCAGCCTTGTTATCAGCTGATCCATCGACTTGGCCGCGCCGGCCCTGACTGCTCTGCCCGCTTCGGCCGCCGCCAGGATTTCCTGGTCGGTCAGGCCCGTCTCGCGGGCTCGCGCGGAGTGATATTCCAGGCACGGGTGGCAGTTGGCGGCCACCGAAGCGCCTACGGAAACCAACGCTTGCGTGCGTTTGTCGAGCGACATCCAAAATCACCTCCTCTATCCCTTAAGACGGGAACCGCTTTCGGAAAGATACACCGCCGCAAAAAAAAACGCCGCCTTTTTACGGGTGGCGGTTTGCCTTCAGCGGCCGTACCTTTTTGACTACCGGCCCTTTCGGCTCGCAGGCCAGTTGGTTACAGTCCGTGCGGTAGAAGGTGCAGTTGGCGGCCAGCTCCTGGCGGAGCTTCTCCTTCGCACGGTGCAGGCGGATTTTGACGTTGCCGAGACTTATGCGCAGGATCGCGGCGATCTCACTGTTCGTGAACCCTTCCAGTTCGCTGAGCACCAGCACCGCCCGGTAATTAGTCGGGAGGAAGTCTACATAGCTTCTAATGCAAGCGTTCATCTCCGCGCGGATTAACCGCTCTTCCGTAGACGGCGGCCGGGCTGCGTCCGGCAGGCCCTCGCCCCGGTCCGGGTCCACCCCGTAAACGGTAGCTGCCTCCTGCCTGAATGACTTGCTGCGCAACCGGTCGGTGGCCGCGTTTGTGGCAATGCGGTAGATCCAGGCCGACAGGCTGGCTTCGCTGTCAAGCGCGCCTAGGCCCTGGCCCACCTTTATAAAGGTTTCCTGGGCAACGTCGTCAGCTTCCTGCGTACCGACCAGCCGGACGAGATAGCGGTGGATCCTGGAGTGGTATTCCGCATATACGCGGTCGAAGGGCAGGGACTTTTTCACCGGGCACCTCCTTTATACCTATTGCGGACACGATGTGCGTTGCAAATATTTGAAAAAGAAACAGTTGCATTATACATCGACGTGCGCTTATAATGATACCAGGAGGTGCTATAATTTGTCAAACGAAAACCACGCCGGAGAACTTCGGGAAACGATGCGCCTGCTGGTGAGAAGACTAGGCATCCTCGAGCGTGGCGAGGCTTCCTGCTGCGGCATAACCATGGCGCAGTGCCACGTGATCGTAGAGCTCGGCCGGGCGAAAAAATTATCCCTCAACGACCTGGCGGAACTGCTGAAGCTCGACAAGAGCACGGTAAGCAGGTCGGTCGACAACCTCGTCGGCATGGGTTTCGTGCGCCGGGATACCGACGCCGCCGACCGTCGTTACGTCACATTGGCGCTGAGCGAAAAGGGCGGGAAGGTCTTTGCCGACCTCGAAAAGCGCATGGAAAAATACTTCGCGGAAATCGTCGGCTTCCTGCCGGCCGATAAGCGCGAACAGGTCCTCGACAGCCTCGCTTTGCTCGCCGATGCGATCAAAAGCCCCGACTGCTGCGACCTCAGAATTGCCGACGACTGCTGCGGCGTTGAAAAGAGGTAATCCCCATGTTCGAATACTTCGCCGACCTGGTCGTCTACCGGTGGCTGGGGCTGGCGCCGGAAAGCCCGCTCACGGCCGCGCTGCACTTCTTCGTCTACGACACCCCGAAAATCTTCCTGCTGCTCGCCGTGGCAATCTACGTCATCACCGTCATCCGCTCCTACTTCCCGCCGGAAAAGACGAAAAAATTCCTCAGCCGCCGTCACACCTTCGTCGGCAACATCCTGGCGGCGCTCATCGGCATCATGACGCCATTTTGCTCGTGCTCGGCCGTCCCGCTGTTCATCGGCTTCATCGAAGCGGGCGTGCCGTTGGGCGTAACCTTTTCCTTCCTCATCTCCTCGCCGATGGTCAACGAGATCGCCCTCGTCCTGCTGCTGGGGATGTTCGGCTGGCAAGTGGCCCTCATTTACGCCGTAACCGGCGTAACCATCGCCGTCATCGCCGGCTACGTCATCGGCAAACTGCAGCTTGAGCACCTTGTCGAAGAATACGTATACCAGATCAAAAGCGGCGAAACGGAAATCTACGAGCCAACCTTCGCCGAACGCTGCCAGGCGGCCGGAGATTTCACCCTTGATTTGCTGAAAAAAATCGGCCCCTATATCATCGCCGCCCTGGCGGTCGGCGGCATCATCCACGGCTACGTGCCGGACGCCTTCATCGTCAAATACGCCGGCCGCGACAATCCCCTGGCCGTGCCGCTCGTCGTACTGCTCGGCGTACCGCTCTACAACAGCTCCTCCGGCATGGTGCCGATCATCTACGCCCTGATCGAAAAAGGCCTGCCGCTCGGCACCTCGCTGGCCTTCATGATGGCGGTCAGCGCGATCAGCCTGCCGGAGATGATAATCCTCCGCCGCGTGCTCAAACCGAAGCTCATCGCCGTTTTTGCCGGTATCCTCGCCGTATCGGTCATCCTCACCGGCTATCTATTCAACGCACTAGTCTAATACAGGAGGGAAAACGTGAAAATCGAGATTTTCGAAGCATGCTGCGGCAGTGGCATGTACGACCTGGTCCTCAGGGTTGCCGGCCAAAGCGGCGCCGCCCCGGAAGTCGCCAGGTCGACCGACCCACTGGAAGCCGTAAGCCGGGGCATCCTGCGCACTCCGGCATTGGTTATCGACGGCCGCGTCATGTGCGCCGGTCGCACCCCGAAGCAGGAAGAAATCGCCGTATGGCTGGCAGGAGGACAATCATGAACGAAGACATCCGCGAAAAAGTAAGAGAAAAATACGCCCAGGCCATCACCGCCAAATCCGGCTGCTGCGGCTCCTCCGGCTGCTGCGGCGACAGCCGCGACGCCACCCGGGCGATAAGCGGCGGTCTCTACAATCCTGACGAGATCGAGGGTTTGCCCGAACATCTCCTTGCCACCTCTCTCGGTTGTGGCAACCCCACTGCCCTCGGCAGCCTGTACGCCGGCGAAGTCGTCCTCGACCTTGGCAGCGGCGCCGGCCTGGACGTGCTTCTCTCCGCCAAAAGAGTGGGGCCGTCCGGCAAAGCCTATGGCCTCGACATGACGGACGAGATGCTCGCCGAGGCTGAGGCCAATAAAGCAAAATCGGGGCTGACCAACGCGGAATTCCTCAAAGGTCACATCGAAAAAATCCCCCTGCCGAGGTCGTCGGTCGACGTCGTCATCTCCAACTGCGTCATAAACCTGTCCGCCGACAAAGACAAAGTCTTCCGCGAAATCTTCCGCGTTCTCAGGCCCGGCGGCCGTATCGCCGTTTCCGACATCATCACCACCAGACCGCTCCCCGAAAAGCTCCGCACCAACCTTCTCGCCTGGGCGGGCTGCGTCGCCGGGGCGCTCACCGACGAGGAATACACCGCCAAACTCGCCAAAGCAGGCTTCGCGGAAGCGGAAATAATCGTAACCAGGGTTTACGACCTGACCAGCCCGGCGGCGGGCAAAATCCTCCCCGACGCCACCCCGGCCGAACTTGAGGAATTGAACGGCAGCATCGTCAGCGCCTTCATCCGGGCCAAAAAACCCTGCCGACGGCTCTTGAAGGACAAAGACTACGTCATCCGCCCCGCCCGTCCGGACGAAGTGCCGGTCATCGAAGAACTGCTCGCGTCTTCTGGTCTCGCGGCGGTGGAAATAGCCGCGAACCTGGACCGCTTCCTGGTCGCCGACCGCTTCGGCGTCATCGGCGTCGTTGGCAGCGAACAGAACGGCGACGCCGTCCTCATCCGCTCCCTCGCCGTCGCGCCCGACGCGCGCAAAAGAGGCGTCGCAGCGGTTCTTTTGGACGTAGCCGCCACGGTCGCCAAAGGCGCCGGCGTCGGCGCCGCCTACCTTTTCACCAACACCGCCGCCGACTACTTCGCAAAGTGCGGCTTCGAAACCGTCGACCGCAGCGAAGTGCCGGCGGCCATCCTGGCCAGCCCCGCCGTCAGCACCTGCTGCGGCTCAGTGGCCGTCGCCATGAAAATGCCGCTCAAGTAATCGCGCTACGCTCTGCGAAGTGGGAGTGCGCATGGCTAACGGCAGCCGGTGCGGGAACGTCTGCCCACAAGCGCTGGCCGGCAGAGAAGACATCGTCCGGTTCAGACGGCGAATACCACAACCTGCAGGACATCCTGCCCTGCGGGTGACGAAAATCAGCTACTGTCCGTAGGCCGAGCTTTGCTCGGCCTATCCTCTTTTTTTGCTAAGGGCCGCAATACTCGGAAATAATGTTGTTGGCCACCTGCCGTAGTGCTACAATAAACTGAGAATCCCTGAAAAACCCTTAGCCGAAGGCTCCCGGCCGTCAGCGTAACACGCAATTATTTATCATCAAATATGATAGTAATAGTCATTAACTTATGGTAAACTATTCGTCAGAACCATTTGGCGTCATTCCAAAAAACACCTGATTTGGGAGAGGATTGCATGGAAACAAGGGAAGAGGGCCAGTCCGGCCTGCGTCCCACGCGGAAGCTCCCCGCATCCACCCTGGCCCTGCTGCTGCTGGCCCTCACCGTCATCGTCGCCGCCTTTCTCTTCATCAACTCCACCTACTTTGCCGTCGGCACCGTTGTCGTCGAAGGCAACAAATACATCTCCACCGAAGACGTCTTCGGCATCGCCGGCATCCCGTCCGAAATCAACATCTTCCGCCTCAACACCACCACCATCCGCAACAGGCTCCTTCACGACCTCAGAATCGATCAGGCCGAAGTCGCCCGGCGCTTCCCCGCCACCATCGTGATAACCGTAAGCGAACGCCAGCCCGTTGCCTGGATCGCCTGCTCTTACGGCTTCGTCCAGTTGGACAAGCAGGGCGTAGTCATGGCGGCCGTCAAAAACATCAAAAAAATCGACGTCCCCATCATCACCGGCGCTCGCCTCGGCAACGTCTACATCGGCGACAAAATCGACGTCCCCGCCGTCAAAAACGTCCTTGCCTATCTGGCCGACCTCGACGGCGCCACCCTCGGTCAACTGTCGGAAGTCAACGTCAGATCAGCCGGCGACCTCGTCGCCTACACCGTCCAGACGGTCACCATCCGGATCGGCCCACCCGACCGGCTCGCCGAAAAAGCCAAACTCACCGGCGACATCCTCGGAGAAGTAGGCAATAAAAAAAGCGCGATCGAATATATTGATCTTAGCTATGCCTCGCCATACATCAAATTCAGGCAGTTCCCGCGCAAGGAGTGAAGCAAATTGCTGCCCATCAAACAGGGCCAGGCAGCCATAGCCGCGGTGTGCGTCATCCTGGGCATCATGCTTGCCGTCCAGTTCCGCACCACCCAGGACATTAAAGCCTCCGTGCCCTACCAGCGCGTCGAGGACCTCTCCCAGAAGCTCAGCAAAGCCGAAAAAGAGCGGGACGCCCTCCTCAGCGAAGTCCATGCCCTGCGCAACGCCTCGGCAAACGAAGCGTTCGCCCGTGAACTCCAGCACGTAAAAATGAAAGCCGGTCTCATTCCGCTCCAGGGACCCGGGGTAACGGTCGTCATCGACGACAGCAAGCGGCCTACCAAACCGGGTGAAAACCCCAACCTCTACCTCATCCACGACGACGACATCCTCAAAGTCATCAACGAACTAAGAGCGGCGGGCGCCGAGGCCATCTCCATCAACGGCCAGCGACTCGTAGCCAACTCCGAAATCCGCTGCGCCGGTCCCACCCTGTCAGTCAACAACTCCCGCTACTCGCCGCCTTACGAAATAAGCGTCATCGGCGATCCGCAGACCCTGGAAAGCTCCCTCAAACTAAGGGGCGGCGTCGTCGAAACCCTTCAATTCTGGGGCATCCAGGTAACCGTCAAAAGGCAGGATACGGTAAAAGTACCGGCCTACAAAGGCTCCTTCACCTTCCAGTACGCCAAACCGATCGAGGAGGACAAGAAACAATGATGCTCCCGATCGTCGGCCTCCTCCTCGGCATCGCCATCGGCGTCGCCTTTCCCATCAGCGTGCCGATCGCCTACGCCAAATTCATGTCCGTCGCCCTTCTCGCCGCCCTCGACTCCGTCTTCGGCGGCCTGCGCGCCGGCATCGAAGAAAAATTCGACAACACCGTCTTCATAACCGGCTTCTTTACCAACGCCCTCCTCGCCGCCATTCTCGTCTACATCGGCGACCGCCTCGGCATCGACCTGTACTACGTCGCGCTACTGGCGTTCGGGCTCAGGATCTTCCAAAACCTCGCCATCATAAGAAGGTATTTTTTAAAGAAATAGGGCCTCCGCCCATAAGCCCCCAACCGCGTTGCACCCGGTGTGCCTGGCGTCTGGGGGCTTCTGAACGCCCGCTCGCAGCTAAGGAGAGCGGCTGAAAAGGGAGAAGGGCGGGGGAGAGGCGACCTATATTTTCATAATCTGCAAACAAGTTGACACTTTTTTTTTGCCCAAAAAAGGGAAAAAGCCAAATATGTTGAAACATAACTGAAAGAGAACCACAATATATGCTACAGAGGTACGGGTATGGCCGGCAAATACATACTAGGGGTTGATATCGGCACCAGTGCCGTAAAAGTCCTGGTTGCCACAAAACATAACGGCCGGATAAATGTCCTCGGCAGCGGGACCGTACCCGGCGCCGGCTTTGCAAAAGGCGCGGTCACAGACGCCGGAGCGCTGGCTGCCGCCGTCCGCGAAGCGGTCGACTGCGCCGTCATGGTCGCGGAAGCGCCCCTCGGCCCGGTCCAACTCGGCATCGGCGGCATCGATCTAACCTCCCAGAACGGCCTCGGCAGCGTCGCGCCCTCAGCGGGCATGGCCACCGGCGCCGACATCGAGCGGGCCTGCCGGGCCGCCGCCGCCGTCACCGTACCCGACAGCCACCGCATCCTTCATATCCTCCCCATCGGCTTCTGGCTAGACGGCCAGACGCTCGCCGAGCCGCCCCTGGGCAAAAGCGGCAAACGCCTAGAAGTCGAAGCCCACATCGTCAGCATGCCCGCCTCCCGGGCGGACGAGCTAACAGCCGCCCTCGCCGACAAAGGCATCACCGTCGCCGCCATCCTCGCCAACGCCGTCGTCGGCGGAACCGATGCCGCCGGCACCGACTCCTGCCTCGTCATCGACATCGGCGCCGGTCTCGCCGACCTATCCCTTCACAGCGGCGGCAAAATCGTCTTCACAGCCTCCCTGCCGCTCGGCGGCGACTACATCACCGGCGACATCATGCACGGCCTGGACATCGGCAAACTCCACGCCGAAGAAATCAAGCGTTACTACGCCAAACTCGACCGCGACCTGAACGGCCGCGGCGTCGTCCTCGACTGCAACGATTTTGGAACCACCGACAAACAAGTCGAATACGACTTTCTCCATAAAATCGTCGAAAGCCGGGTCGAAGAAATCATCTCCCTGCTCCACGCCTACATCGAACCGGCCCTAAGCCGCTACGGAGCGGAAAAAATCCTCCTCGCCGGCGGCTCCTCGCTCCTTCCCAGCATTGGCGAATGGACGGAAAAAATCTTCGCCCGTCCCGTGACGCTAGTCCGTCCCTCCGGCCTCGCGGCCGAATACTCCCATCCGGCCAACACCGCCGGCTACGGTTTGGTGCAATACGCCGCCCGCCTCGCCAGCGGCGAACACGCCGGCGGCCCTGTCAGATCCTTCTTCAAAAAGCTCAAACAACTTTTATAGTCCCGACACTCGAAGGTAAACAAGGAGGAAGTTTTGTTCATGCTTGAATTCGACATGGATCTAGACCAATTTGCGGCGATAAAAGTCATCGGTGTCGGCGGCGGCGGCAACAACGCCGTAAACCGCATGATTGCCGCCGGGCTTCAGGGAGTGGAGTTCATAACCGTAAACACCGACGCCCAGGCGCTCCTGCTGTCCCAGGCTCCCTACCGCATCCAGATCGGCGAAAAACTGACCAAAGGCCTCGGCGCGGGCGCCAATCCCGAAATCGGCGAAAAGGCGGCCCAGGAAAGCCGTGAGGAACTCCTCAAGGCCCTCAAAGGCGCCGACATGATCTTCATCACCGCCGGCATGGGCGGCGGCACGGGCACCGGCGCCGCACCCGTAGTCGCGGAATGCGCCAAAGAAGTAGGCGCCCTGACCGTCGGCGTCGTAACCCGTCCCTTCGGTTTCGAGGGCCGTCGCCGGCAAAGCCAGGCCGAACGCGGCATCGCCAAACTAAAAGAAGCGGTCGACACCCTCATCACCATCCCCAACGACCGTCTCATGCAAGTCGTCGACAAACGCACCTCCATCGTCGAAGCCTTCCGCATCGCCGACGACGTCCTCCGTCAAGGCGTCCAGGGCATATCCGACCTTATCGCCGTCCCCGGGCTCATCAACCTCGACTTCGCCGACGTCAAAACCATCATGCAGGAAACCGGCTCCGCCCTCATGGGCATCGGCATCGGCAGCGGCGACAACCGGGCCGTGGCGGCCGCCGAAGCCGCCATCAAGAGCCCCCTCCTCGAAACCTCCATCGAAGGCGCCAAGGGCGTCCTCCTCAACATCACCGGCGGCACCAGCCTCGGCCTCTTCGAAATCAACGAAGCGGCGGAAATCATCGCCCGTGCGGCCGACCCCGAAGCCAACATCATCTTCGGCGCCGTCATCGACGAAGCCTGCGAAGACCAGGTGAGGGTCACCGTCATCGCCACCGGCTTCGACGCCAAAACCGTGCGCCTTAAAGGCGAAACGATCGTCGAGCCGTTTAAGCGGGGCGACCTCGAGATCCCCACCTGGATGCGCAAGTAAAGTGCCGAAACAAGGGGGGCGTTGATAAGCCCCCATCTGCTTTGATAGCCTTCCGGGCGCCCCTCGGCGTACGCACAAGTACGCCTGCGTTCGCGTCCTCGGTCTGCCGCGCACCTGGGGACTTCTGAACGCCCCGTATAAATCCATACCACTGATACCCTAAACTCACCGCACATCGCGCGGTGAGTTTTCTATTTTGTCGCCGGCCGCGCCCCACCGATTTACATTTTTTTGAAAAACGCCTTGCTATAATAGGAATATCCGTGACAGGCCAGCCATAAATTGTTATGAAATGCATATCCTGCCAATCATTTCCGAATCGGCTGGAAAATCGGGAGGCGGTGAAAAATGTACGTTTACGCCGACATCCTGCTCCTCATCAACACCATCATGAACGGACTCATCCTCCTCCTCACCGCCTGGGCCGCCGGCGCCGCCTTCAAGCCCTGGCGCCTTATCTTCGCCGCCCTTCTCGGCGCCCTTTACGCCCTCGGCGGCCTCTTCCCCGGCGTCGCCCCCCTCTACAGCCCCGCCGCCAAACTCGCCGCCTCCGCCGCCCTCGTCTGGTTGGCCCTTGGCGCCCGCTCCTGGCGCTCCCTTCTCTTCGCCACCGCCTGCTTCTACCTCGTCTCTCTCCTCCTCGGCGGCGCCATCCTCGGCTGGCTCATGCTCGCCGCCCCGGTGGCGGGCGGGGTGGCGTGGCCCGCGGTCACCTGGCGCCACCTTGCCGTCGGCGGCCTCCTCGCCCTCCTGCTCTTCGGCCTCGTCTGGCGGCGCCTCCTCGCCGGCCTCACCCGCCGCCGCCTTTCCCTGCCCGTCATCCTCGACTACGCCGGCCGCCGCATCCGGCTCACCGCCCTCCTCGACACCGGCAACCACCTCTACACCATCGGCGGGCAGCGGCCGGTCGTCCTCGTCGAACGCGCCGCCCTCGACCAACTCCTCGGCAATGCCGTAAGCGGCTACCTGCAGCGCACCCCGCCCGCTTCCTGGCTCGCCGACCTCGACCAATGCGGCGACTCCCAATGGCTTGCCCGCGTCCATATCATCCCCTGCCGGGGCATAGGCGGCTCCGGCCTCCTGCTCGGCTTCCGGCCCGACAGCCTCACAGTCATAACCGCCACAGGCAGCATCACCGCCGACGAAGTGGTCGTCGGCATCCACAGCGGCCGCCTCGCGACCGACGGCTCCTACGCCGCGCTCCTCCATCCGGCCGTCATGAAGGCAATCGACAACAAAGAGGTGGCGAACATATGCGCATAACCTGGCCGATCGTCAAGCTTGTCATCAAACTCCGCTTCATAGCCCTCCTCCAATTCCTGGGCCTCCTTAACCCCGACGAAATATTCTACGTCGGCAGCACCGAAATACTCCCCCCGCCGCTCTCCAGCGACGAGGAAACCTTCCTCCTCGCCCGCCTGCAAAGAGGCGACAAAACCGTCAAAAGCGTCTTCATCGAACGCAACCTCCGTCTCGTCGTCTACATCGCCCGCAAATTCGAAAACACCGGGGTAGGCATCGAAGACCTTGTCAGTATCGGCACCATCGGCCTCATCAAAGCAGTAAACACCTTCGACCCCGTTAAAAAAATAAAACTCGCCACCTACGCCTCCCGCTGCATCGAAAACGAAATCCTCATGTACCTCCGCCGCAACAGCAAAACCAGGGCGGAAGTCTCCTTCGACGAACCACTCAACATCGACTGGGACGGCAACGAACTTCTCCTCTCCGACGTTCTCGGCACCGACAACGACATCATCTACAAATCCGTCGAAGAAGAAGTCGACAAAGACCTCCTCTACACCGCCATCAACAAACTTTCCGGCCGCGAGCAGAAAATCATGGAACTTCGTTTCGGCCTCGCCGGCGACGGCCTCGAAAGAACCCAGAAAGAAGTCGCCGACATGCTCGGCATCAGCCAGTCCTATATCTCGCGCCTTGAAAAACGCATCATCCAGAAAATGAAAAAATTCATCAAGGCACAGAGCTGACCTTTCAGAACGAAACGGAAGCGATATATTTTACTTACAATTAACAACCGGTTAATAGTCCCTTAACACACCTTGGCCGGGGATATGTCATAATGAAAGCGACACCACGGCCAATCCCCCTCCCTCCAGATAGAACCCCATACCTGTGCCGCCCTTCCGCGGAGGGCGGCACAAGTGCTATGGGGACTTGCCCGGATAGCCAGGCGGCCAAGCAAACCTTACAAGCATTGAAAAACAGTTCCGCCAAGCAAAAACCGCATTACTAGCGCGGCAAAATCAACGGGCAACCGTTGATTTTTTTCTTGTTTTGGGCTCTTTCACCAACAAAGGCCGAAAATGCGCGAATTCGCGGCAATCGACGTACAAACCCCCGATAAAAGGCCCAGAAAAGGCAGGCATATTTTGACCGCTAACAACTTATATATTATAATAGGGTTGTTAGTGTCAAAACGTTGTTTAACAGTCTGGGGGGATAAATATTGAAGGTAGAAGTAGTCAATCTGTACAAAATATTCGGACCCCAGCCCCGGTCCGTTCTGTCCATGGTAAAAAACGGCATCTCCAAGCGCCAGGTAATGGAAGAGACCGGCCACACCGTCGGGATCAACAACGTCAGCTTCCAGGTGCAGCAGGGCGAAATATTCGTAATCATGGGCCTGTCCGGCTGCGGCAAATCCACCCTGGTGCGCTGTATCAACAGACTGATCGAGCCGACCGCCGGCGAAGTGCGCATCGACGGGGAAAACATACTCGAAGCCGACACCCGGCGGCTGCTCGACATCCGGCGCCGGAAAGTGGCGATGGTGTTTCAGCGCTTCGGCCTCTTCCCGCACCGGAACGTCTGTTCAAACGTCGAATACGGGCTCGAGATCCAGGAAGTCGAGCCGGCGGTCTGCCGGGAAAAGGCCCTCAAGGCGCTCGACCTGGTCGGCCTCAAAGGGTACGAATTCAAAATGCCCGACCAGCTTAGCGGCGGTATGCAGCAGCGGGTGGGGCTCGCCCGCGCCTTGGCGACCGACCCCGACATCCTGCTCATGGACGAAGCCTTCAGCGCGCTCGACCCGCTTATCCGCCGGGAAATGCAGGAAGAACTGCTCGAATTGCAGGCCAAAATGCACAAAACGATCATCTTCATCACCCACGACCTTGACGAAGCGCTGCGGCTCGGCGACCGCATCGCGGTCATGCGCGACGGCCAGATCGTCCAGATCGGCAGCTCCGAGGAAATACTGACCAATCCGGCCGACGACTATGTACGGGAATTCGTCCAGGACGTCGACAGGACGAAAGTACTCACAGCCAGCTCGATAATGAAACGCCCCGATCCGCTCATCATCCCCAAGGACGGGCCGCGGGCTGCCGTGCGGCGCATGCAGGAAGAAGGGATCTCCAGCATCTATGCCGTCAACGCCGAACGACAATTTCAGGGCATCGTCCGCATCGAGGACGCCACCCGCCTGGTTCAGCAGGGCATTCATAACCTCGAGGAAATCATCGTCAAGGATGTTCCCGTCGCCGACCCCGACATGCGGATCTTCGACCTCCTGCCGATGGCCTTCAACGCCAAAACGCCGATCGTCGTCCTCGACGGCGATAAAAGAATGCGCGGGATCATCGGCAGAGCGGCCGTAATATCCAGCATCATGGGGGTGGAACAATGATGCACACTATTCCGGTCGGGAAGGTCTTCGAAGCCATAATAATATGGCTGCGGGCCAACTTCGACGGCTTCTTCAACCTTACCCGGTTGGGCCTGACAGGCTTCATCGACGCCTTCGAAAACACGCTCCTCTTCATCCCCGCGGTTGCGATCATCGCCTTGCTGGCCGTCGTCGCCTGGCGGGCGGCGGGGCGGGGGATCGCCATCTTCACCGTCCTGAGCATGGGACTCATCTACAACATGGGCTTATGGCCCCAGACGATGCAGACGCTCGCCCTGGTGCTCACATCAGCGATCATCGCCCTGATCGTCGGCATTCCGATCGGCATCTGCGCCGCCAGAAACGACAAATTCGACCGTATGGTGCGTCCGCTGCTCGACTTCATGCAGACAATGCCGGCCTTCGTTTACCTGATCCCGGCCGTGCTCTTCTTCAAGCTGGGCAAAGTTCCCGGAGCGGTCGCCACAGTCATCTTCTCGATGCCGCCATCCGTCAGGCTGACCAACCTCGGCATCAGGCAGGTGCCGCACGACGTCGTCGAAGCCGCGCGCTCTTTCGGCTCCACCTCCAGGCAGCTGCTCTTCAAAATCCAGTTGCCGATCGCTATTCCCACCATCCTTGCCGGGGTCAACCAAACCATCATGCTGTCGCTGTCCATGGTCGTAATCGCGGCCATGATCGGCGCCGGCGGCCTCGGTGAGGAAGTGTTGAAAGGAATCACCCAGTTAAAAATCGGAAGGGGGTTTGAAAGCGGCGTTGCTGTGGTTCTCCTTGCGATGGTCCTGGACCGGATAACCCAGAGCCTCGCAAACATCAACCGCAGAAAAAACAAACAAGCCTGAGGAGGAATTGTAAACATGCGAAACGGTTTCAAAAAATGGACCATCCTTGCAATTACCGCAGCATTGAGTCTCAGCCTGATCTTGGCGAGCGGCTGCGGCGCCGGCAAGCCTGCGGGGCAGTCGGGAGCCAAAAAAGAAGTCAAGCTGGGCTACGTCAACTGGGCCGAAGGGGTGGCAATGACCAACCTGGCCAAAGTCGTGCTTGAAGATAAAATGGGCTACAGCGTAAAAATCACCATGGCCGACGTCGCGCCGATCTTCACCTCGGTGGCCAACGGCGACTACGACGCCTTCATGGACGCCTGGCTTCCCGTAACCCACGAAAGCTACATGAAAGAATACGGTGCCAAGCTCACCGACCTCGGCACCAACTTCGAAGGGGCGCGCATCGGCCTCGTCGTCCCCGAATACGTCAGCATCAACAGCATCGAAGAAATGAACGGGGCAAAGGCGAAATTCGACGGCAAAATCATCGGCATCGACTCCGGGGCGGGCATAATGAAAGCCACCGACAAAGCCATCAAAGACTACGGCCTCGGCTTCAAACTCATCCCCGGCAGCGGGCCGGCCATGACCGCGGCGCTCAAAGACGCCGTGGAAAAGAAAGAATGGGTAGCCGTCACCGGCTGGAAGCCCCACTGGAAATTCGCCCGCTGGAAGCTTAAGTTCCTCGAAGACCCCAAAGGAATCTACGGGAAAGTCGAAAACATCCATACGGTCGCCCGCAAGGACATCGAAAAAGACCTGCCGGAAGTGGCCCAGTTCCTCCGCAACTTCAAGCTCAACGACCAGCAGCTCGGCAGCCTGATGGGCCTTATCGCCAACAGCGACGATCCGCTGAAAAGCGCCCGTAAATGGGTCAAGGACAACGAAAAGCTCGTCGACTCCTGGATACCGAAAAAGAAATAGTCGCCCTAAAATGCCGGCATCGGTTTTCCCCTGCCGGCCGCAAAGGCCCGTCAGTCAACTGACGGGCCTTTGCCGCGCCCGTACCCGAAAACCATCACCGCTTCGGCCTCCGCCGCCTCCCCCCGTGGCGGCTTTTTTTATTGCCCCGAATAAAACGCCCCCTCCGTGGCAATAATGCTGATAGGAAATTAACAGGGTTGGAAGCTTGTGGGAGGGACATACGTGCTAGTAAACAAAGTCGAGATCTGCGGTGTCAACACAGCCAAGCTCCCCGTCCTGCCGGCCGCCCGGATGCGCGAGCTGTTCGAAATCATGCAGTCGGGAGGCGTCGACGCCCGCGAACAACTCATCTACGGCAACCTCCGGCTCGTGCTCAGCGTCATCCAGCGGTTCAACAACCGGGGGGAATACGTCGACGACCTCTTCCAGGTCGGCTGCATCGGCCTCATGAAAGCCATCGACAACTTCGACCTCTCCCAGAACGTCAAATTCTCCACCTACGCCGTCCCCATGATAATCGGCGAAATCCGCCGCTACCTGCGCGACAACAACCCCATCCGCGTCTCCCGCTCCATGCGCGACGTCGCCTACAAAGCCCTCCAGATCCGCGACTCGCTTGTCAACAAATTCTCCCGCGAACCCTCCATCAACGAAATCGCCGACGAACTCAAAATTCCCCGCGAAGAAATCGTCTTCGCCCTCGACGCCATCCAAGAGCCAATCTCCCTCTTCGAACCCATCTACCACGACGGCGGCGACCCCATCTTCGTAATGGACCAGATCGGCGACGACCGCAACCACGACTTTAACTGGCTCGAAGGCGTCGCCATCAAAGAAGCCCTCCGCAAACTCAGCGACCGCGAAAAACACATCCTCACCCTCCGCTTCTTCGAAGGCAAAACCCAGATGGAGGTGGCGGAGGAGATCGGGATATCGCAGGCGCAGGTGTCGCGCCTCGAAAAGGCCGCCCTCGGACATATGCGCAAATACGTCTAGGGGAGGACGTTGATAGACCCCATCTGCGGCGTTGCTCCTCAGAGCGCTTGCTAGCGTACGCACCCAGTACGCATCGCGGCGCGCTCTTCCGGTGCGCCTTGCATCTGGGGCCTCTGAACGTCCTCCCGGCAGACCATAGAAGAACCATTAGAAAATAGAATCAACATTGGAGAGGAATCAAAAAATGAATAAGACCCTGATCCGTATCGTACTGCCCGTAATCCTGTTCGTCTTCGTCGCCGGCGGCTGGAGCCTGCTCCTTGCCGGCGAAAGCAGGGGAGAGGAGGCATCCCCCCGCGACCTCATCCGCCTCCACATCATCGCCAACAGCGACAGCGCCGCCGACCAGCAGCTCAAATACCGCGTCCGCGACGCCGTCACCGCCCACCTCGCCCCCCACCTGGCCGGCGCCGCCACCGTCGACGACGCCCGCCGCATCGTCGCCGGACAGCGCGAAGCAATCCTCCGCATCGCCCGCAGCACAGTCGCCGCCGCCGGCGCCGACTACCCCGTCGCCCTCGAAACCGGCTGGTTCGAATTTCCCCTCCGCACCTACGGCACCCTCGTCCTGCCGCCCGGGCGCTACGAAGCCGTGCGTCTTCTCCTTGGCGCCGCCGAAGGCAAGAACTGGTGGTGCGTCCTCTTCCCGCCCCTGTGCTTCATCGACGGCACCACCGTCACGGCCGTCCCGGCCGTTGCCGGCGCCGACGACAAAACCGCTTCCCCGAAGCCGGAGAAGATAGAGATCCGCTGGAAACTGGCCGAAGCCCTCGGTCGTCAATAAGGCCCCCGAAAAAAATACCCCTAAACAAAACCGCCCTTCCCGCCGATATAATCAGTGAAAAGAAAAATCGGCAGGGGAGGGCGGACCCATGCTCATCGTCACCACCAAAGTCCAGCCGACCAACAACCAAAGCCGCGACAAACGCCGCACCACCGGCAAAGACAAACCCAAAAAACAGGAATCGTTCAATAAAGTACTCGCCACCGAGATGACCCAGCCCGCAAACAAAAAATAGCAGCCGCCCCTAAACCACCCCCATCTGAGGCGTCATCAGGGCCGCATGGCATGCCAGCCGTGCGGCCTTCGTCCGTCCTTCCCCGGTGAAAAAAATTATCGCATCGTTCAAAAAATTTCCGCAAGTGCAGGAAACGAACGATTTTTGTCCAATGCTTAATATAACTATTTATTTCCTGTATCATTACAGGACGTTTTGGAGGGAGCACACATGATCCAGGACGAGCTAATCCGCGTCGCCTGGGAACGCTTTATCAACCACCGGCAGATCGAGGCCGGCAGCATAAGGACGGAAA
Source organism: Selenomonadales bacterium 4137-cl (assembly GCA_032334055.1). Classification (NCBI taxonomy): domain Bacteria; kingdom Bacillati; phylum Bacillota; class Negativicutes; family Acetonemataceae; genus Anaeroselena; species Anaeroselena agilis. Next base: position 1,973,696 of record JAUOZS010000001.1, on the reverse strand, counting down.
TCGTCCGCTCCTGGCTCAGATGCGAACAGCAGGGCGTAGACTACCGCAGCGGCGGCAGCAGCGTCATCGTCAACGGCAAGGAACTCGAGGCCCTCCTGGCCCGCAACGCCGAAATCATCGACGCCTCGCGCCCCTTCATGCACAACCTCTACGAACTCATGAAAAACTCCGGCTTCGCCGTAATCCTCGTCGACCGGGACGGCTTCGTCATCGAAGTCATCGGCGACTCCGTAGTCCTCGAATCCCACCGCGGCATCCAGTACGTCAACGGCGTCAAATGGACCGAAGACCTCGTCGGCACCACCGCCATAAGCCTCGTCCTCCTCGGCAGCGGCCCCATCCAGGTTTCCGGCTACGAGCACTACTGCCAGAAACATCAGGACTGGGCCTGTTCCGCCGCGCCCCTCACCGACGCCGCCGGCAATCTCCTTGGCGTCCTCAGCGTCACCGGCCGCACAGAAAACGTCCACTGCCACACCCTCGGCATGGTCGTATCGGCCGCCGCCGCCATCAACAACTACCTTGCCGTCAAGAAAACCCAGCAAGAACTCGAGCAGACCGCCAGCATCCACTCCACCATCGTCAACAAAGTCTCCGACGGCCTGCTCATGATCGACGCCAAGGGCATCGTCACCTTCGTCAACCCCACCGGCGCCAAAATCCTCAACATCAACGCCGCCGAAGCCCTCGGCAAGCACATCTCCACCCTCGTCGACTTCCGGCCCGTCGTCCTCAGAGTGCTGGAAACCGGTCAGGGCTACACCGACAAAGAATTCGTCATCGAAACCAAACGCGGCATCCTCCACTTCATTAAATCAGCCATCCCGCTTAAAAACAGCAAAGGCGAACTCGAAGGCGTCATCGACATCTTCCGGGAAATAAAGCGAATCCGCCAACTCGTCACCAAAATGGTCGGCGCCACCGCCCAATTCAGCTTCGAAGACATCGTCGGCAACAGCCCGGCCATGAAAGAATGCGTCCGCCTCGCCAAAATCGCTGCCAACAGCGCCGCCACCGTCCTCATCCAGGGCGAAAGCGGCACCGGCAAGGAACTTATCGCCCAGGCCATCCACAACGCCAGCCTGCGCTCTGAAGGCCCCTTCATCGCCATCAACTGCGGCGCCCTCCCCCGCAACCTCGTCGAAAGCGAACTCTTCGGCTACGAGGACGGCGCCTTCACCGGCGCCAAACAGGGCGGGCGGCCGGGCAAATTCGAACTCGCCCACGGCGGCACCATCTTCCTCGATGAAATCGGCGAAATGCCGCTCGACATCCAGGTCAAGCTCCTCCGCGTCCTGCAGGAAAAGCGCATCACCAGGGTCGGCGGCCACCGGTCCCTCGAAATCGACGTCCGTGTCATCGCCGCCACCAACCGCGACGTAGCTGATGAAGTCAAGGAAGGCAACTTCCGCCACGACCTCTACTACCGCCTGAATGTCCTGCCCATCTACGTCCCGCCGCTGCGCGAGCGCCTCGAAGACATCCCGCCCCTCATCGACTACCTCCTCAAAAAAATGTGCCACCAGCTCGACGTCGACGACAAACACTTCAGCGACGACGCCCTTGCGCGCATCATGGCCCACGAATGGCCCGGCAACGTCCGCGAACTCGAAAACGTCGTCGAACGGGCCGTGAACATCTGCGAAAACATCGAAATCGGCAGCGATTACCTGCCCCGCACCGTGGGCGAAAAAAGCGAAACCACGGGGTGGAGCCAGCTCTCCCTGCGCGACGCCGAGAAAAAAATCATCAAAGAAACGCTCCACAACACCCGCGGCAACATCTCCCACGCCGCCAAACTCCTCGGCATCGGCCGCAACACCCTCTACAGCAAACTGCGCGACTACGCCATAACCGTGCCGAAAGAAAACGAAATGTTCACAAATTGACCAATAGTGATCGATAACCGAACACATCCGGCGCGTCTCAGCAAGGACATACTGCCCTGTTTCAAGCCATTCCGCCATTTTTCCCTATTGGCACGGAAAATGCATTAAACAATAACCGTTTTTGGGAAAAACGAGAGGGGTGATTCACTTGAAACATGATGCCGAATTTTTGCGCCACCTCTACCGGCGGATGACAAGCATCAGACTATTCGAAGAAAAAATCGGCGAACTCTTCCTCGGCGGCGAACTGCCGGGCTTCGTCCACCTCTACATCGGTGAAGAAGCCATTGCCGTAGGCGTATGCGCCAACCTCACCGACCAGGACTACATCACCAGCACCCATCGCGGCCACGGACACTGCATCGCCAAAGGCGCACAGGTCCGGCCGATGATGGCCGAAATCTTCGGCAAAGCCACCGGCTACTGCAAAGGCAAAGGCGGCTCCATGCACATCGCCGACTTCTCCGTCGGCATGCTCGGCGCCAACGGCGTCGTCGGCGGCGGCTACAACCTCGCCGTAGGCGCGGCCCTCGCCGCCCAGATGCGCAAAACTGGCCAGGTAGCCGTCTGCTTCTTCGGCGACGGCGCCTCCAACCGCGGCACCTTCCACGAAGGCATCAACATGGCCGCCGCCTGGAAACTGCCGGTCATCTTCGTCAACGAAAACAACCAGTGGGCATCCACCACACCCTACCGCACCACCACCGCCATCGAAGACATCGCCGACCGCGCCAAAGCCTACGGCATCCCCGGCGTCGTCTGCGACGGCAACGACGTCTTCTCCGTCATCGAAACCGCCAAGGCAGCCGTGGAACGCGCCCGCGCCGGCGACGGCCCCACCCTCATCGAGGCCAAAACCTACCGCATCAAAGGCCACTTCGTCGGCGACCCGGAAATGTACCGCACCAAAGCCGAAGTGCAGAAACACCTCGACGAAAACGACCCGCTTAAAAACTTCGCCAACAAGGTCATCGCCGCCAAGCTCCTCAAACAGGCCGACCTCGACGCCATCCGCGACGAAGTCGCCCGCGAAATCGAGCAGGCGGTCGGGGAAGCCCGACAGGCGCCATACCCCGACGAATCCGAACTATTCGCAGACCTATACGTGGAAGGGGTGAAGTAACATGCGGGAAATAAGCTTCTCCGAAGCGACCCTCGAAGCCATGGCCGAAGAAATGGAGCGCGACGAGCGCGTCTTCGTAATGGGTGAGGACATCGCCCGCCAGGGCGGCATATTCGGCCAATTCAAAGGCCTGCCCCAGAAATTCGGCACCGACAGAGTCCGCGACACGCCCATCTCCGAAACAGCCATCGTCGGCGCCGGCGTCGGCGCAGCCCTTGCCGGCATGCGGCCGGTAGTAGACATGCACTTCGCCGACTTCATCACCGTCTGCATGGACGAAGTAGTCAACCAGATGGCCAAAATCCGTTACATGTTCGGCGGCCAGTGCACCGTCCCCGTAGTCCTCCGCGCCCCCGACGGCATCATCCGCTCGGCGGCCGCCCAGCATTCCCAGACCCTCGAATCCTGGTTCCTCCACGTTCCCGGCCTCAAAGTCGTCATCCCCTCGAACCCGGCTGACGCCAAAGGCCTCCTCAAATCCGCCATCCGCAGCGACGACCCCGTTCTCTACTTCGAACACAAAGCCCTCTTCCCCACCAAAGGGCCGGTGCCGGAAGGCGAGCACCTCGTCCCCATCGGCAAAGCCAACATCGTGCGGCCGGGCAGCGACGTCACCATCGTCTCCTACTCCATGATGCTCCACCGCACCGTCGAAGCCGCCGCCCAGCTCGCGGAACGGGGCATCGAGGCCGAAATCATCGACCTTCGCACCATCTCGCCCATCGACTTTGAAACCATCAACGCCTCCCTCGCCAAGACCCACCGGCTCCTCATCGTCCACGAAGCCGTAAAGACCGGCGGGGTAGGAGCGGAAATCGCCGCCCGCGTAGCCGAGGAAAACCTCGACCTCCTCGACGCGCCCATCGTGCGGCTCGGCGCTCCCTATGTGCCGATACCCTTCAGCCCCAACCTCGAGAAATTCGTCAAAATCACCGCTGACGACGTTACCCTCGCAGCTTCCAAGCTGTGTGAGTAAAAGAAAAAATGGAGGGGTACAAAAACATGAAAAAAGCGTGGATCCTAGTTCTCTGTCTCGTCCTCGCGGTCTCCCTGGTCGTAGCCGGCTGCGGCGGCGGCGACAAAAAAGCTCCCGAACAGAAAAAGATCAAAATGAAAATGAGCGTCACCACCGCGGAAAGCTCCCCCTGGACCAAAGGCGCGCAAAAATTCGCCGACATCGTCAAAGACAAAACCAAAGGCCGCGTCACCATCCAGGTATTCCCCAACGAGCAGCTCTCCAGCGGCAACCAGGCTAAAGGCATCGAGCAGCTCCAGAACGGCGTAACCGACCTGTCCTTCCACTCCACCATCATCTACTCCGTTCTCGACCCCAAATTCAGCGTCATCTCCATGCCGTGGATAATCCCCAGCAACGAAGCTGTTGACAAAGCCATGAAAGGCGCCGGCGGCGAAAAAATCAAGGCGATCCTCCGCGCCAAAGGCGTAGAACCGCTTGGCTTCGGCGAAAACGGCTTCCGCCAGATCACCAACAACAAGCAACCCATCGCCACCCCCGCCGACATGGAAGGCCTCAAAATCCGCATCCCGGGCATGAAGATGTACATCGACCTCTTCAAAGCCCTCGGCGCCGATCCCACCGCCATGAACTTCGCCGAAGTCTTCACCGCCCTTCAGCAGGGCACCATCGACGGTCAGGAAAACCCCATCCCCGTCATCTACACCAGCAAACTCGGCGAAGTCCAGAAATACATGACCATCTGGAACTACTCCTATGACCCGCTCGTGCTTGGCATCAACAAAAAACTGTTCGACTCCCTCGACAAAGAAACCCAGCAGATCCTGCGCGACGCCGCCAAGGAAGCCTGCGAATACCAGATCAAACTCAACCGCGAAGAAGCGGACAAACAACTGGCCGAACTCAAAGCCAAAGGCATGAAGGTCACCGTCCTCACCCCCGCTCAGATCAAAGCCTTCCAGGCCAAAATGGGCCCCGTATACGAAAAATACGAGCCCAGCATCGGCAAAGACCTGATGGACGCCTTCCGGAACGCCGGCAAATAGCCGCATCAACCAACAGCATTAGCGAGGTGGCTTGGCCCATAGCCGGGCCACCTCGACTATTAAAAAGCGGAGGCCGCCATGTCCAAACTGTTTGACGCCATCGAGGATTGGTTCCTCGCCATCACCCTTGGGGCCATGCTGCTCCTCAACTTCGGCAACGTCCTTTCCCGCTACTTCCTCAACCTTTCTATGTCCTTCACCGAAGAAATAACCACCAACCTGTTCGTCTGGAGCTGCTTCTTCGGCGCGGCCGCCGCCGCCAAACGCGGCGCCCACCTCGGCCTCAGCCTCTTCACCGACATGCTGTCCGCGAAGTGGCAACGGGTTTGCGCCCTCTTCGTAACCTTACTCGCCCTCATCATGTTCGCCGTCATCATCTGGACCAGCATCGGCATGGTCCAGTCTCAGATCGCCAGTAAACAGACCACCCCGGCCCTCGGCATCCCCGAATGGACCATGGGCATCGCTGTGCCCGTCGGCGCGGCCTTCTGCTTCGTACGCTTCGCCCAGGCCGGCTGGCTGGCCTGGCGGAAGGGGGGCAACTGACAATGGATATTGAACCCGGCATTCTCTTATTTATCGTCTTCGGCCTTCTGCTCTGCTTCAACACCCCCATCGCCATAGCCCTCGGCCTCGGCGGCGTCATCACCATCGTCCTCAGCGGCGGCTCCCTCGACATCGTAGCTTTCACCATGTACTCGGCCACCGCCAAATTCACCCTCCTCGCCATTCCCTTCTTCATCCTCGCCGGCGTCGTCATGGAGCAGGCCGGCGTCTCCAGCCGCCTCGTCCGCTTCGCCAACGTCTGCGTCGGCCACATCACCGGCGGTCTGGCCATCGTCCTCGTCGTCACCTCCTGCTTCTTCGCCGCCATTTCCGGCTCCGGCCCGGCCACCGTCGCCGCGCTGGGCGCTATCCTCATCCCCGCCATGTCCGAAGCAGGCTACGACAAATCCATGGCCTCGGCCCTCATGGCCAACGCCGGCGCCATCGGCATAATCATCCCTCCCAGCATCGCCTTCGTCGTCTACGGCGTAGTCGCCGAAGTCTCGATCGGCAAACTCTTCATGGCCGGCGTCATCCCCGGTCTCGTAATCGGCCTCGCCCTCGCCGTCGTCAGCTACATTATCTCCAAAAAACGCGGCTGGGGAGGCGGCGGCAAAAAACCCACCATGCGCGAACTGTGGGACGCCTTTAAAGACGCCGCCTGGGGCCTCATGACCCCGGTAATCATCCTCGGCGGCATCTACGGCGGCATCTTCACCCCCACCGAAGCGGCGGGCGTCGCCGCCGTATACGGCCTGTTCGTAGGCTTCTTCGTTTACAAGGAACTCAACCTGGCCAAACTCAAAAAACTCCTCATCGACGCCTCCGTAGGCTCGGCGGTCGTTATGCTCATCGTCGCCTCCGCCACACTATTCGCCTGGCTCGTAACCACCGAAGGCGTCGCTCAGGACATGTCCAAAGCCATGGTCGAATTCTCCAACAACAAATACGTAATCCTCCTCATCATGAACCTCATCCTCATCGTCGCCGGCTGCTTCATCGACGCCATCTCCGCCTACTACATCCTCCTGCCCATCTTCATCCCCATCCTCAACGCCGTCGGAGTCGACCTCGTCCTCTTCGGCGTCATCATGACCGTCAACCTCGCCATCGGGCAGATCACCCCGCCGGTCGGCGTCAACCTCTACGTAGCCTGCAACATCGCCAACATCAGCCTCAAACAGATCTCGCGGGCCGTCATGCCCTTCCTCATCGCCTCCCTCATAGCCCTCGCGGCCATCACCTACATCCCCGCCGTATCCCTGTGGCTGCCCAACATCCTAGGCATGAAATAACCAACCGCGACCGGGGCGAACCGGCCGGAACGAAGCCGGCCGGTGTCCCGCGGCCGTGAACCCCCTACCATTGCCGCCGCTGCCCAGTCGACCAGCACCCTCTCCCGAGAACTCGAAAAAATGGCCGCCGACATTGCCGGCGGCTGACCATAACAACGCTAACCCCCCCCCTCCCTCGGACCGCGGCGGAACCTCCGGCCTTACCCCGGCCGGGTTCCGCCACCCGGTCCGCAATCCTGCGTCTTTAGACGACAGCCTAGCGAGGATGGTGCGAAACGCATGAAAACGAAAGCAAACCAACACGGCCTTGAGACCCTGCTGCGCTTCTATCGGGAAATGCAGCGCGTCCGCCAGTTCGACCAAAAAGCCGCCGAACTCTTCACCCAGGGCCGCATGGCCGGCAACATCCACACCTGCGTCGGTCAGGAAGCCACCGCCGTCGGCGCCTGCCAGGCCTTAGAGCCGACCGACTTCATCACCGCCACCCACCGCGGCCACGGCCACTGCCTCGCCAAAGGCGGCCGGGCCGCCATCATGATGGCCGAACTCTTCGGCAAAGCCACCGGCTACTGCAAAGGCAAAGGCGGCTCCATGCACATCGCCGACCTCGGCCTCGGCATCCTCGGCGCCAACGGCATCGTCGGCGCCGGCATCCCCATCGCCGCCGGCTCGGCCCTCGCCAGCAAAATCAAAGGCGGCCGCGAAGTCACCCTCGCCTTCTTCGGCGACGGCGCCTCCAACGAAGGCGCCTTCCACGAAGCCCTCAACATGGCCTCCGCCTGGCGCCTGCCCGTCATCTTCCTGTGCGAAAACAACAAATACGGCGTCTCCGTCGCCATCGACCGCGTCACCAGCATCGCCGACATCGCCGACCGCGCCAAAGCCTACGACATCCCCGGCATCGTCGTCGACGGCAACGACGTCGTCGCCGTCTTCGAAGCCGTAAGCGCCGCCGCAGCGCGCGCCAGGGCAGGGGAGGGGCCATCCCTCATCGAAGCCAAAACCTACCGCCACCGCGGCCACTATGAAGGCGACCCCCAGATCTACAAACCCGCCGACGAAGTCGCCGCCTGGAAAAAACGCGACCCGCTCATCCTTCTGCAGGATGCCATCCTTGCGCTTGACCCCGCCGCAGCCGACAAACTGGCCGCCGTCGAAGACGAAATTCGCCGCGAAATCGAGGACGCCGTCCGTTTCGCCGAGGAATCCCCCTACCCAGGGCCGGCCGAAGTAGTCAGCGACGTCTACGCCGCCGACAACGAGAGGAGCGTGGCCAGATGAAGACCATCACCTACGGGCAGGCCATCAGCGAAGCCCTCCGCGAAGAAATGCTCCGCGACGACAACGTCTTCATTCTTGGCGAAGACATGGCCGTCATGGGCAGCGTCTTCGGCCTCACCAAAGGCTTCCTCGAGGAATTCGGCGAAAACCGCGTCATCGACACCCCCATCTCCGAAGCCGGCTTCACCGCCATGGCCGTCGGCGCCGCCCTGCGCGGCCTCCGGCCGGTCGTCGAAATAATGTACGTCGACTTCACCCCCGTCTGCTTCGACGCCATCGTCAACCAAGCCGCAAAAATGCGCTACATGACCGGCGGCCAGACCAGCGTCCCCCTCGTCATCCGCTGCCCCGGGGGCGCCGGACGGCGCAACGCCGGCCAGCACTCCCAGAGCCTCGAGGCCCTCTTCACCCACATCCCCGGCCTCAAAGTCATCGCCCCCAGCACCCCGGCCGACATGAAAGGCCTCCTCAAAGCCGCCATCCGCGACGACGACCCCGTCATCTGCATCGAACACAAACTCCTCTACGCCGCCAAAGGCGAAGTCCCCGAAGGCGAGCACCTCATCCCCCTCGGCTCCGCCGCCGTCAGGCGACCCGGCCGCGACGTCACCGTCATCGCCTGGTCCCGCCAGGTCCACTCCGCCCTCGAAGCCGCGAAAACCCTGGCCGCCGAAGGCATCGACGCCGAAGTAATCGACCTCAGGAGCCTCGTGCCCCTCGACTGGGAAACTCTTGCCTCCTCCGTGCGCAAAACCCATCGCGCCGTCATCGTCCACGAAGCCGTCAAACGCGGCGGCTACGGCGGCGAACTCGCCGCCCAGATCGGCGAAGACCTTTTCGACAGCCTCGACGCCCCCGTCAAAAGAGTGGCCGGCCTCAACGTCGTCCCGCCCTTCAGCCCGGCCCTCGAAGACTTCATCTACCCCAACCCCGGCGACATCGCCGCCGCCGTCAGAGAAACCCTCGGCCGGTAACCGGCGTAAAATACCAACAATATCCGAGGAGGAACAAATATGGCGACAAACTTTTCGATGCCCCAGCTCGGGCTCACCATGACCGAAGGCACGGTCAGCAAATGGTTCAAACAAGTGGGGGAGAAGGTGGCCGCCGGCGAAATCCTGGCCGAAATCTCCACCGACAAAATCACCAACCAGATCGAAGCCCCCGCTGACGGCGTCCTGCTCGCCGTCCTCGTCCCCGAAGGCGGCGTCGCCCCCGTACAGGCCGTCCTCGCTGTCATCGGCGAACCTGGCGAAAAAATCGACGCCGCCGAGGCCGAAGTCGCCGCCGCCGCTCCCGCCCCGGCCGCCCAGGCCCAGGCGCCCGCCGCTCCCGCTCCGGCCGCTCGCGCCGCCGCCGGAGACGGTCGCGTCATCGCCTCGCCCCTCGCCAAAAAACTCGCCCAAGAAAAAGGCATCGACCTTGCCCTCGTAACCGGCACCGGCCCCAACGGCCGCGTCGTCGAAAAAGACATCCTCGCCTACGCCGCACGCCAGGCCGCGGCCCCCAAAGCCTCGCCCCTGGCCGCCAAAATAGCCGCCGAGCATGGCGTCGACCTTGCCGCCATCGCCAAAGACAGCCGCATCATGGCCGCCGACGTCCGCGCCGCCATGCCGGCCCAGGCGCCCGCCGCCGCCGTTCCCCTCACCGGCATGCGCAAAGTGATCTCCGACCGCATGGCCCTCAGCTGGCAAACCACCCCCCATGTCCACAACACCGTCGAAATCGATATGACCGAAGCCACCAACCTCAAAGACAAGCTCGCCCAACAGGGCAGCAAATTCTCCTTCACCGAGCTCATCGTAAAATGCTCGGCCAAAGCGCTCGCCGAATTCCCCATGGTCAACAACTCCTACGTCGACGGCAGCCTCGTCGTCAACAAAGCCATCAACATCGGCATCGCCGTCGCCCTGGAGGACGGTCTCATCGTCCCCGTCGTCAGAAACGCCGACCAGAAAACCCTCGCCCAACTGCGGGCCGACATAGGCGAACTCGCCGCTAAAGCGCGAGGCGGCAAACTGCTGCCCGACGACTACACCGGCGGCACCTTCACCGTCACCAACCTCGGCATGTACGGCGTCGACCACTTCACCCCCATCATCAACCCCCCCGAATCCGCCATCCTCGGCGTCTGCCGCACCGTCCCGCGCCCCGTCGTCGTCGACGGCGCCATCGTCATCCGGCCGATGATGAACCTCTGCCTCGGCTACAACCACCGCATCATCGACGGTGCGCTCGCCGGCAAATTCCTGGCCCGGGTCCGCGAACTGCTCGAACAACCCATGCTCCTGCTCTAAAAATAATTATAAAGGTGATTAACCCATGAAAAAAATTGTTGTCATCGGCGGCGGGCCCGGCGGCTACGTCGCCGCCATCCGCGCCGCCCAGCTCGGCGCCGAAGTCCACCTCGTCGAAAACCAGCACATCGGCGGCACCTGCCTCAACGTCGGCTGCATCCCCACCAAAGCCCTCCTCCACGCCGCCGAACTCTACCACGCCATCACCCACGGCGCCTCCCAGGGCATCAAAGCCGACAACGTCACCGTCGACTGGCCGGCCGTCATGGCCCGCAAACGCGCCGTCGTCACCAAACTCGTCCGCGGCGTCGAAGGCCTCCTCAAAGCCAACGGCGTCACCGTCCACCGCGGCGCCGGCGCCCTCAAAGGCCCCCGCACCGTCGAAATCGGCGGCGACAGCCCGGTCACCCTCGAAGCCGACGCCGTCATCATCGCCACCGGCTCCGAGCCTGTCCGCATCAATTTTCCCGGCGCCGACCTGCCCGGAGTCATCGACAGCACCGCCGCCCTCTCCCTGCAGGCCATCCCCGCCTCACTCGCCATCATCGGCGGCGGCGTCATCGGCGTAGAATTCGCCGCCCTCTACCGGTCCTTCGGCGCCGAAGTCACCGTCATCGAAATGCTGCCTGAAATCCTCCCGCCCGTCGACGGCGAAATCGCCGCCCTCATCCGCGGCCACCTCGCCAAACAGGGCGTCAAATTCCTCACCGGCGCGCGACTCAGCGAAGTCAAACAGACCGACGCCGGCCTCGCCGCCGTCGTCGTCGCCGGCGACAAAACCCAGGAAATCGTCGCCGAACAGGTCCTCGTAGCCGTCGGCCGCCGCCCGCGCACCGAAGGCCTCGGCCTCGAAGCCGCCGGCGTCGCCGCCGAGCGCGGCCGCATCAAAGTCGACGCCAACTTCATGACCAACCAGAGCGGCGTCTACGCCGTCGGCGACGTCAACGGCCTCATCATGCTCGCTCACGCCGCCTCCGCCCAGGGCATCGCCGCCGTTGAACACGCCCTCGGCCACCGGAGCGCCTACCACGTCAACACCATTCCCTCTTGCATCTACACCAACCCCGAAGTCGCCGGCGTCGGCCTCACCGAAGAGGCGGCCAAGGCGCAGGGGATCGCCTACAACACCGGCACCTTCCAACTGGCCGGCAACGGCAAAGCCCTCATCGAAAGCGGCGGCACCGGCCAGATCAAAATCATCTCCGGCGCCAAACACGGCGAAATCCTCGGCGTCCACATCTTCGGCCCCCGCGCCACCGACCTCATCGCCGAAGCCGCCCTCGCCCTAAGGCTCGAAGCCACCGTCGACGAACTCGTCACCACCATCCACGCCCATCCCACCGTCAGCGAAGCCATGGGCGAAGCCGCCCTCGCCGTAGCCGGCGCCGCCATCCATTGGCCGCCGGCCCGCAAAAGCTGATGCACCGCTGCCTCCTTCTCCAGCCCGGTCTCGTTAACTACGACACCGGGCTGGTCCTCCAAAGAGAGGCCCGCGCCCTTGTCGAAAACGGACGCTACGACGGCATCCTCCTCCTCCTCGAGCATCCCCCCGTCGTCACCATCGGCCGCGGCGGCGGCGACGAAAACCTCGTCGCCCACCCCGCCTGGTTCAAAGCCCGCGGCATCGCCGTCGCCCACACCGACCGCGGCGGCAACGTCACCGGCCACAACCCCGGCCAACTCGTCGGCTACCCCATCTTCGACCTCGCCAAATGGCGGCAGGACGTCCACTGGTTCGTCCACACCCTCGAAGAAGCGATCATCCGCACCCTCGCCCGCTACCGCCTCACCGCCGGCCGCAAAGCCAAATACACCGGCGTGTGGCTTGCCGACGACAAAATCGCCGCCATCGGCGTATCGGTAAAGCGCTGGATCACCGGCCACGGCTTCGCCCTCAACGTCGCCAACGACCTCGCCCTCTTCGACACCATCGTCCCCTGCGGCATCAAAGAATTCGGCGTCACCAGCCTCGCGCGCGCCGGCGTCGCCGCCGCCGTGCCCGAAGTCGCCGCCCAGGTCGCCGCCGAAATCGCCGCCGTCTTCGACATCGAATACAGCGAGCCCCAAGGAGTTGAAACCCAGTGACCACCTCACAACCCGCGCGACCCCCCTGGCTCGTCCAGCGCGTCGCCCCCGGCAGCTTCGAAAAAGTCAGCGGCCTCCTCGGCGGCCTCGGCCTCCACACCGTCTGCCAGAGCGCCCACTGTCCCAATATCGGCGAATGCTTCGGCCACGGCACCGCCACCTTCCTCGTCTTAGGCAGCGTCTGCACCCGCCGCTGCCGCTTCTGCGCCGTCCCCAAAGGCGAGCCCGTCCCCCTCGACCCCGGCGAGCCCGCCCGCGTCGCCCAGGCAGCCGCCGCCCTGGGCCTCCGTCACGCCGTCGTCACCTCCGTCACCCGCGACGACCTCCCCGACGGCGGCGCAGCCCATTTCGCCGCCGTCATCGCCGCCATCCGCGCCGCCTGCGGCGCCAGCGTCGAAGTCCTCACCCCCGACTTCGGCGGCAGCGAAGCCAGCCTCGAAACCGTCCTCGCCGCCCGCCCCGAAGTCTTCAACCACAACCTCGAAACCGTCCCCCGCCTCTATCCCTCCGTCCGTCCCGGCGCCGACTACCGCCGCTCCCTCGGCCTCCTCGCCGCCGCCGCCCGCCGGCCCGTCCTCGTCAAAAGCGGTCTCATGCTCGGCCTCGGCGAACAGGAAGACGAAGTCCGCGCCGTCCTCGCCGACCTCGCCGCCGCCGGCGTCCGCGCCCTCACCCTCGGCCAGTACCTGCGGCCGTCCGACAGCCACCTGCCGGTCGTCGAATACATTCACCCCGACGCCTTCCGCCGCTACGAGGAAACCGCCCGCTCCCTGGGCTTCGACCATATCGCCGCCGGCCCCCTCGTCCGCAGCTCCTACCACGCCGCCGCCTTCGTAAACGGCCCGGAAAATGTAACTCTTGACACAAACACCCCGTCTGTTATTAAATAGATGTAATATTGGTTTCCGCCCTCGGCGGACACCTAAACACGGACGAGGTGATCCCATGTTCGCCGACCTCAATAACCTGGTTATTTTCCGCAGCCTCCTCGACGACCCGGTCGTCAGGCAGCTCCTCGCCCACGCCGACAGGGCAGGGGAGGGGGGAGCCCTGCCGCCCGCCACCGTCGCCGCCCTCATCGCCCTCGCCGAGCAATACGGACTCGCCGGCAACGTCCTCGGCGACCACCTCATCTACCTCCTTGTCGTCGACGAAAACACCTTCAGCATCACCGCCGAAAAACAGCGCGGCCAGATCGGCGCAAGCCTTCTTACCGCCTGCGCCCACGACCTCGCCATCCTAAAGCGCGTCCACGACGCCACCGCCGCCTTCGCCGGCGGCCTGCTCGCCGGCTACAGACCCACCGTCGCCAGCGACCTCCTCGCCTTCAACGCCCTCAAGCAAAGCTGGGCATCCGCCGGCGCGGCCACCCCCGCCGGCCTCGCCGCCATGCTCGCCAAGCACTACGCCGTCTACGGCTGCGGCCAGATGGCCAACCACGTCGCCTTCCGCTGGGACCGCAAAAACGGCCTCGCCGGCATAACCCACTACGACAAAACCACCTTCGACGACATCATCGGCTACGAGCGCCAGAAAAACACCCTCAAAGAAAACACCGAAGCCTTCCTCGCCGGCCGCCCCGCCAACAACGTCCTCCTCATCGGCCCCCGCGGCACCGGCAAATCCTCCACCGTCAAAGCCCTCGTCAACGCCTACGCCATCCGCGGCCTCCGCCTCGTCGAAGTCGCCAAGGGCGACCTCCTCCACCTCCAGACTGTCAGCGACCTCCTCGGCAGCCGCGGCAAAAAATGCATCCTCTTCCTCGACGACCTCTCCTTCGAAGACTCCGACGGCGACTTCAAACACCTCAAAACCGTCATCGACGGCAGCCTCCAGACCAGGCCGGCCAACGTCCTCATCTACGCCACCTCCAACCGCCGCCACCTTGTCAAGGAAACCTGGCAGGACCGCCAGGGCGGCGACGACGAAATCCACCGCTTCGACTCCCTCAACGAAAAAATCGCCCTCGCCGACCGCTTCGGCCTCACCATCACCTTCCCGTCCCCCGACCAGCAGGAATACCTCAACATCGTCCACAAACTCGCCCAGAAGCACAAAATCGGCCTCGGCGAAGAACAGCTCAACAAAGAAGCCCTGCAGTGGGAATTCAGCCATTCGGGGAGGTCCGGCCGCGTAGCCCGCCAATTCATCCAACATCTATTGGGCAAAATAGTCTGAGGCGGACGCCCAGAACCGCCCATCTACTGCGTTGCTCCTCGGATGGCCCACTCGACGTACGCAACCAAGTACGCCATCGCGGGCCATCCTCCGGTGCGCCTTGTATCTGGACGGTTCTGAACGTCCGCTCGCATAGGGGTGGATCGTGCCCCCATAGCAAAAAAAAACCGCCTCCCGGCGGTTTTTTCGCGTTGCGTAAGCGGCAACCACCTGCTAAGCAGGTGGTATCAAAAAGCTTATAGCTATGCGGAGGAAAGAAAAGCCTCCTTTGTTAAAATATATGCAGGTTTGCCGACCGCATAAATAACAAAGGAGGCGCATCCAAAATGGATACTCAAAGTCTATCACACAGCAAATGGCGCTGTAAATACCACATAGTTTTCGCTCCAAAATACAGAAGGCAGGTCATCTACGGCAAAATTAAGGCGGATATAGGGGTGATACTCAGAAAGCTTTGTGAGTATAAAGGGGTAGAAATACTCGAAGCCAATGCATGCCCGGACCACATCCATATGCTAGTAAGCATACCGCCCAAAATCAGTGTAGCGTATTTCGTGGGGTACTTAAAGGGCAAAAGCTCGCTTATGATATTCGATAGGCATGCGAACTTGAAATACAAGTATGGTAATCGACAATTTTGGTGTCGGGGATACTTTGTAGATACAGTAGGGCGAAATAAAGAGGCGATTGAGAAGTATATCAGGGAGCAATTGCAAGAGGATATAGTTGCCGACCAACTGAGCCTTAAAGAATTGATTGACCCGTTCACGGGTGAACCGGTAAAAAGGTCATAAAAAAGCCAGCCCCTTAAGGGGCTGACTGAGAACGCTATGCGGTTGGCAAACTTTCAGTGAGTCTTGAGACTCAGCTAGTATCATGCCCTTTCAGGGCTAACCCAAGCCACCCGTTTAACGGGTGGCTCCGTGACTCACTTCGTATCGATATCCAGAATGCCCTCGATGCCGCACAGCTCCTTGATCACCTTGTCGAGCTCGCTGCGTTCCGAAAGCTTCACCGTCAGCGGGATATAAATCTTCCCCGGCTCCTCGGCGTCCTCGATCTGGATCTGGAGGATGCCCACCCCCAGGCCGCCCAGGGCAGAGCCGATGCGGCCGATCTGGCCCGGCTTGTCCAGCGACTTGATCAGCAGGTCCTGCACCCGCGGGCTGCGCTTCGCGTACAACTGGTCGATCCGCGGCAGCACCTCCAGCGCCAGCACCACCAGCATCGTCGTCGCCACCGCCCCCACCAGGGCGCCCGCCCCGGTCGCCAGGCCCACGCTCGCCACCACCCACAGGCTGGCCGCCGTCGTCAGGCCCTTGATCGTCGGCCCCTCCTTCATGATCGCCCCGGCGCCGAGAAAACCGATGCCGCTGACAACCTGGGCCGCCAACCTGGCCGGATCGGCGTTCGTCTTGCCCTCCACGCCGGCATACAGATTCAGCGACAGCACCGCCACCAGGCACGACCCCAGGCATACCAGAATATGCGTCCTCAGCCCCGCCGTCTTGCCGCGGTGCTGGCGCTCAAACCCGATGATGCCGCCCAGAATGACCGAAATCACCAGGCGCGTCACCATCGTATAATCGTCAACCAACAGTCTCGCCCCCTTGCGCCGCTTTCTTCTTCATCGGCTCGCCCTCGACGATGTAAAACGCCAGCTCGGCGATATTCGTCGCCCGGTCGGCCACCCGCTCGATATAGCGGATCGCCACATGATAATCCATAATCGTCTCCTGGATCCACGGCTGCACCGACAACACGCACACCATATCGCGGAACAGATCGCGGTTGCGTTTATCGACCGAATTATCCTTATCGACAACCTGCCTCATCAGCGCGCAATCCAGCGTATCGTAACAGCGCAGCGCCCCCCGCAGCATCTCCAGCGACTGGTCCTTCATACTCGCCACCGACCCGTGCAGCGTCATCAGCGGCTCCATATTCAGCGTCGCGAACTTCTTCTGCACCAGCTTGGCGATCTGATTGGCGTAGTCGCACGTCCTCTCAAGCTCCATCGCGATCTTCAGGCTGCTGGTCACGAAATTCACCTCGTCGCGGCAGCAAGGCCTGGCGGCCAGACTGCCGAGGCAAAGCTCGTTAATCGCGAGATACATCGCATCCACCTGTTTCTCTATCTCTCGCGCCTCGGCCGCAGCCACGGCGTCGTTATCCACCAGCGCCCTCACGGCCAGGCCGACCGCCTCCGCCGTCTTATCGCCCATCGTCAGCACATTCTTCTTCAATCCCGGGAAATCGAACTCCATAGAACAGCCACCTCTCAGAAACCGGATATTCGTAATATATTCAACGTAAAGCAAGAATTATCATGCAACTCTGACAAAAAAATTATCTAGACATCCGGACCGGATTTTTATAATATTTTCCGAAAAAAGAGAGGATTGCCAGGCAAGTTTAGCGAAATACACCCCATTAACATACGGCGGAATCGAAGAGTGAGTTCATGATGATGCGCAGACTTGCTGACATACGTTGCTTTCTCCTTGACATGGACGGAACCTTCTACCTCGGCGAACAACTCTTGCCGGGGTCGCTCGACTTTATGCGCTACCTCAGCCATAGCGGCAGGGACTACCTCTTCCTCACCAACAACTCGTCCCGGTCCGCTGTTTTTTATGCCGAAAAACTCACCGCGATGGGCTGGCCCGCGAAACCGCAGGACATCCTCACCAGCGGCGAAGCCGCCTGCCTATACCTCGCCAGGCGCCACCGCGCCGCCCGCGTATTCCTCCTTGGCACCCCCGACCTCGAAGCCGAATTCGCCGCCCATGGCTTCACCCTCACCGCCGACGCCCCCGACTTCGTCGTCCTCGGCTTCGACAAAACCCTCACCTACGACAAACTCACCACCGCCTGCCGCCTCATCCGCGCCGGCGTTCCCTTCATCGCCACCCATCCCGACATCAACTGCCCCACAGAAGACGGCTTCATCCCCGACTGCGGCGCCATGACCGAACTCATCGCCGCCTCCACCGGCGTCCGTCCCCACATCATCGGCAAACCCCACCGCGACATCATCGACGCCGTCCTCGCCAAAACGAACTGCCCGGCGTCTGCCACCGCCATCGTCGGCGACCGCCTCTACACCGACATCGCCACCGGCAAAAACGCCGGCATCACCTCCATCCTCGTCCTCAGCGGCGAAACCAAAGCAGCCGACCTCGGCTCCGCCGCCGTAGCCCCCGACTACATCTTCGCCGACCTTGGCACCCTCAGGCTGGCCCTGGCCGCCGACGACCAACAGGAAGAAAGACTTCCCGTCCGCGGCTGACCAAATAAGGCCCGATTTTATTTATCAGGGAGGTAGCATCGTGAAAAAACCCTCGTATCTCATCATTTCTCTCCTCGTCATCGTCGCCATGTCCCTCACCCTCGTAGCCGGCTGCGGCGGCGGCGACAAAAAACCGGCGGATGCCCCGAAAGCCAAAGGCCCCTCCGGCACCGTAATGATCTACACCTCTATCTACCCCGACATCATCGAGCTCATCAAACCGTCCCTCAAAAAACAGTTCCCCAACCTCGAAGTCCAGTGGTTCCAGGCCGGCACCGAAAAAGTAATGGCCAAAGTCGCCGGCGAAATCGAAGCCAAGAAAATCCAGGCCGACCTGCTCATGGTCGCCGATCCTTCCTACTACCTGACCCTCGAGAAGCAGAACCTGCTCCTCAAATACGACTCCCCCGTGCGCAAAGACGTCAAAATCAACAAAGATAAAGACGGCTACTGGACCGGCGTCCGCATCTCCAACATGATCATCGCCTACAACACCGCCAAAGTCAAAGAAGCCGACGCCCCCAAATCCTTCAAAGACCTGCTCGATCCCAAGTGGAACGGCAAAATCGCCATGCCCAGCCCGCTGCTCTCCGGCACCGCCTACGTAACCGCCGGCGAACTGTCCGCCAAATACGGCTGGAAATACTTCGAAGACCTCAAAGCCAACGGCCTCAAAGTTGAAGAAGGCAACTCCGCCATCCAGAACAAACTCGTGCGCGGCGAATACCTGGCCGCCATAATCCTCGAAGAAAACATCCTCAAAATCGGCGCCAAAGGCGAACCCGTCAAAGTAGCCTACCCGGCTGACGGCACCATCGTCATCCCCAGCCCCATCGCCATCTTCAACACCTCCAAAAACCAGGAAGCCGCCAAGGCCGTTCTCGACTGGTTCCTCTCCAAAGAAGGCCAGGAAGTCATCGTCAAAGGCTGGATGCACTCCGTCCGCGACGACGTCGCTCCCCCCAAAGGCGCTCCCGCCCTCAAGACCTTCATCGACAAAGCCATCAAGCCTGACTGGACCCGTCTCTCGGCGGAAAACGAAAAAATCAAGGAAACTTTCCGCAGCAAGGTATTGGAGAAGAAATAACCTTTGTCACAGTAGGGGAGGGGAGAAGTTTCCCCTCCCCGTCTATGGGACCGTTGATAAACCCCCATCTGCGGCGTTAGCCCTGCGCGTGCTCGCTCAGCGTACATACGAGTACGCCTCCGCTCGCATGCTCGGTCTGCCTGGCATCTGGGGGTTTCTGAACGGTCCGTGCAAATCGCCAACTCGTCGGCCATGAGCGATTCATCCGCACAGTTCATATTCTACGGCCGTACGCTGCCTCATAGAACAACTTTCGTGCAATCATTCATTCTGGGGGACGAACAATCCCCCCATACTCAGGGGGTACCCGTGATAAACCGCCTGCGCCAAAAATTCGACGCCAAATGGGTCGCCATCACCGCGGCCGTGGCCGTCCTCGTCCTCTTCATCGTTTTCCCCATGCTCTACCTCATCTGGCGGAGCATCTTCGTCGAAGGCTCCTTCGACTTTGCCACCTACCGGCACGTATACTCCCAGTCTGCCAACTGGCGAGCCTTCCTCAACACCTTCTACATCTCCCTCTCCGTCACCCTCGCCAGCGTCTGCATCTCCTTCCCCCTTGCCTGGCTCGTCGGTCGCACCGACCTCCCCGGCAAAGGCTTCTTCCGCACCACCTTCATCGCCAGCTACATGATCCCCCCCTACGTCGGCGCCATCGCCTGGACCCAGCTCCTCAACCCCAGCGTCGGCTACCTCAACGATTGGCTGGTATCCGTCTTCAAACTTTCCAAAGCACCCTTTGACATCTACGGCATGGGCGGGCTCATCTGGTGCCTCACCCTCTTCTACTCGCCCTTCGCCTTCATCACCATCTCGCGAGCCCTCGAAAAAATGGACCCCAGCCTCGAGGAAGCCTCGCGGGTCGCCGGCGCCTCGCCCCTCGGCACCCTGTGGCGGGTCACCCTGCCCCTCATGTTCCCCAGCATCATCGCCGGCGGCGTCCTCGTCTTCATCGGCGTCGGCTCCGCCTTCGGCATCCCGGCCATCATCGGCATGCCCGCCCAGATCGAAGTCCTCACCACCCGCATCGTCACCTACGTCTACCTCGGCACCGGCAAAGGCATCCGCGACGCCACCGCCCTCGCCGTCTCCCTCATGATCGCCGCCAACTTCGTCCTCTACGCCTCCACCTGGATTCTCACCCGCAAAGACTACGTCACCATCAGCGGCAAGAGCACCCGCCCCAACCTCGTCGAACTCGGCAAATGGAAATGGCCGCTCACCCTCCTCGTCAGCCTCTACGGCTTCATCGCCATCTTCCTGCCGTTAGCCTCGATAGCCGTCACCTCGCTCATCAAATCCCTCTCGCGGCCCATCTCCCTCGACAACCTCACCATCGCCACCTGGCTGGCCGCCCTCAAAAACGACCAGTACATGACGCCGTTGTGGACCAGCTTCGTAACCGGAGCCGCCGCCGCCACCATCGCCACCGTCATCGCCCTCTTCACCGCCTACCTGCTCGTCAAGACCAAAATGCGCGGCCGGGCCATCCCCGACGCGCTGGCCACCCTCGGCGGGGCCACCCCCAGCATCGTCATCGCCCTCGCCCTCATCATCACCTTCTCCGGCGAGTTTGGGCTAAACCTCTACAACACCTTCGCCATCCTCGTCGTCGCCTACATGGTCAAATACATCACCATGGCGGTGCGCACCATCGCCGCCTCCCTCAGCCAGGTCCACTCCTCCCTCGAAGAGGCCGCCCTCAACTCCGGCGCCACCTGGCTCCAGTCGCTGCGCGACATCATGCTGCCCCTCATCGGGCCCTCCATCGTCGCCGGCTGGTTCCTGGTCTTCATGCCCTCCTTCTACGAGCTCACCATGTCCATAATCCTCTACGGCTCCCAGACCAAGACCATCGGCGTCCTCCTCTACGAACTCCAGACCTACGCCGACCCGCAGGACGCCTCCGTCCTCGCGGTCATCATCCTCCTAATCATCCTCGTCGGCAACCTCATCCTCCGCAAGGTCTCAAAGGGAGCCATCGGCATATAAACGCGCCAAAACCGGCAAAGGAGAAAAGAGCATGGCGGAAATAAAAATACAAGCGGTCTCCAAACACTTCGGCGAAGTAAAAGCCGTCGACAACTTCGTCGCCACCGTCGGCGACGGCGAATTCGTCTCCATCCTCGGCCCCTCCGGCTGCGGCAAAACCACCATGCTGCGCATGATCGCCGGCTTCGAAAAACCCACCGCCGGCGAAATATACATCGGCGACCGCCTCGTAAGCTCGCCGGCCAAGGGCATCTTCGTCCCCCCCGAAAAGCGCAGCATCGGCATGGTCTTCCAGTCCTACGCCGTCTTGCCCCACATGTCCGTCTTCGACAACGTCGGCTACCCCCTCAAAATCAAAGGTCTGCCCAAAACCGAAATCGCCGAACGCACCAATAACGCCCTCGAACTAGTCCACCTCGCCGGCCTCGCCCAGCGCCTGCCCAGTCAGCTGTCCGGCGGCCAGCAGCAGCGCGTCGCCCTCGCCCGGGCCCTCGTCGCCGAACCCGACCTCCTCCTTCTCGACGAGCCCCTGTCCAACCTCGACGCCAAACTGCGCGAAAGCATGCGGTTCGAAATCAAGGAACTGCAGAAAAAACTCGGCGTAACCGTCATCTACGTAACCCACGACCAGGCCGAAGCCATGGCCATGTCCGACCGCATCGTCGTCATGAGCGCCGGCGTCATCCAGCAGATCGGCAACCCGGCTGACGTATACGAAACCCCGGCCAACAAAATCATCGCCGACTTCATCGGCCTCGTCAACTTCCTCGCCGCCGAAGCAGGGGAGGGGGGAATCGTCGTCCCCGCCCTCGGCCGCACCGTTCCCGCCCCGGCCGGTCTCAGCGGCCAGGCCGTCGCCGCCGTCCGCCCCGAGCAGATCGCCCTCGCCGCCCCCGGCGAAGGCATCGCCGGCACCGTCGTCCACAAATCCTACCTCGGCGACGCCGTCGACTGGCGCATCGAAATTGGCGGCGAAACCGTCCGCGTCATCGCCCCCGCCGCCGCCTTCAGGGAACACAAAGCCGGCGACAAGATCGGCCTCAAGGTCGACAAAGTTATGATCTTCCCCGCCTAGGCCTCATTCGCAACAGGGGCAATCCGGAATTACCTTTATATCGCTGCATACCTTCCGTCACCGTCTCAGATGAATCGGGGTAAAAAATGAAGACCAAAATACTGCTCACCGGCGCCACCGGCCTTATCGGCAGCTGCATAGCCGTAGAACTATTGGAGAATACTCGCGGCTGCGAGCCGCTCTTCCTCGTCAGGGCCGCCGGCAAAGCCCAGGGGGTCGAACGGGTGCGCGCGGCGCTCGCCAAAGTCGGCGCCCGGGCGATAACCCTGGCCGGGATCGAAGAATCCCAGATAATCCTCGGCGACCTGGGCGCAAGTGCGAAGCTGGCCGACGACGCCAGGCTGCAGGACGTCACCCACGTCATCAACTGCGCCGCCGTCACCGCCTTCTCCAACCGGCCCTCGATCAAAAAAGTCAACGTCGACGACACCCTCGCGTTCGCCGGCGTCATCGCCGGGCTACCCGCCGTCAGGCGGTTCGTCTACGTTGGCACCGCCATGATCTGCGGCGCGAAAGCAGTCAACCGCGTAGTGTGCGAAGACGAATCCCCGGCGCCCACCACCCACTTCGTCCCCTACACCGAAAGCAAAGCCGCCGCCGAGGCCCTTTTGCCCGGCGTACTGGGCCAGGTGCCCCTCACCGTCGTCCGCCCGTCGATCATCGTCGGCCACTCCCGGCTGGGGTGCAAGCCCTCCACCAGCATCTTCTGGATCTTCCGCATGCTCTACCTCGCCTGGCGGTCGCCCTTCCCGCTTGACTACAAAATCGACGTCCTGCCGGCCGACTACGCCGCCAGAGCGATCGTCTTCCTCACCCTCAAAGACGAACTCGCCCACCCGCGCTACCACATCGCCGCCGGCCCCGCCGCCAGCTGCACCTTCGGCGAGATCCTCGACACCTTCGGAAAAAACGGCGGGCGCCAAGCCGCCCCGCCGCTCAAAGTCACCATCAGGCACTACGCCGAAAACCTCGCCAGCTTCAACGCATGGTTCGGCCCCGGCAACCCCCGCCTCATGCTCAGAGCCATCAACCTCTACTACAACTTCGCCAACCTCAGCCTAACCTTCGACAACGCGCGGCTGCTCGCCGAAGGCTTCGAGCCCCCGCCGCGCTTCATCGACTACCTCGGGCTGTGCATCAAAACCGGCTGCCACGACCCTGTCAGCCAACAAATGATCGATGACTTCAAATAATTATCGCCGCCAACGCCGCGGCGGAGAGCGGGGAAGCGGACATGTGGCTTGTTAGCTGGCTGCCCTGGTGCTTCCTGGCCGCCCTCTGCGAAAGCCTCGGCCAGATATCCTTCAAAAAAGCCGCCGTCTGCACCCGGCACGAAACCGGGCTCGCCTACTACCTCTGCCTGGCGAAAAACCGCCACATATACCTCGGCATCGCCGCCAACCTCGGCGAAATGGCCGTCTGGCTATACCTCATATCCCACCTGCCCCTCTCGGTCGCCTACCCCTTGTCCGGCTTCCAGGAAATGATCCTCATCCTCTTCGCCGCCGTCGTCCTCAAGGAAAAAGTCGCGCCCCTCGCCTGGGCGGGCGTCCTCCTCATCGCCGTCGGCGTATCCCTCGTAGCATGACGCCAAGGTAGGGGAAAATGCTAAAACTCATCTGGACCAGCATGATAATCGTCGAAACCGCCGCCCATCTGCTCATCAAGCAGGGCACCACCGTGGCCGGCTTCAGCGACCTCCAACCAAACCTCTACCTCGCCGGCGGCTACACCCTCTACGTAGTCGCCTTCTTCCTCTGGATGCAGATCCTCAGGACCACCCCGCTCTACGTCGCCCTCGCCGGCGCCTCCGTCATCTACGTTACCATCGCCTACGGCGCCCACTTCTTCCTCGGCGAGCCCCTCACCGCCAAATCCCTCGCCGGCACCGTCATGGTCGCCGCCGGCGTCTACCTTGTCAGCTACAGCCGCAAACGCGCTGAAGAATAAAAGAAAAGAGGGAGGCCGCATGGCCGACATCATCGCCAAACTCTGCCCCGGGCCCGTCGTCCCCGCCGCCCGCACCCCCGCCGACCTCACCCACGCCCTCGCCCACACCTCCGCCCCCGCCGTCATCCTCCTCTTCGGCGACATCAACACCCTTCCCGGCCTGCTCGCCGAAGCCAAACGCCACGGCAAGCGCCTCATCGTCCACCTCGACCTCCTCGACGGCGTCGGCAAAGACCGGGCCGGCGTCAAATGCCTTGCCCGGCTGGGCGTCGCAGCCCTCATCACCACCAAGCAGCAACTAGTAAAAACGGCGCGGGACGAAGGCATGATCGTCGTCCAGCGCCTCTTTATCATGGACACCGAAGCCCTGCGCACCGCCGTCAAAGTCGTCAACCACGCCAAACCCGACGCCGTCGAAATCCTCCCCGCCTCCGTACCCGGGTGGGTATTCACCGAAATCACCCGCCAAACCGGCCTGCCCCTCCTGGCCGGCGGCCTCGCCGCCACCCGCGCCGACATCGACAGCGCCCTCGCCGGCGGCGCCGCCGCCGTCAGCACCTCCAACCGCGACCTCTGGCAATAACCGAACGCACTGCGGAGGACCCCATGTCGGCACTCGCTCTCGCCCTCGTCCTGGCGGCCGCCATCGCCCACGCCGCCTGGAACTGCCTCGCCAAAAAAATAGCGGGGGGCATCCCCTTCATCTGGCTGTTCGCCGTATTATCCGCCGTCCTCTACAGCCCCGTCGCCGCCTGGATCTACCACACCCACCGGCCCGAAATCGGCCTGCCGCAGCTCGGCCTCATCGCCGGCACCGCCGTCCTCCACGTCCTTTACTTCATCCTCCTCGACAAAGGCTACCAGCTCGGCGACCTATCCGTCATCTACCCCCTCGCCCGCGGCACCGGACCGCTGCTCGCCATGCTCGCCGCCGTCCTCCTCCTCGGCGAACGGCCGTCCTGGCTCGCCGTCGCCGGCGGCCTCGCCATCGGCGCCGGCATCCTCGTCCTCACCGGCAACCCCGCCAAACTCGGCGACCCCGCCAACCGGCGGCCCGTCGTCTTCGCCCTCCTGTGCGGCGCCGTCATCGCCGCCTACACCGTCTGGGACAAAATCGCCGTCAGCGCTTTCCTCATCCCGCCGCTCCTCTACGACTGGGCCGCCAACCTCGGCCGCGTCCTCATCCTCACCCCCGCCGCCCTCCGCGACCGCCAAGGCATCCGCGACCAGTGGCGGCGCAACAAACTCGCCATCGCCGCCATCGCCGTCCTCTCGCCCCTGGCCTACATCCTCGTCCTTACCGCCATGGTCTTCAGCCCCGTCAGCTACATCGCCCCCGCCCGCGAAATCAGCATCCTCATCGGCACCCTCGCCGGCGCCCGCATCCTCCGCGAAGGTCACACGCGACAGCGTCTCGCCGTCGCCGGCGTCATGGTCGCCGGCCTCGTCGCCCTCGCCCTCGGCTGACCGGCCGCAGGCAACAAATCCCCCCGGCCCGCATATACATTAAAAGACAAGCCGGACACGCCCCCGACCCGGCCAAGACAGCCTGTCAGATACGCCGACAGGCTTAAATAATCTCCGCGAGGAGGGATACCAGCCATGGAAGTCATCAGGAGAACGTCCGCGCCTGACAGGGCCTCGGCCTGGAAAACCTTCGTAAACTCGGGAGAAATCGCCGCCGGCGCCGTCTCCCCGCCGATCGCCGACTCGTGGCGCAAATGCGCCCGCACCGGCGTCGACCCCGCCGACGGCAAAGGGCGCGTCGTCCTCGAGCATGCCGACCTCAGGCGCCGCGTCGACGAAAACCGCGTCATCGTCAGCCTCGCCAAACCCTTCATGCAAAACCTCTACCAGTTCTTCCGCACCTCCGGCTTCATCATCGTCCTCACCGACGCCGCCGGCTACATCCTCGAAAGCTTCGGCGACACCGAATCCCTCCAAAACGCCCGCACCATCAACTTCCTCCCCGGGGCCGACTGGCAGGACGTCAGCGTCGGCACCAACGCCATCGGCACCGCCCTCGCCACCGGCGCCCCCATCCAGGTCTCCGGGCACGAGCACTTCTGCCTTCGCCACCATTGCTGGACCTGCTCGGCCGCGCCCATCATCGGGCAGGGCGGCAAAATCCTCGCCGTCCTCGACGTCTCAGGCCCCGCCCAAGCCTGCAACTCCCACACCCTCGCCATGGTCGTCGCCGCCGCCGAAGCCATCTCCATGCAGCTCGCCATCCGCGAGAAAAACCGCGAACTCGCCATGGCCAACCGGCGCCTCACCAGCATCTTCAACACCATGTCCGAAGGCGTCATCCTCATCGACCGCCACGGCGTCGTCAACGAAGTCAACGCCGTCGTCGGCCGGATAACCGACCGGCCCAGCGACGAAGTCGTCGGGCGGCCCATCGAAAAACTCCTCGGCGGCTTTGCCCCCTTCACCCGCCGCATGCTCGCCGACAAACAGCCCTACGCCGACATCGAGCTCATGCTGCCCGGCAAAAACGGCGCCAGCCACTGCCTCGTATCCGGCGAACCCGTCACCGACGGCCAGGGCCAGATAAGCGGCGGCGTCATCGTCGTGCGCCCCATCAAGCAGGTCCGCACCCTTGTCAACCGCTTCAGCGGCTACTATACCACCTTCCGCTTCAGCGACATCATCGGCGCCAGCCCGCAGCTCCTCGAAGCCGTGCGCGTCGCCCGCCTCGCCGCCGCCGGCGCCGCCAACGTCCTCCTCCAGGGCGAAAGCGGCACCGGCAAAGAACTCTTCGCCCAGGCCATTCACCACCACAGCCCCCGCAGCGACGGCCCCTTCATCGTCGTCAACTGCGGCGCCATCCCCCGCGAACTCATCGGCAGCGAACTGTTCGGCTACGAGGAAGGCGCCTTCACCGGCGCCGCGCGCGGCGGGCGTCCCGGCAAATTCGAGCTTGCCGGCGGCGGCACCGTCTTCCTCGACGAAATAGGCGACATGCCCCTCGAACAGCAAGCCGTCCTCCTCCGCGTCCTGCAGGAGAAAAAACTCGTTCGCGTCGGCGGCAGCCGCGTCATCCCCGCCGACGTGCGCGTCATCTGCGCCACCAACAAAGACCTCGCCCACGAAGTCGTCAAAGGCACCTTCCGCCAGGACCTCTACTACCGGCTCAACGTCATCGCCATCACCATCCCGCCCCTCAGGGACCGCGGCGACGACATCCTCCTCCTCTTCGACGACTTCCTTGCCAGGCTCGGCCGGGAGCGGGGCCGTTACCTCGCCGCCGAGCCAGGCGTTCTCGAAGCTCTGCTGCGCTACCGCTGGCCGGGCAATGTCCGCGAACTCCACAACGCCGTCGAACGGGCCGTCAACCTCGCCGAAAGCGATACCGTACGCCTCTGGCACCTACCTCCGGAAATCTGCGGCGACGGCGCACCGCCTGCCCGCCAGAGCGCCGGCCCCGCCGAGACCCTCCGCCCGCAATCCCTGCGCGAGCAGGCCCGCCGGCAGACGGCGCGGCGCGAACGCCAGGAACTGGCCGCCCTCCTCGGCGAAAGCGGCGGCAATATCAGCCTGCTCGCCAAACGCCTCGGCGTTGCCCGCAGCACAATCTACCGCCGTCTGCGCCACCTAGGGCTTGACAACTAAACACTGTAGCGGGGAATTGTTCAGCGAATATAACACAAACGCTACAGACCCGCTACAGTCAAAGGCGGCCGTTGATAAAGGCCCATCTGCGGCGTTGCTCCTCGGCTGCCATCCTCAGCGTACGTTCGTGTACGCTTCCGGTGTCATCCTCCGGTGCGCCTTGCATCTGGGCCTTTCTGAACGGCCGCGGCGCAAATGAGACGAACTAACCACCCTCACGGGTGGTTTTTTCATTTGCCCGCGCCGGCCTGGCACACCCCTTGCAGTGGAAATTTACGCCAACCTATCGGCAAAAAAAGGCGAGAGGGGTGAACAAGTGGGACTCAAGCGGTACATCGTCGAATTCGGCACCGGCGCGGACCTCCACGGCGGCGACGTCACCAAGGCCGCCTGCCGGGCCGTCCGGGACGCCGTCTCGCGTAGCTGCCTGTGCGGCCTCGTCGATATTTTCGCAATCGACGACCCGGACAAAATGCACGTCGCAGTCAAAATCGGCTGCCCCGACCCCGGCCGGCTGGCCGGCGACGAAATCCTCCGCGCCGTGCCCTTCGGCACCAAAACCCTCGAAGCGACCCAGGGCGGCCTGGCGGTGCGCGGCCTCGACCTGCCCGCCCTCGGGACGGGCGACACCATCGTCATCGCCGTCGCCGCCCTCACCGTCTCCATCGACGTCGACTCCTGAGCGGAACGCCCGCTTGTCAACAACGAAGGAGGGAAAAAAATGCAACTGACCAAAGAAAACCTGCTCGCGTTCTACCAGACCATGGTGACCATCAGGACCTTCGAAACTAAAGCCGCCGAACTCTTCGCCGCCGGCAAACTGCCCGGCTTCGTCCACCTCTACATCGGCGAAGAAGCGGTCGCCACCGGCGTCTGCGCCAACCTCACCGCCAAAGACTACATCACCAGCACCCACCGCGGCCACGGGCACCTCATCGCCAAAGGCGGCAACGTCGACCTCATGATGGCCGAACTCTACGGCAAAGCCACCGGCTACTGCAAAGGCAAAGGAGGCTCCATGCACATCGCCGATGTCGACCTCGGCATCCTCGGGGCCAACGGCATCGTCGGCGCCGGCCAGCCCATCGCCGTAGGCGCCGCCTTCGCCTGCAAATACAAGCAGAGCGGAGCCATCGCCGCCTGCTTCTTCGGCGACGGCGCCTCCAACCGCGGCACCTTCCACGAAGCCATGAACCTCGCCTCCATCTGGAAACTGCCCGTCGTCTTCGTCTGCGAAAACAACATGTACGGCATCTCCAACTGCCAGCGCGACCACATGAACATCTGCGACATCTCCGACCGCGCCGCCGCCTACGGCGTCCCCGGCGTCACCGTAGACGGCAACGACGTCGTCGCCGTCTACGAGGCCGCCGCCGAAGCCGCCAAACGCGCCAGGAGCGGCGACGGCCCCAGCCTCATCGAATGCAAGACCTGGCGGTGGCGCGGCCATTTCGAAGGCGACCCCGCCACCTACAAAAACCCCGAAGAACAGAAGACCTGGATCGGCAAAGACCCCATCCCCCGGCTGGCGCAGAAGATCGTCGAGCTCGGCCACGCCGCCGACGCCGACCTCGCCGCCATCGCCGACGCAGTCAAAGCCCGCGTCGCCGCTGCCGTAGCCTTCGCCGAAAATAGTCCCGACCCCCTGCCCGCCGACGTGCTCACCGACGTCTACGCCTGACAATAGCAAACAGAAAGGGTGACGAAAATGAAAAAGATGACCTACGCCGAAGCCATCAGGGACGGCATCAGAGTGGAAATGAACCGCGACGGCAACGTCTACCTGTGCGGTGAGGACGTCGGCAAATTCGGCGGCTGCTTCGGCGTCACCGCCGGCCTTGTCGGCGAATTCCCCGGCCGCGTCCTCGACACCCCCATCACCGAAACGGCCATCATCGGCTCCGCCGTCGGCGCGGCCGCCGCCGGCCTCCGGCCGGTCGCCGAAATAATGTTCATCGACTTCACCGGCGTCTGCATGGACGAACTCTTCAACCAGGCCGTCAAAATGCGCTACATGTTCGGCGGCAAGGCCAAAATACCCCTCGTCCTCAAAACCATCTGCGGCGGCGGCGTCGCCGCCGCCGCCCAGCACTCCCAGTGCATGGAAGCCTGGTTCGCCCACATCCCCGGCCTCAAAACCGTCATGCCCGCCACCCCCGCCGACGCCAAAGGCCTCATGGCCGCCGCCGTCCGCGACGACAACCCTGTCATCTACATCGAGCACAAACAGCTCCTCGGCCTCAGCGGCGACGTACCCGAAGGCGAATACGTCGTCCCCCTCGGCAAAGCCGACATCAAGCGCGCCGGCACCGACGTCACCATCGTCGCCTGGTCGTGGATGGTCCACCGCGCCCTCGCCGCCGCCGAAGCCCTCGCCAAAGACGGCATCAGCGCCGAAGTCCTCGACCCGCGCACCCTCGTCCCCCTCGACAAAGCCGCCATCCTCGCCTCGATCGCCAAAACCCACAAACTCGTCATCGTCCACGAAGCCGTCAAAACCGGCGGTTTCGGCGGCGAAATCGCCGCCGTCGCCGCCGAGGAAGGCTTCGACCTCCTCGACGCCCCTGTAAAACGCGTCACCGCCCCCGACACCCCCGTCCCCTTCAGCCCCGTACTCGAAAAAGCCTTCCTCCCTGATGAAGGGAAAATCATCCAGGCCGTCAAAGAACTATTCTAAAGCCGCCCGCGCGGCGGCCAACGACGGCCGGGAATCCCGGCGCCCCTGAGGAGGAATAACGTGACCACGGTAGGAATCATCGCCAACCCGGCGTCCGGCAAAGACATCCGCCGCCTGGTAGCCTACGGCACCGTCTTCGACAACCAGGAAAAAGTCAACATCGTCAGAAGGATACTGCTCGGCCTCGCCGCCGCCGGCGTCCGCAGAGTCATCTACATGCCCGACTACTACGGCATCGTCCCCCGCGCCGTCGAAGGGCTCAGCAGCAAAGACCGCCCGCCGCTCGACATTGTCCCCGCCGACGTACCCCTCACCTGCACCCAGCAGGACTCGGCCGCCGCCGCCGCCGCCATGCGCGAAAACGGCGCCGCCTGCATCGTCACCCTCGGCGGCGACGGCACCAACCGCCTCGTCGCCAAAGGCTGTGGCGACGTCCCGCTCCTGCCCGTATCCACCGGCACCAACAACGTCTTTCCCGCCATGATGGAAGGCACCATCGCCGGCCTCGCCGCCGGCGCCGTCGCCTGCGGCCTTGCCGGCGGCGAGGCCGCCCTGCGCCGCGCCAAAAAACTCCTCATCTCTAAAGACGGCGCGCCCGCCGACATCGCCCTCGTCGACGCCGTCGTCCTCGACGGCAGCTTCATCGGCTCGCGCGCCATCTGGGAAGTCGAGCCCATCAGGCAAATCGTCCTCACCCAATGCGCGCCCCACGCCATCGGCATATCAGCCATCGGCGGCCAGCTCGTCCCCGTCGGCCCCCACGAAGAACGGGGCCTCACCGTGGAAATCGGCGGCGGCGGCGACGCCGGCGTCCTCGCCCCCATCGCCCCCGGCGTCGTCGTCCCCGTCCGCGTCAAAACCTTCCGCGCCATCGCCCTTGGCGAGCAGGTGCCGGTCGCCCACACCCCCTGCGTCATCGCCCTCGACGGTGAACGGGAAGTCGAAATCAGAGCCGACGAAACCGCCGCCATCCAGCTAACCGCCGCCGGCCCCCTCGTCGTCGACGCCAAAGCCGCCCTCGCCGCCGCCGCCGCGAACGGCGCCTTCCGCCTGCCGCCCGAAGCCCCGGCGCAAACCTAACACTGTTCGTGAGCGGCGATGCAACTTTCGCCAACAAAAGAAATCTGATAGTAAAGCATCGCAAAGGAGGACCACCATGACCCTCAAAGCAGCCTTCATCTTCGTCGCCCCCGACGCCGACGCCGCCGTCCACCGCGCCGTCATCGACACCCCCGTCGTCAAACTCACCGCCGTCGGCGTCAAAAACTACGCCGCCGCCGTCGAAGTCGCGCGGCAAATGGCCGCCGAAGGCTTCGCCGCCATCGAACTTTGCGCCGGCTTCGGCCTCGAAGGCGCCGCCCTCGTAAAACAAGCCGTCGCCGGCAAAGCCGCCGTCGGTGTCGTCCGCTTCGACAACCACCCCGGACTCGGCTTCAAAAGCGGCGACGACATCTTCGCCTGACGCCCCGTTTTTTTCTTGCCGACCGGTGCCGCCGCAGTCACATTTTTCCCTTGTCCATCATATACTGGTAACGAACCATAGCAGGGAAGGGCGGAGGGGGCACCATGATAAAAACCAGCGACCTCAAAATCAAGGAAGTGGTAAACGTCGTCGACGGCAAGCGTCTGGGGGCCATCACCGACATCGAGATAGACATCGAAAGCGGCCGGCTCACCGCCATCGTCGTGCCCGGACCCGGCCGCTTCCTCGGCCTGTTCGGCCGCAACGAAGACGTCGTCATCCCCTGGGACAAAATCAGCAAAATCGGCGTCGACTGCATCCTGGTGGAAAGCCCGTAATTCGCGGACCTAAAACACATCGAAAAATAACGAAAATCCCTCCGATAAACGGAGGGATTTTTACTGTTAATTATCTTACGGCGGCGAGCGCAGGCTGTGCGTCGGAGCTACGGCCGAACGCGCCGTAAGGCTCGCGCCGACACAGCCGTACCTTCGCCAACGGCGTCCATGTCCGACGGCTCCTCGCCCGGCCGTCCATGGCCAGGCGTACGTTCGTGTTACCGGC
Source organism: Selenomonadales bacterium 4137-cl (assembly GCA_032334055.1). NCBI lineage: Bacteria > Bacillati > Bacillota > Negativicutes > Acetonemataceae > Anaeroselena > Anaeroselena agilis. The sequence continues at coordinate 1,941,266 of JAUOZS010000001.1, read as the reverse complement.
CCTGCGCCAACGGCGCGTATCTGCCTCCACAACGGCGCAGTGTGCCCGCGTTCTCCGCCACTGCTGTCCATCGGGACAGCAGGGCCTTGCTCGAACTTGTCGAGAAAGCCAAAGCGCTGGGAATTCTCACCGCTGGATGCGCGCGGAGCCGCCCTGGGCAAAGGCCCGGACCTCCTCCAGGCTCGCCATCGTTGTATCCCCCGGGAAAGTGGTCAGGAGAGCGCCGTGCGCCCAGCCGAGCTTTAGGGCTTCTTCCGGTGCTTCACCGGTCAACAGCCCATAGAAGAAACCGGAAGCAAAGCCGTCCCCGCCGCCGACCCGGTCATAAACATCCAGTTCAGCCGTGGGTGCGATATACGTCTTGCCATTGACCCAAGCCACGGCACTCCAACTGTGCCTGTTGGTGGAATGGACTTCGCGCAGGGTGGTGGCAACCACTTTTATCTGCGGATGCTTTTGGATGACATCGTCAATCATGCCGAAGAAGGCACTGGGGTCGAGCTTTGATTTTGCAGCCACTTCGGGGCCGGGAATGCCAAGCCCTTTCTGAAGGTCTTCCTCGTTGCCCACAAGCACGTCCACATTTTTCAGGATCCGGTCCAACACGGCCACCGCCCGTTCTTCCCCGCCGACAATGTTCCAGAGCTTGGCCCGGTAATTCAGGTCGAACGACACAATCGCCCCTGCGGCCTTTGCCGCCTGCATACCCTCGATGATCAGTTCAGCGGTGGTTTCAGACAGCGCCGCGTAGATTCCGCCGCTGTGAAACCACCGTACCCCTTCGGCAAAGATGCCCTTCCAGTCGAAATCCCCCGGCTTCAGCAAAGCACCGGCTTCATTCGCGCGATTGTAAAAAACCACCGGCGGCCGCACGCCCTGGCCGCGGTCGCTGTATACCGTCGCCATGTTGGGACCGTTGACGCCATTGTGCTTGAAATGCTTATAATACGGCTTGACGCCCATCGCCCTGACCCGCTCGGCGATCATTTCCCCGATGGGATAGTTCACCATCGCTGTCGCCACACCGGTCTTCATCCCGAAACAATTGGCAAGGTTGGCAGAGCAGTTGAACTCTCCACCGCTGACATGAATCTGGCATCCTGTCGCCTTGCGGAACGGCACGATCCCAGTATCAAGGCGGTGAACCAGAGCGCCCAGCGACAAAAAATCCAGAGCTCCCTGCGGGCGGATATTCAATCCAGTACTCATCATTTTTCCTCCTCAAGCGATATGCTTTTTTTCTTCAAACTCGGCAAACATGGGGGCAACTGTGGCAACCTGGCGCCAGGCAGGCTATTTGGCTATCCATTCGGTGTGGAACACACCGGGACGGTCCACGCGTTCATAAGTATGCGCCCCGAAATAATCGCGCTGGGCCTGGATGAGGTTGGCAGGCAGCACCGCCTGCCGATAAGAGTCATAATAGTCGAGCGATGCATTAAAGGCCGGCGTGGGAATCCCCAGGTCGCGGCAGGTCTTCAGCACCGACCGCCACGGGGTCTGTGCCCTGGCAAGGACCTCCGTGAAGAAAGGATCCAGCATGAGGTTCGGAAGATTGGGCTCTTTCGCAAACGCATCGCGGATCTTATCCAGGAAACGGGCGCGGATGATACAGCCGCCGCGCCACAGCAGGGCGATTTCACCGAACCGCAGCGGCCATCCGTATTCTTCCCCGGCGGCCCTGAGCAGCGCAAAACCCTGCGCATATGAACAGATCTTCGAAGCATACAGGGCATCATGCACCGACCGGATCAACTCTTCCCTGTCGCCTTCCCATTTGCCCTGCGGCCCGGCCAGCATAGCCGACGCTTTTACGCGCTCCTCCTTGACAGCCGACATGCACCTGGCAAAAACGGCCTCCGTGATGGCTGGCGTCGGAACCCCAAGATCCAGGGCGTTCTGCGAGGTCCACTTGCCTGTCCCCTTTTGTCCGGCCTTGTCCAGAATCATCTCCACCAGCGGTCGTCCGGTCTCCGGGTCCGTGACTGCGAAAATGTCCCGCGTGATTTCAATCAGATAGGAATCGAGGGGTCCGGAGTTCCAGCCGGCGAATACTTCATGCAGTTCGCTTGCCGAAAGACCGCCTGCCTGCCGCAGGATATTATAAGCCTCGGCGATGAGCTGCATATCGGAATATTCGATGCCGTTATGTACCATCTTCACGTAATGCCCCGCCCCGTCGGGTCCCACGAGCGAGCAGCACGGGCCGTCAGCGACCTGCGCCGCCACCTTCGTGAACATCGGCGCGATTTCATCATAGGCGGCCCGGTCACCGCCCGGCATCAGACTGGGTCCGCGCAGAGCGCCTTCTTCCCCGCCTGACACCCCCATGCCGACAAACCGGAGCCCCTTGTCTTTCAGAAAGATATAGCGCCGCCGCGTATCCTGGAAGAAGGAATTTCCACCATCGATGATGATATCGCCCGTTTCCAGGAACGGGAGCACTTGCTCGATCATATCATCAACCGGTTTGCCCGCCTTGACCATCAGCATCACCCGCCGCGGCCTCGACAGTGACGCTGCGAATTCAGCCAGGGAATAGGTTCCCTTCACGGGAAATCCTGCCGCAGCGCCATTCACGAATTCATCCACCCGCGCTGTCGTCCTATTGAAGACAGCAACCTGAAAACCCTTGCCGGCCATATTCAGAACAAGATTTTCGCCCATCACGGCAAGACCGATCAACCCGATGTCGCAAAGTGCCTTCAAAACAATCCCCTCCAATACTTTTACACATCTACCTTCAATTATAAAACCCCGCCACCCGTCCGGCAACCCAAGCCTTTCCCACCCAACCTCCCATCATATGCGAAACCCGTCCCGGCCATTCTTTTCGGCCCCCCGCAAAATCCCTTCTTATGTAACAACCCCCCGGCCGCGAACCTGGCGACCGGTGTCGAACCGTCGCCAGCCGTCGCCCCGGAAAAAAATAACACCGCCGACCAAGCCAGAAAGTCAGCGGATTTTTGTCGAATTTTTAATTTGTAAAATATTCAATTTTTATGTAGAAATTTCTTCAGCAAGCAGGATTTACACAATATGTGGCGTAGTTATTATTAGGACCTACTAAATATAGTAGTCCTCTTTTAGACTCCGGACAAGCCATCGCTCTTAGGACACCATTTTACCACACCGCACGACCAAACGGAAGTAGGAGGGACAAGCCCCATGCGTTGCCCGTTCTGCAGTTATGGCGAAAGCAAAGTAATCGACTCGCGGGCCGCCGAAGAAGGCAGCTCCATCAGGCGCCGGCGCGAATGCCTGCAGTGCATGCGCCGCTTCACCACCTACGAAGTAGTCGAAGAATCGCCCCTCATGGTCATCAAAAAAGACGGCCGGCGCGAACTCTTCGACCGCACCAAACTCCTCAACGGCATCCTCAGGGCCTGCGAAAAGCGGCCCATCCCCCTCAGCGTCGTCGAAACCGTCGTCGACAAAGTCGAAAAAGAACTGCGCAACCTCATGGAGCGTGAAGTATCCTCCCGCCACATCGGCGAAACCGTCATGCGCCACATCAAAGACATCGACCAAGTGGCATACGTCAGATTCGCCTCCGTCTACCGGCAATTCGCCGACATCAACAACTTCATGCAGGAACTCGAAACGCTAATGAAAACGCAGTCGGTGAAAAGCCAAATTAAATGAGGTGAAAGATAAAATGTTCGCAAAAATACTCAAACGCGACGGACGTGAAGTCCACTTCGACGAAGCCAAAATCACCGAAGCCATCTTCAAAGCCGCCAAAGCCGTCGGCGGCGCCGACAAAGCAATGGCCATCGAACTCACCCTCGACGTCCTCCGCTACCTCAAACAAAAATACAACGGCGGCCTCTTCGGCGTCGAAGACGTCCAGGACGCCGTCGAAAAAGTCCTCATCGAAAAAGGCCACGCCCGCACCGCCAAAGCCTACATAATCTACCGCAACCAACGCACCCGCATCCGCGACGCCAAATCCGACCTCATGGACGCCGTCGCCGAAATCCTCGTCGAAACCAACCGCGAAAACGCCAACGTCTCCAACTCCCCCTCCGCCAAAATGCTCCAGATCGCCAGCGCCGCCAGCAAAGCCTACTACCTCAACCGCCTCATCCCCGAAACCATGTCCATTGCCCACAAGCGCGGCGACCTCCATATCCACGACCTCGACTTCTACGGCAAAACCCTCACCTGCATCCAGATCCCCCTCGGCAGGCTCCTCAACAGCGGCTTCAACAACGGCCACGGCTTCATCCGCCCGCCCAAACGGCCCGCCTCCGCCACCGCCCTTGCCGCCATCATCCTCCAAAGCTCCCAGAACGACATGCACGGCGGCCAATCCTTCGGCTTCTTCGACCGCGACATGGCCCCCTTCGTCGCGAACGCCGCCGACGAAGACGAAGTCTTCCAGGCCATGGAAGCCCTCATCTACAACCTCAACTCCATGCACAGCCGCGCCGGCGCCCAGGTGCCCTTCTCCAGCCTCAACATCGGCACCGACACCAGCCCCGCCGGCCGCATGGTCATCAAAAACATCCTCCTCGCCTTCGAAAAAGGCCTCGGCCGCGGCGAAAACCCCATCTTCCCCAACATCATCTTCCGCGTCAAAGAAGGCGTCAACCTAAACCCCGGCGACCCCAACCACGACCTCTTCAAACTCGCCATCCGCGTCGCCGCCAAACGCCTCAACCCCACCTTCAGCTTCATGGACTCCTCCTTCAACACCCCCTTCGGCGACCAAGTCGCCTACATGGGCTGCCGCACCCGCGTCATGGCCAACCGGCGCGGCCCCGCCGTCACCGACGGCCGCGGCAACCTCAGCTTCACCTCCATCAACCTCCCGCGTCTCGCCATCAAAGCCGAGCGCAACCTCATGAAATTCTACCAGAGCCTCGCCGACCTCATCGAACTCACCGCCGACCAGCTCCACCACCGCTACCGCGTCCAGGCCGGCCTCAAAGTCAAAGACATGCCCTTCCTCATGGGTCAGGGCCTCTACCTCGACTCCGAAAACCTCCGCCCCTGCGACTACATAGAAGACGTCATCAGGCACGGCACCCTCTCCGTCGGCTTCATCGGCCTCGCCGAAACCCTCATCGCCCTCACCGGCAGCCACCACGGCCAAAGCGAGGAATCCCAGGCCCTCGGCGAAGAAATCGTCGCCTTCATGCGCAACCAGATCGACAAAGCCTGCGAACGCTACGACCTTAACTACACCCTCCTCGCCACCCCCGCCGAAGGCCTCTCCGGCCGCTTCATCGGCATGGACCGCAAAGAATTCGGCGTCATCCCCGGCGTCACCGACAAAGACTACTACACCAACTCCTTCCACGTTCCCGTCAGCTTCCCCATCAGCGCCTTCGAAAAAATACGCCTTGAAGGCGTCTACCACAAATACACCAACGCCGGCCACATCAGCTACGTCGAATTCGACGCCCCCCCCGTCAACAACCTCAGCGCCGTCGAAGACATCATCCGCCACATGAAAAACTGCGACATGGGACTGGCCGCCATCAACTTCCCCATCGACTTCTGCGACTCCTGCGGCCGCCTCGGCGTCATCGACACCGACGCCTGCCCCTCCTGCGGCACCACCTCCATCCGCCGCGTCCGCCGCATCACCGGCTACCTCAGCACCGTCGACCGCTTCAACGACGCCAAAGTCTCCGAACTCAAACACCGCATCATCCATAAAGTCTAACGACAAGAAGGTAACCGCCCATGAAAATCCGTCTCGCAGGCTACACCCCCGAAAGCGTCGTCGACGGCCCCGGCATCCGCTTCGTCCTCTTCGCCCAGGGCTGCGAACATAACTGCCCCGGCTGCCACAACCCCCAGACCCACGACAGGGAAGGCGGCGACCTCGTCGACCTCGCCGAAATCTTCGACAGAATAAAAAAAGCCAAACTCATCCGCGGCGTCACCTTCTCCGGCGGCGAACCCTACCTCCAGGCCGCGCCCCTCGCCCAGCTCGCCCGTCAGGTCAAAGCCCTCGGCCTCGGCCTCGTCACCTACAGCGGCTACCGGTTTGAAGAACTCTACGCCCTCGCCGCCCGCGACAAAAACATCCGCGACCTCCTCGCCGCCAGCGACATACTAGTCGACGGCAAATACGTCGCCGCCCAGCGGGATATAAGTTTGGCGTTCCGCGGGTCCGCCAATCAAAGGCTTATTGATGTGCCTAGGTCTTTGTTAGCGGGACAGGCTGTGGAGTGGGATGAGCTCGACACAGGGGACAAGCTTTTCGCTTAATCGTCCCGCTCTTATGGGGGGCCCGTTGATAAGCACCCATCTGCGGCGTTGCTCCTCGGCTGCCATCCTCAGCGTACACCCGAGTACGCTTCCGGTGTCATCCTCCGGTGCGCCTTGCATCTGGGCACTTCTGAACGGCCCCGGCAAATCAAAGTAGATACGGTATAGTACACGAGGGACTTTCATCGGATACTTACCGACGCAAGACTGAAAAAGCCTGAAGCGCCGGAATATGCGCTTCAGGCTTTAATTACCAAAAAGCCGAACTTACGTTTGGTAATATGCAGGATTTACACAATATACGGCGAAATTAATAGCGATGAAAGGAGGAATGTGAGACGAACTATTATCCCTTTATAACAGGAAAAAACGCAGTTGCAGCTGCGCTTTTCCTGATGAAATAAATGCATTTGGAGAACGGAGTTGTCGCTCGCCCGTTCAATATTCGAGCTAGTGTTTGTTCACTTCAAAAAGTCCTAGGGTTAGTCTACCCCAAAGACCATTTAAGGGATACACTAATCGAATATCTTGTTATCATCAGTTCGCGACAAAATAACTAATTCCTGCTATAATTCCGCAGGAATCTAAGAAAGTGAGAGGATATAGAAATGCCGTTCATTCAGCAAAATCCAAAAATATATAATAAAGTGCAGGTCGAATATCTATACCCGAATCAATACGGTGTGTACGGAATTTTTAAACAAAGAGTTTGGATATATATCGGAAAAGGTGATATTCGGCAACGCCTGCTGGACCATCTTAACGGAGACAACCCTAGCATACTCTATCAGAATCCCACCCATTGGGTCGCAGAGGTAACACCATATGCAGATGAAAGAGAAAAGCAGCTAATTTTAGAATACAGGCCCATCTGCAATAAAAAAGTAGGGTAGTTTAATTATGAAAGGAGAAGTGAACTATGTCTAAAAAAGGATTACCCCCTGGAACTCCAACTCCAAAATCTGGTCAATATGGTGTTCTTGGGCCACGGGGAGGAAATACCGGCCGTGAGATTACCTCAACTGAAGGTAACCGGCTTCCTCCGGGGCAGAGACCTGGGGAAACCTATGTACTTAATGACGCAACAAAGCACAAGAATTAACTCTACTCGACGATTACTAAGTAACAATAGGGCAGGGGATGAGGGGGCCGGCTATTCGCCGGCCCCTAAAGCATGTCCGTTAAGATCGTCTGTATGAATACTTTGCAGGGAAAAACAGGAAAAGAGAGAAGGATTATTTATAAATTAAATGGGGGTATGATGATGGGTAGAAAATTACTGATTAGCTTAATGATACTCCTTGTTTTCATCTTTTCCGGGGTCGCCTGCGCAGCGGAAAACCCTTTCAAGGGGCTAACGCAGGAGCAAATTATCCAGAAATATTTTGCGGGGAGGCAGTTGGACCCGATCGAAGGGATTTGGCTTGACGAGCGAAAAGACTTGCAGATAATCCTCAAAACCGCCTTGATAGACACGCAAAAAAATACGACAAGCAAGATTACCTTGAGATAGAATATGCCCTTTCGGAGGAGACCGAGGTTGTCGGCATCCGCAAAACCCTGTATTCCTTCACTTTCGAGCGGGGGAAGTTGAACCATGACTTCCGCTTGCTGAGTACGACCGCCTTGCATTATGGCGTGGAAAAATTAACTAGTTCCGGCAGATGCACCGAAGACCGCTTTTATACCCGTATTTATCCCGGCGAAATGAAATAACAGCAGGAAAAAAGAGCAAGCCCGCGCGCACCGTCGCCTACGGACGTCCGTGTCCGAATGCTTCTCGCATGGCCACGCGCGCGGCGGTGTGAGGCCCAACGGCTACGGCCCGATAAAAGGAGACGGTCCCAGAAACAAGGAGGAGTTAGTATGAAAAAATATTCAGCTTAAGTTTAATTCTGTTATTGCTCTTTGCTTTTACTGGGATTACTTATGCAGCGGAAAATCCTTTTCCGGGACTAACGAAAGAGCAGATTACAAAAAAATATTTTGAAGGCAGGCATTAGACCCAATTGAGGGTGTTTGGGATTGCATTGGCCTGGTGTTTATCATGAAAGCCAGCTTGGTCGATAATCTAAAAGATTACAAAGACTATGATTACATCATGGTTGAATACGGCCCGTATAAGGAAATACCAAAGAATGTTGATATATTTGGGATACATAAAACTGATTTACCGCATGCATATGCATATGGGAAGTGGAATAGAATACTGAAACAGATAAGCCCAACTACCTTAATTTGGGAAGAACATGACTGGCGTGATTTCTGGCGTCATTACATTACTCGTATTTATCCAAACTGATTTGAAATAATCCCGATGCGAACAAAAGCCTTAATTTGTAGCCCTTAGTGAATTTTGGGGCTAGGGAGAGGGACCGGCGGTACGCGACCCTTGAATATCTCGGTAATATAATAATTCTTTGTAAGAGGTATGTGCATGAAGAAAATACTCGTTATCTTTTTAGCTTGCATGCTTTTTCCGGTAGTCGCGCTTTGTTCCACAACGAAGATTTTAGATCAAGATGCAGACCTGCACCCCCAAGGGTGGACTTCTGGAACATTAAAGTTTAAACAAGGCAGTTCTGTAGAATTCAATGAACAAGGGGAAGTGATCTCTGGCGTATTAAAATATAATGAAGTGTTGCACTCCTTGGGTAGGGGCCGCTTTTTTGGTTATCCTCTTGGAAGTCATATTACCTCGAACTATTTAAACTTCAAAGCCGACTCCGGAATAACGTTCGACGAACATGGCCTTGTAATTTCCGGAACACTAACAGACGATACATATTTATATTTGATTTACATGTCAGAGCCCGAAGTCAAGTTTCAAGGCGGTACGACTATTTTGTTTGACAAAAATGGAAATGTGTCAAAGGGTGTACTAAACAAAGATGCCCTGTTACGACCTGCCGGTTCGAAGATATTCTCACCCAATAATGCCGGATTTTTGACATTCAAGGCCGGAACAGAAGTCGTTTTCGGCCCCGATGCGCGGGTTATAAAAGGAACGATCGCAAATGATATTACGGTAAAAGGAATAACATATCTGGCAGGTACGACACTGCAGTTTAATGAATCCGGGTATCCGCAAAAAATTTAGCAGTAATAACAACAGGGCAGGGGAGAGGGGGCCGGCGTAAAGCCGGCCTTTTGAATATTTCTCGCTCAGTATGACGAGCCGCCTTGGGGTCGAACAAGCATCAGAGGGCGGCTTTTTTTGTCAGCGTAAAAGGCAATAATATGAAAAATATCTTTATTAATAATGAATATTATATTATAATAAAAATAAATAAAAACTTGTTTTACACGTTAGCCGACGATTACAGCGGCAAAAAGGAGGAATCCATATGACCAAGCTGGCTCGACGCTTTAACTTCCTGGAAAATTACAAGGACGAGGCGCTTTTGTTCGCCCGGTTGGGGCTTTGCTTTATGTTCGTCGTCGTTCACGGCGGGCCGAAGCTCTTCGGCGGTCCGGCGAAATGGCTGGAAGTGGGCTCGCTGCTCAAAGTCCTCGGCATCACCGCCATGCCCGTCCTGCTCGGCTTTATCGCCGCCGCGAGCGAATTTTTTGGCGGCATACTCATCGGCCTCGGCCTCTTCACCCGCCTGGGCGCCTTCCTGATCTTCGCCACCCTCGTCTTCGGCGCGGCCTTCATGCTCGTCACCAAAGGTCTCTTCGCCGCCGCGCCCGCCACCGAAGACGCCCTGTTCATGATCGTCCTCATGGCGGTGGGTGCGGGCAAATACAGCCTCGACCGCAAGTGGTTCGGGCCAAACTAAATAATCAGCGCCCGGCCGCCCTGGCCGGCACGCACCAAGAGTCCAACACACGATAGGACAGAAGAGAGGGGGCCGGCGTCAAGCCGGCCCCCTCGAAGCTCTTCATTCGCTCCCGGTCGAATAAGCCGCGACCGGCATTCTGAATCCGGCCTTGAACTTGGCGGTGAGCAATTCGATCGCCTCGGCGAGGCTTACCTGCTTCTCGGTGTCGAATATGAAATTCCCCAGGTATTTGCCGCTATCCACCGAAAGCACTGTGATATCGTTTTTAACTCTGTAGGTCGCTCCGCCGAAACTATTTCCTTTGTCACTATAATACATTCTGAACAATACCACGGTGCGGTAGCCGGAGTCTTTGCCGAACTGAAGCAAATGTTCCTTTTTGACGACCAAAGCCTTCTGCCTCGCGCTATCGTCCACGACTTTGACGATAAACTCCATATATTCCGGTGATTTGGACTGGTAGTCGCCATAGTTGGTAATATCGGCGTCACGCATTTTTTCGGTGATTGCCTTCGTCACCGCGGAGAAAAGCTCGGATTTGTCCATAACAGCGCGCGGCAAAAACGTCAGCACCGAAATGCTGTTGACCGGCGCGGGTCTGATTTTTTCCGCATCGGCTGGTGTCCATTTGAAGTCGCTCTGCAGTTGGTCCGCCGCAAGTTGAATACTCTCCCGGAACGGGAGCAGCTTCTCGCCGGTGTCAACAATTTTATTCATGAGAACCTTCTTGGCCTTTACTGAGAACACTGTAATATCCGTTTTAACCCGTGTTTTCTGCCTGGCGTCCCAGCCCCCGCGGTCATACTCGCCCGAACTGATGACGACAAATACAACGTGGCTTGCCCCCGTGTCTTCACCGTATTTATAAAAGAACTTATCGGGAACTACCAATACCGCCTTTTCGTTGGCGGGGTAAGACTGGATACTCTCCACGAACTCCATGAACGCCGGCGATTTAGCGCTGCTGCCGCCGAAAATGGCGACATTGTCGGCGCCGAATCGTTTCTCCAGGCCTTTCGTGATAATATCCATACACTTGGTATCTTCCCGGTATAACTTATCCAAAAACACGATTACGGAAACCTTGCCCTGTTCGGCCGCACCCTCCGCCGGATTGGCCGAGGCCGTCATCCCCGCCGAAAAAACCAATACCAGGACAACGGCAGCGATAATCAGAATACGCATCCCATAACCTCCTTTTTCCAATAATGATAATATTAGGCATTTTACCCGCGATTCCTTTTTCGCACTACAACCTCCCGACCTTTTTCCGAGCGTCAAGCCGGCCCTCAACATCCCCCCGAAAAAGACGAATCCCCGCAAGCGCGTTGCAGGGATTGTCCTTTGCCTTAGCCGTTCAAAAGCCAAGCTCTTCGTCTATCAGCACCACTTCCATATCGATGTCGTTCATCTTCTTGAAATGAATCAACATCCCGTTGCAGATGCGGTCCGGGCTGGCGCAATCGTAGCAGCGGTCCCCGCGCCGGGCGCAGGGCGTCCTCAGCCCCAGCCGCGCCGCGTTGCGGGGCGCGGCCACGTTGCGGGCGCGCCACACGGCCGCCTCCAGCGTCGGTGCGATCTTATTGGCGCCGACAACGAAATACACCTTCTGATGGCCAAACAGCGAACCGGCCAGACGGTTGCCCGTCCCGTCGATATTTACCAGCTCCCCGGTTGCCGCCAAAGCGTTGACGGATGTCAGAAAAACTTCCGTCGTCAGGCATTCCCTCGCCGTATCCGTAAACGACTTCCCGGCGGCGCAGTGCTGGGGATCGACGACCCTGTTGCGGGCGGCGAGCCGTTCGAACAGCCCCATGCGCCGCAAAGTGTCGGAATCGCCGAACCCTACCGACTTGCCGGTTATACCGCCTTCCAGATAGCGGGCCGCGTCCTCGGCCGTTGCGAAGCAGGTTACCCGGTAGCCGTTCTTCTCAAGCGCGGCAATCGTCCGGTCGAAATCCACAGCCTTCCCCCGCCTCCGCTTTCCTTCTGTTTGGCCCCCCCCGGCACCAGAACCCTCCCGGGTCTTCGTCATCCTTCCTGCCCGCCACCGTTCATCAAATTATCCACCGCGATGGCCAATTGCGCGGCGAGATAAACGGAGATAAATCCCAGCAAAACAGCGCAAAGCAGCAGGTAAATTGAAGAACCGTAATAACCCCAAAACCAGAGGGCAATTCCCGCGCCTACGCACAGATAACCGGTGATGACCGCGTCCGTCAACCACTTAACCTGTGAGGGGCTGACATGTTTCTTATCACAGTCGAAGCGTGAGCGAATGTCCGTGAATGCGTGTTTTATGAATGATAAATTCAATATTGGCACCAACAAACCGAAAAACAGTTTATAGGCGGATATCCGCTCGTCGCGGGGGATGATTTAATTCTCGCGGCATTTGCCGCGGCTTGTGTCAGCCAGCACGAATATAGCAAATGGTTTACCATTCCCACAAACACGACCAGCAGAAAAGCATCGAAACAAATCGTCAGATGCTCTCTTATCCGGGCTTTAAGCACACTTACTACCAATACAGTACTATCGTCCGGATTTAGCACTCCCATAAGTCCGAACAACCCTGCCCCTAATTTCGCAAGAAAATTTATCAATACGACTGAGCTAATGATAAAGGCAAAAAACAAACAGCGTTGGAAGAAGAGGCTTGTCTTTACTTCAAACATAATAAATCACCTCAGTTCCATGATTATACAACTAAGGGAAAAAATCCTTTAACGGGTACAACGCGCATTCCGCCCTGCGCCCGGCAAACCTTGACAACCGGGCCGCATCCGGTTTGCGATACCGGGAAAAGGGGGCATTTACTATGCCTAAAGACCGAACTTGGAGCTTGTGTTCGTCCCGGAGGGAAAACGGACGAACTAAAGGCCAGTTTCCCTCCAAAAGCGTAAATGCGAATTTTGGAGGCAGAAATGGAAAACATAAATTTAGCACACTATAGATTTACGGGGCTGGTTCTATTATTAGAGGGCCGGCTTTTAGGCCGGCCCTCGGGCTTTTGGTTGGACCCATATCTTCCTTTTATCCGAATACATCAGGCCTGGGCCAACCTCAAAATGCCTGATTGGAGTTTAATTTAGCTCTGTCCATGCTGCGGTAAACCCAGACATCGAAGTATTTGGTTTTACCAGCCATTTGATAGTGATTTAAAAAATTATCTCTAAACGAGCCGTTAAACAAATAATAAGCGAAGGGTTTTTCCCCCCTGGGAATAAGCCAGACCCTTATCGCGCCGTCGTTCAGTTTCTGGGCCGTTGCGGCCGGTATAGTTACGCCCGAGCCTGCCATATCCCCTAGGGCGACCATATCGATGAGATACGGGCTTCCGTGAAAAACCGGCAAAGGAGTAATATTGCTGTAAAGCATACTATCCTTTTCTCCATAGCCGATAGCTAGCGTACATCCCGCATAATCAGCCTCCAGGCGCCGTAGATCTTGGATAATTGTCTCCCCGCCGCTAGCCTTTATTTTCTCAACCATTCTTTTTTGGGGATTGATGCCGCCGATAGTCACAATGACAACAATCAGCGTTATCAGCGCGACGCTCAAGTATCGCGCCCCCGGAGAAACGGCTGACGGCTGCCAAGAGGCCTGTTTTTGCCTGACATAACCGATAAATAGCATATATAAGTACATAAACGTGGGAATAAGCGGTATTAGGTGGTTAGTGCCGCTTCCTACCTTTGAGCCTATTATCGACGGCAAAACCGTGGCGACAAATACAACGAGAAGAAGGGGCCTGTGGCTCAAGTAAAATGATCGCAAGTTAATGCCGCATAATTTCCCGACCGCGACAGGCAATATAACGATTGCAGCAACAAGCAATATCTTGGCGACAATTCGACCGACCATTATACCGTGATTAATCGAGCCTGACAGCCAAAATAAATAATTTGTCAGTGATACATATGGCGATAAGAATGGCACAACGGCCAATAATATTGATAGACCGCCGATAACGGCAACGGTTCTTGCCCCAAAGCTCCTGTACACGAGGTATAAGATCGGCAAAAAATATATAAAGCCGTGTATCTTAAGATTTATCATCAACCCCAAAAGTAGGGCGATGACAATGATCAACTGAGACCGTTTCTGCAAAGCTTCGACAAAATAAAGGCCCGCAGTTACGCACAAAAGCATCAATGCATCCGGGCGGATCAGATATGTGTAAGGCCAGTGCATAAAAAGCCATGCTTCCAGACCCAGCAAGCAGACGCTGTCCACTCTCGAAAGACGTTTTCTAAACAGCAGCCAGGAAAACGCAATCGAAAGCATCAGAGCGCCGACAGTGGCAACCTTCGCTGTCAGATAACTTGGACCGAACGCTTTCATAATATAGCCGACGACAAAATAAACTATTGGCCCGTGCTGCAGGCTGTAACGCTCGGCTGAATCCGGGCCCACATATAACGGGTTACCATTTGCCAACAACCAGGAAACGGTAGAAAACGTTACCTCGCCTTGCTCGCCAAAACCGTTGCTGAACAAATAAAGAACCGGGGTTATTAAAATACCGGCAATGCCGACAGCCAGCCAGGAGCTAAAACCCCAGCGCAGAATCGCATGGCTACTTTTCAAAAGTAATACCTCATTACTACGAAAAATTCCTTAATTCTTTCTTCGTTATCCGGTATATTTCCTTTATTCCCAACCACAAAATTGACCTTCCTCTCAAACCGTCAAACTGGGCAACGGGAGTTAGGAAAAAGCCGCTTAGGAAGCGTAATGTTAATTAGCTGATGATAAAGGCGCAGCATTTTCAGCCGGTGTTTTATTAGCCGGTGATTCTATCGAAGGGTTTAAAGACAGGGGAGAGGGGGGCCGGCGGAGCCGGCCCAAAAAATTCCGCCCTGCGCCCGGCAAACCTTGACAACCGGCCGTATCCGGTCTATGATACCTGGTGAAAGGGGGCATGCAATATGTCTAAAAAACCGAACTTGGAGCTTGTGTTCGTCCCGGAGGGAAAACGGGCGAACTAAAGGCCATTTTCCCTCCAAAAGCGTAAATGCGAATTTTGGAGGCAGAAATGGAAAACATAAATCTGGAACTATACGGGCTGACCCCGCGGTTCAGCCAGGAAGCCACCCTCTACGAGGGTCTGTTCATCGCCAGGGTAACCGAGCAGCACCGCGACCTCTACAAACTAATCGGCGAGCGGGGCGAATACAACGCCGCCGTCGCCGGCAAACTGGCCTATAGCGCCGCCGGCGGCGCGGATTTCCCGGCGGTCGGCGACTGGGTCATGACCGACAGGGCTGACGACTCCGCCGGTACCGCCGTCATCCGCCACATCCTCACCCGCAAAAGCCTGTTCGCCCGCAAGGCAGCCGGCACGGCCGTCGCCACGCAGATAATCGCCGCCAACATCGACACCGTCTTCATCTGCATGGCCCTCAACGCCGACTTCAACCTGCGCCGCCTGGAACGCTACCTCACCGTCGCCTTCGACAGCATGGCCGCACCGGTCATCGTCCTCACCAAAGCCGACCTCTGCGGAGACCTGGCCGCGCGGCTCGCCGAAGTCTCCGCCGTCGCCGTCGGCGCCGATACCGTCGTCTCCTCCGGCAAAGAGGATGGCGGCCACCGGGATATCCTCCCCTATATCGGCGCAGGAAAGACGATCGCCTTCATCGGCTCGTCCGGCGTCGGCAAATCGACGCTCATCAACCGCCTCCTGGGCAAGGAACTCCTCGCCACCAGGGAAATCCGCGCGGACGACGGCCGAGGGCGGCACACCACCACCCACCGCCAATTGTTGCTGCTTCCCGGAGGCGGCATCGTCATCGACACCCCCGGCATGCGCGAACTGCAGCTCGATCACGGCGACCTGGCCGGAGCCTTCGCCGACATCGAAGCGTTGGCCGCGAACTGCAAATACAACGACTGCTCCCACACCCAAGAGCCCGGCTGCGCGGTCCGCAAAGCCATCGAAACCGGCGCCTTGCCCGCGGAACGCCTTGCCAGTTACGAAAAACTGCAAAAGGAAATCGGCTACGAGGGCCTCAACTCCCGCCAACTGGAGCAGGAAAAAATCCGCAGAATGTTCGGCGGCCTGGGAGAAATGAAACAGGTCATGCGGAACGCAAAAAACAAACACAAAAGATAAACGTGAAGGGGGCCGGCGCAAGCCGGCCCCCAAAAATCGCAGTTTTCCCCGCAAAAGTGACTAGCCTCGCGGCCGGCCATCCAAAATACCTATGGCGCAAACAGAAAACCCGGCAAAAAAATGCAGGGTTTTGCCCGCAAGCCCTGGAATTAATGACAGCAAAAGAAGCGGACGGGGGAGAGGGGCCGCTGCCGGCCTTGCCCGCTCCCGCGAAAACAGCGTAATAAGGTGGGGTGTGATTATGGAATTCGACGGCGCGGTTATCAAGGAACGGGATGTTACCTATGCGGTGGTGGCGGTAAAAGGAGGCGTAATCGACAGCGACAACACCTTAGCGGCGGAGCAGGCCGTAAACTCGTACCAAAAATACTTCCCCAGCCTGCCGGTTGTCCTCATCGCCCAGGATCTCACCGGGTCGCCCACCTACTACGGCGACAAAGACATCGTCACCCTCCTGGCCCGCCTGCCCTTCAACCAGATACCCTGGAAACGCTACGGGGCATAGCCTGCCCATAAAAAGCCCAAGCGGCGCGCTTGGGCTTTTTCGCACCGTTACCGCCTGCGGCCGCGCGCGCGAAGAGCGGGCACCGCCAGACAAACCCCCGTCACCGTAAGCACCACCAGGCCGACCGCGGAAACATCGATAACCCACCTCAGGTCCAGACCGCCCACCCTGCCCTCGTGAAGCCCCTTAGCCAAACCGTAAACACCGGGGGCGCTCTTCGCCCGCTCAGGCGCCGCCTGCCCCTGGGTACCCTGTGTCGAAGCCTGAATCCCCGGCGGCTTCTGTTTTACCGCGCCGAACCATCCCGGCTCCGCCAGGATCAGCCCCGACACCGCCTCGACAAGCAAAACCACGGCCAAAATCAACCCGACCCACAAATGCACCTTCCGAACCAACCGATACAACACCCGCCACCTCCTGCAACCGGAATCCTGCGCATATTATACACTTCTCACGAAGTCAGTAAAATTATATAATACAATTTGAAAAAATAACCATAGGAAAATCCTTTGAAAAAACAGCGAACCCGGCGGAGCCTTCCTCCGCCGGGTTCTTGTCGTCACTGCGTACTATACATCCCGTGGCTGCTCAGGTAATTATAAATACCCTCGCCGTGCTGCTGCTCCTCCTTCTGGATATGGTTCAGCGTCTGGCGCACGTTCGCGTCCGTGAACTCGAAAATCGCCGTATCGTACGCCCCCGAAACATACTTCTCCGTCATCAGCATATCGCTGCACAGCATCGCATCCGCCTGGCTCGCCTGCGCCGCCCCCGTCAGCGACGTGGCCTGCGCGCCGCTCTGCCCGTTCGCCTGCTGGCTCTGGCCTGCCTGCGACTGCATCCCCTGCTGACCCTGTCCCTGGCTCTGACCCTGCTGGCTCATGCTCGGCGCCTGTCCGTTCAGCAGCGAGTTCAGCGTATCCAGATGCGTCTGCTCCTGCTGGGCGTACGACCGGAACAACTGCTTAAGCTGCGGGTCCTCCGCCTTTGAGGCGTACTGCTGGTACTTCTGGATGCACACCTTCTCGTGGGACGTCTGATCCTTCAGCAGTTGCTTCTCCTTCTGCGTCAACTGTAACGTCATATATCCACCTCCTGCCGTTTGCCCTAGTTTACCCTACGGCGGGCAATTCCATTCCTCCCAGAAAAATAGCCGGCCGCCATTATCTGGCAGTTCCGCTCCGGGCCGGCCCAACGTCCTTCGCCCGGGCCGCTTTGCCCCGCAGCGGAGAATTATGTGCCAGTAAAAGGAAATATGCCGGTGGAAGGCGAAAAGATACTGTTACTGCTTACGCCTGGAGATGATTGCAAATTGCTCGCTCTCGCCCGAAAAATCGAAAACAGACTCGAACCGCGCCTCGACGAACGCCTTGAGCGCGCCTACAGGACGCGCTACCTGCACAGCGACGCCCTGATCGCAAAGCTGTTGGCCGCCTTCTGGGTCGCCATCAACCTGTTCTTCGTCTATGTCGACTTCCTCGTCCTCGACGGCGGACCGCTGCTTCCCCAGTCGCTCGCCGTCAGGGGGATACTTCTCGTCGCCATCACCGCCTACGTCGTCAGGCTCGGCCGCTCCGTAAGCCCGGCGCAGTACGACCGGCTGACCTTCCTCATGTGGCTCGTCGCCGCCGCCTGCATCCTATTCCTCCAGGCCTTCCTGCGCCCGCCCACCTACATAAACTACTACACCGTCGACATCCTACTCATCATGAGCATATACGTCGTCGTCCCCGGCACCTTCTGGAACCGCGTCATACCGGCGCTCCTGTACACCGCCGGCCACTTCGCCATCTTCTTCCTCATCAAAATAGTCGACCAGCCCGCCATCGTCCTTATCTTCGTCGCCTCCTTCCTCATCGTCAACATCATCGGCCTCTACTTCTCCGCCCGCTACTACACGTCGCGCCGCCGGGAATACCTCGGCCGCCACCAGGACGCGGTCACGCGCGACAAACTCGCCGAACTCGCCACCCGCGACGAACTCACCGGCGCGCTCAACCGCCGCGGCTTCTTCCGGCGAGCTGAGGAAGAATTCGCCGTCCGCGCCCTCGATGACTCGCCCCTGTCACTATTCGTCATCGACATCGACCACTTCAAAGCCATCAACGACACCTTCGGCCACCACGCCGGCGACGACGCCCTCAAGACCTTCAGCGCCCACATCCTCGACATCATCCGCGAGCGGGACAGCTTCGGCCGCACCGGCGGGGAAGAATTCGCCCTGCTGCTGCCCCGCACCGACGGCGAAAAGGCCGTAACCATCGCCGAACGCCTCCGCGGGCAGTGCGGCCGCCTCTTCGAACAATCGACGCCTCCAGCCCCGGCCTTCACCGTCAGCATCGGCGTCGCCCAGGCCCAACCCGGCGACAAAACCGTCTACGACCTCTACCGCCGCGCCGACAAAGCGCTATACCAGGCCAAGAACGGCGGCCGCAACCAGGTTAGCTTCAGCGCCGGGCAATAAACCCCGCCCTGAAAACCGCAACCAAAAGCCCGTATCCCTCCGGATACGGGCTTTTCGCTTGCCTGAACAAAACCTATCCCTTGTAATTCACCAGTACAAGCCCCGCCAGACACAGCGCGATCCCCAGCGCGTTCACCGCCGTCAGCGACTCCCGGAAAAACAGCAGCCCCACCGGAATCAGCAGCAGCGACACCGTCGTGCTCGAAACCAGGCCCGCCAGCGTAATATTCCAGCCCGCGCGGTACGCCAGCATGAACCCCACCTCCAGACCGACGATCGCCAGCCCCAGCGCGTAACTCGCCCAGTTCAGCTCCCTCAGGCCGGTCGTCAGCGACACCTTGTCAGGAGAAAGAAAATAAATGGCCGCCGTTGCCGACGCCGCCGTAAGATAAGTCACGACCAGCGACAGGATCGGGTTGACCGTCGCCGGCGTCACCTTCAGAAACACGTGATAAAGGACATTAGAAACAACAGTAAGGCCAATCGCCATGTAATATAACATCATCTGCTCCCACTCACATTATATCGTAAAATGAAACTACACCTTTCGGCCTCACGGCGCCGGTTCGTCCTTTGCGGTAAACCTCATCGCCGTCCCCGCGGGGTAAATCTTCACAACCCCGCCAGCGGCGCTAAGCTTGGCCTCGGCCGCCAGCGTCCCCGCCGTCACCAGCCCCTCGGGCGAAAAACTGATGACCGTTCCCTTCCTGAACTTCAGGAACCCAGCCCCGCCATTGGCCGCCAATATCTCCTGCCAGCCCGTCGGCCTCAGCCACGTGTCGAAGTTAAGCGTCCCCACAGCCACAACGCCGTTGGCGTGGAAGGACAGCGCAGTATCTTCCCTATAGCACACATAGCCCTGTTTACCCTCCACCAGCCTGATGTACGCAGGCTTGTCCAGCGTCCCGGCGACTACCTCGCCCTGCTCGTTGAAGGTCACCGCCTGGCCGCCCTTGAAAAGCAGGTGCTTTTCCGCGGACACCGCGTAGCTGTACGAGCCGCCGCCGAAGCTAAAGCCGCCGCCCGACGACGACGACGTCACCGGCGCATAGCCGCTCTCCATCGTGAAATCGAACATCACCCGCTGCCAACCGGCCGGGCGGAGACCCGTATCCCGCGCCAGCACCCCGCTGACCACCTCGCCGTACTCGTTCGTTACCGCCTCGGTATTCTTCTTGAACTTCACCGTTCCCGTCGCCCAGTTCACCGGATGGAGCTCGGTGTCCGCAGTCAGGGCGGCCGTTGCCGCCCCGGCACGCAAGGGCAGCAAAAGCAGCAGTGCCAGGGCCGAAAACAGCGCGACCCTCGATCTCAACATCTCATCCCCTCCGCGCAAAGTCATTTAATGGTATTTCTGCCCGCGGACGCGAAATCCTGCCGCTCCCGCCGCGCCCGCGAAAAAACGCCCCGGGTTCACCCCGGGGCGTGCCTGTCCGCTCGTGCGGCCGTTATAGCTGATTCTGGTTCTGATTTTGGTTCTGATTCTGATTCTGGTTCTGGTTTTGGTTCTGGTTCTGATTCTGATTCTGGTTCTGGTTCTGGTTCTGATTCTGGTTCTGATTCTGGTTCTGATTCTGATTCTGATTCTGATTCTGATTCTGATTCTGATTCTGATTCTGATTCTGATTCTGATTCTGATTCTGATTCTGATTCTGATTCTGATTCTGATTCTGATTCTGATTCTGATTCTGATTCTGATTCTGATTCTGATTCTGATTCTGATTCTGATTCTGATTCTGATTCTGGTTCTGATTCTGGTTCTGGTTCTGATTCTGATTCTGGTTCTGATTCTGGTTCTGATTCTGGTTCTGATTCTGATTCTGATTCTGGTTCTGATTCTGATTCTGGTTCTGATTCTGGTTCTGGTTCTGGTTCTGGTTCTGATTCTGATTCTGATTTTGGTTCTGGTTCTGGTTCTGATTCTGATTTTGGTTCTGGTTCTGGTTCTGGTTCTGGCCTTTTCCTTTGCTCTGGCTCTGGCTTTGGCTCTGGCTCTGGCTCTGGCTTGCGCTGCCGTTGCCGGAAGCCCCTCCGGCTCCACCGCCAGCGCCGTCGCTACCACCACCGCCGCCACCGCCGCCGCCGCCACCGCCGCCGCCGCCGCCGCCGCCGCCGCCACCGCCGCCACCGCCGCCGCCGCCACCGCCACCGGCGAGCGCGATATCGGTTTGGACGGCCAGCGCGCAACTGACGACAAATATAAAGATCAACAGTAACGCAAACGCCCTTTTCATCCTTCGTTTCCTCCCTTTTGCTCGTTAATACTTGCCGTATTTCGTTCAACTACTACTATTTACCATATTATAACTCTTGTTAAAGAGTGAACGTAGGGACAAAAGTCTCATTTTTCCGGGATAACCGCCCAATACATACGGTAATTACTATAATCACACGCCGGTGCAAAATAGCGGCCCGGCAGGAAAACCTCGCCATAACGCAGAAAGACATTAAACGGTGCAAGCGCCGTCGAATTCGCCTGCGAAATCATCAAGCTCCTCAACGCCTACGACCATAAGACCGCCCGTCAGTCGTTAGACCTGTATAAAAGCGACGTCCTGCCGCCACCTGAATTCCGGTTCCGCGAACCGGGCGCCAAACGCCCGCGCCAGCCTCGCCGCCCGGGGCTTGTGGGGACCCGCGTCCGCATAAGCCCTTAGTCAAACATCAAAACACTCTCCAATCCGGAAGGTGATAACCTGTGGAAACCATGCTCGCGCTCGCCGGCATCCTCCTGGCCGTCGCCCTCGGCGCCATGAGCCCCGGCCCCAGCTTCCTGTTCGTCGCCCGCACCTCCATGGCCGCTTCCCGCCGGAGCGGCCTCGCCGCCGCCGCCGGCATGGGCGTCGGCGGCTTCGCCTATGCCATCCTCGCTCTCCTCGGCCTCAAAGCCGTATTCGCCGGCTTCCCCTGGCTATACAGCCTCATCAAGTTGGGCGGCGGTGCCTACCTCGTCTACATCGGCATCCAGATGTGGCGCGGCGCGGCCAGCCCCCTTGCCGACCTCCCGGCCGCCGACGCGGTGCGGAACACCAGGCTGCGCGCCTTCGCCATGGCCGCCGCCACCCAGCTCAGCAACCCCAAGACCGCCGTCTTCTACGGCAGCATCTTCGCAGCCCTTCTGCCGGCCAGCCCCGGCCCGCTCTTCACCATCCTCCTGCCCCTGGCCGTATTCCTCATCGAAATCGGCTGGTACAGCATCGTCGCCCTTCTCCTGTCGGCGTCGGCGCCGCGGGCGGCCTACATGCGGGCCAAAAGCGCCCTCGACCGCACCGCCGGAACCGTCATGGGGTTATTAGGAGTGAAGCTCATCGCCGCCGCCGACTCCGGCATCTGACCCGAAAGCCCGCGCAGCCGCCTGCGCGGGTTTTTCATGTCCGCGACCAGCGGCGAAATATTCTGTTGCCGAAAAACGGGGAAGCGCCCCTCTTCCCCGAGGCCGCCGCGGCGATGGAGGAAATCGCCGCCTCCTTCGTCAACACGCGGTTCGGCGGCTGAACGGCAACCCCTCATGCCGACCTCCGCCTAAAACAGACGCCGCCGGGCAAACTAACCCCGGAGGTGTTGCACATGGCCAAAGACAAAGACAAAACTAAATTCACCAAAGACGAGCAGAACCTGTCGGCAATCATCGCCGATCACAATCCCCTCGTGAAGAGCGACGAGGACGAGCAATGGACGAAGGCGAGGGGCTACCAGACGACCAACGACTGATATCGGTCGT
Organism: Selenomonadales bacterium 4137-cl; assembly: GCA_032334055.1. Lineage (NCBI taxonomy): Bacteria > Bacillati > Bacillota > Negativicutes > Acetonemataceae > Anaeroselena > Anaeroselena agilis. The sequence goes on along the minus strand of JAUOZS010000001.1, from coordinate 1,918,442 downwards.
CCATAAAGCCGCCCAGCCAAAAGGCCCTCATTTCTGAGGGCCTTTCTCCTTTTCGCCTTCTATGTCCGGTCGTCTGTCCCGCTTCCCGTCCAGGGCGAAATCCTCCGCCAGCTCAAGCTGCAGCCTCAGCAGCAGGTCTTGCCCCCCGGCCTCCGTCCCTGGAGCCCGCGACGCCACGCGCCGCTTCACCAGGTACGCGGCCGCGAAGAAGGCCAGCAGCCCCAGCCCGGCCGCCAACCCCGCCCCCTGGCCGGGGATGAGCGGCATACTGGCGATGATCGCCACGCAGCCGGCCAGCCCCAGCCACGAGGTATACGGGTAGCCCGGCAGCTGGCAGTTGCCCTTCGGCGGGCAGCCGTGCGTCCGGCGGAACTTATAATGCGTCGCCAGGATCACCACATACGCCATCAGCAGCGAAAATCCCCCGGCGCTCACCAGAAAAAGATACACCTGCTCCGGCAGCACGAACCCCAGCGCCAGTCCGGCCAGCATCCCCGCCCCCGAAAACAGAATGCCCCGGTAGGGGACGTCGCCCGCATCCTTAAGCCACGCCGGCGCGTGCCCCTCCTCGGCCAGCGAGCGCATCATCCGCCCCAGGCCGAACATCGCCGCCAGCATCGTCGACAGAATCGCCGACACCAGCACCGCGTTCATCACATTCCCGGCCCACGCCAGCTGCCGCGCCGCCAGCGCCGCCACCAGCGGGCTCACCTCCGTCGTCAGCGTCCCCGTCGGCACCAGCGGCAGCAGCGCAGTCAGCGCCAGCACATACAGCCCCACCAGCCCCGCCACCGTCATGCCGATCGCCTTCGGCACCGTGCGGTGCGGATCGCGGGCCTCCGACGCCGCCAGACCGATGATCTCGAACCCCGCGTACGTGAAAACCACGATCAGCATGCTCCCCGCGAGGCCGCCCACCCCCGCCGGCAATAGCGGCTCCGTCGCCAGCGATCCCGCGCCCACCGCCTGCGCCCCCGGCACCAGCCCGGCGACCAGCGCCGCCCCCAGCGCGATGAACCCCACGATCGCCAGCAGCTTCAGCGCCGCCAGGCCGCTCTCCAGGCGGCTCAACCTGTCCGCTCCCAAAAGATTCAGCAGCGTCACCCCCGCGATGATCGCTGCCCCGGTCAGCGGTATCGACAACGCCGGCAGCCAGCTCTTGATAAAAATCGAAACCGCCGTCGCCTCGCTCGACATCGCCAGCACCAGCCCCGTCCAGTAAACCCAGCCCACCGTGAACCCCGTTCCCGGGCCGAACGCCCGCTCGGCGAACGTCCGGAACGAGCCGGGGGCCGCGTCGGCCACCGTCATCTCCGACAGCGCGAACAAAATAATATAAACCAGCGCCCCGCCCAGCAGAAAAGCGCCGATCACCGCCGGCCCCGCGCTGCGGATCGCCACCGCCGACCCCAGAAAAAAAGACCCCCCGATAACCGTTCCCAGCGCCAGCATCGTCAACTGCCACGCGGTCAACCCGCTCTCCTGCCTCATCCGGCCGCCTCCTTATCCTGTCTTTCCACTAAGTATGGCCGGTCCGCCGCGCCCGTATCCGGCGTCCTGCCCGCGGCCCGCGCGCTTCCTGCGGCGGCCCCTATCGTAGGGCCCTACCCCTCCGGCCGCACAGGCGCGCGTCGAAGCTGTACCGCCCCGGCCCGATAAACAGCAGGCTGACAAAGACTATCCCTAGCTCCAGCGCCTGGGAAGCGCCGCCCAGCCCGGCGCCGGTGCCGAACTTCATCGCCACCGCCACCGCCATCGTAACCGCCAACAGCAGGCATGCCGGACGGAAAAACAGGCCGACGATCAGCAGCAGCCCGCCACCGAACTCCGACGCCGCCGCCATGAAACCCCAGAAAGGCGGCAGGAACCCGATCCCCACGAAACTCATCGACATCCCCAGCTTCGTCCACGCGGCCACCCCGCCCGTTACCTTCGGCCACCCGTGGTACATAAACATCAGTCCCAGGCCCACCCTCAGCAGCAGCAGGCCTCCGTCGCGGAACCTGTCCGAGCCGGAACACAACATTGCGGATCACTCCTTTCAAATATAGTTTGCATAGCTGAGGCCCAAATAACACCCCAAGTAGCCGGCGGCATCCACAAGCTCCCTATGTGGCCAACTTTCCCTCATGTTCGCCCCGCCGGCAGGGAAAAACTATAACAACGTGTAATAACTCCTGTGGCATACTAAACAATCGGAAGTGACGCCCATGTCCTGGCCCCTCAAGGAAAAACTCAAAAAACAGCTCGCCGCCGAGCAGGGCGCTGTCATCCACGCCCCCGGCTCCCGCCCCGGCTTCGCCCTTGCCTTCCCCAACACCTACCAGGTCGGCATGTCCAACCTCGGCTTCCACATCATCTACCGCGAAATCAACGCCAGCGGCCTCGCCGCCTGCGAACGCGTCTTCCTGCCCGGCAAAAAAGACCTTGCCGAGCACCATCGCACCAACACCCCCCTCATGACCCTCGAAACCCAGCGGCCCCTGTACGAGTTCCCCCTCGTCGGCTTCGCCGTCTCCTTCGAAATCGACTACTTCAACCTCCTCGCCATGCTCGACCTCGGCAAAATCCCCCTCCTCGCCGCCGACCGCGGCGAAGAGCACCCCATCGTCCTCGCCGGCGGCCCCTGCGCCACCTTCAACCCCGAACCCCTCGCCGCCTTTATCGACGCCTTCGTCATCGGCGAAGGCGAAGAAGTCATCCGCGAAATCCTCGCCGCCTGGCAGCGGGGCAGGGAAGAGGGGCTGGCCCGCGAAGACATGCTCCTTTCCTTCGCGGCTATTCCCGGCGTCTATGTCCCCGCCTTTTACAAAGACGAATACAACCCCGACGGCACCCTCGCCGCCCTCACCCCCGCCGCCGCCGTCCCGGCCGTCATCAGCCGCCGGTGGGTGCGCGACCTCGACGCCCACCCCGGCCAGACCGCCGTCGTCACCGCCGACACCGAATTCGGCGACATGTACCTCATCGAAATCGCCCGCGGCTGCGGCCGCCACTGCCGCTTCTGCATGGCCGGCTACTGCTTCCGCCGGCCCCGCGCCCGCTCCCTCGCCGGTCTGGAGGAAACCATCCGCCGCGCCGAACAATACCGCGACAAAATCGGCCTCGTCGGCGCCGCCGTCTCCGACCACCCCGACATCGACCGCCTCGTCGCCTTCATCCGCGCCCAGGGTCTCAAATTCTCCGTCGCCTCCATCCGCGCCGACTCCTTCACCCCCGCGCTCGCCGAAGCCTTGGCCGCCAGCGGCCACAAAACAATCACCCTCGCCCCCGAAGCCGCCAGCGACCGGCTCCGCCGCATCATCAACAAAGGCATCGACGCCGCCGACCTCGAACGGGCCGTGGCCCTCGCCGCCGCCGCCGGCATACCGAACGTCCGCCTCTACATCATGGTCGGCCTCCCCGGCGAACAGGACGACGACATCGCCGCCATCGCCGAACTCGCCCGCGCCACCCGGCGCCACATGGCCGCCCACGGCAGCGGCGGCCGCCTCACCCTCAGCATCAACCCCTTCATCCCCAAACCCTTCACCCCCTTCCAGTGGCTGCCCATGGCCCCCCGGCCCGTCGTCGAAGACAGGCTCGCCGCCATCCGCGCCGCCCTCAAAGCCGACAAAAACACCGAAATCCTCGTCGAACCACCCAAAGAAGCCTATCTCCAGGGCGTCCTCTCCCGCGGCGACCGCCGCCTTGGCCCCGTCCTCCTCGCCGCCCACCGCGCCGGCGGCCCCAAACACTGGCCCAAGGCCCTCGCCGCCGCCGGCCTCGACGAAACCTTCTACCTCTACCGTGAACGCCCCGCAGGCGAAACCCTCCCCTGGCACCACCTCGACATGGGCCTCGAGCCCGGCTACCTCCGCCAGGAACTGGACCGCGCCCGCGCTGAAAAATACACCCCCCCCTGCCAGCCGGGCTGCACCCGCTGCGGTGTCTGCCGGCCTAGCCAGGGGGAGGGAGGAGGCAACACCCCATGAGCAAATTCGTCCTCAAGCGCGCCGCCAACGGCGTATGGTACGGCCTGTTCACCCACCTCGCCCACCGCGGGGTCAAACACGGCGTCTCCACCCGGCTGGGCGGCCTCAGCACCCCGCCCTACGCCACCCTCAACCTCGGCCTCAAAAGCGGCGACGACCCCGACAAAGTCTGTCTCAACCGCGACCTCTTCTGCCAGGCCGTCGGCGTCGACTACGCCCGCGCCGTCACCTGCCAGCAGGTCCACGCCGACCGCATCCACCTCGCCGGCGCCGAAGACGCCGGGCGGGGCGCGCGCGACCACGCCGCCGCCGTCCCCGCCAGCGACGCCCTCATCACCGACCAGGGCGGCCTGCCCCTCATCCTCTTCTACGCCGACTGCGTCCCCGTCCTCATCTTCGACCCCGTCCGGCGGGCCATCGGCCTCAGCCACGCCGGCTGGAAAGGCACTGTCGCCAAAATCGCCGCCAAAACCGTCCTCGCTATGGGCGAACACTACGGCACCAGGCCGGCCGACTGCCTCGTCGGCATCGGCCCCTCCATCGGCCCCTGCTGCTACGAAGTCGACGCCCCCGTCGTCGAAGCCCTCCGGGCCTCCTTCGGCCCCGCCTGGCGCCACCTCGTCGTCCCCCGCGGCGACAGATGGCTCCTCGACCTCTGGCACGCCAACCGCGACCAGATCGAAGAAATCGGCGTCCCCCGCGCCCACATCGACATCAGCGGCGTCTGCACCGCCGAAAACACCGAGCTGTTTTATTCGCATAGGGCCGAGCGCGGCACCACCGGCCGCATGGGTGCTATTATCTCCTTATAATTTCAGTGGGGCCGCCCATAAGCGCCCATCTGCGGCGTTGCTCCTCGGCTGCCATCCTCAGCGTACTTCCGTGTACGCTTCCGGTGTCAGCCTCCGGTGCGCCTTGCATCTGGGCACTTCTGAACGGCCCCGGCAATTCAAGGTAGAACGGGAGGGTGGGGGAGAGGGGTGCTTGTCCCCGCCCCCGCATCAAAATCCCCCCTCGCGGCAGATACTAATGCCGCAAAGGGGGGATAACCATGCCCGGCGCGCCCAGCGACGCCCAAATCGCCGAACTGACCCGCCAGCTCACCCGGGCCCGCGTCGAAAACTGGCACGCCACCGAAACACCTTCCCCGCTGGCGGGCCTTCGCCGCCGCGGCCGTCGTCGCCGCCGGCGTATTCGCCTTCGTTTTCGAGCCGACACTTGAAATATTGGGACTATACCTACCGCTCAAATGTAAATTCCACTACGGCTTCCCCGTCTACATCCTTCTGCCCCTCCTCGCCCGCTGGTTCACCGACAACATCTTCGCCGCCGCTGAACGCGACAAAGCCGGCCGGGACTAACCCCGGCCGGCTTTTCCACGTCCGGCTCCACCCGGGCGAAAAACCTCAGCCCGTCGACGGCGGCCGGAACCGGTACCGCTCCACAAGCTCGCGCGACACCACCAGCTTCACCCCCGGCGCCAGTGTCGGCAGCAGCCGCGCCGGCGCGTCGAACCCCATGATCAGCCCGAAAGTACTGAAAACACTGTTCGAATTCGCCCGCAGCCCGTGCTGCCACAAATTCGGATAACGCAGCCCCAGCGCGTTCATCGCCGGGATGGCCGCTGCCGCCGCCAGCCACCGCGGCATCACCTCCGCCTCGCGCCCACGCGCGCACACCGCCGTCGGCTGACCCGGCTGCAGCGCCCACAAAAAGCCCGCCCCCCGCACCGCCAGCAGCAAATGTGCCGACCAGCCGATCGCCTTCGCCTTCCCCGTGCGCGGATCCACCGCCAGGCCGTGCAACTGCTCGACCACCGCGCCGCCCGCGTCCACCAGCGCCCAGAAATTATGCGTAAACGGCACGAGCGGGACGCGGAACGCCCGCGCCTCGATTCTCCAAAGCTCCGTTTCACTGTCAGCCATACGCCCGACCGCCCCTTCCCGGCCACATCACCGGCCCCTTTTTCGCCGGCGCCCATAACCTTCGGCGCCGCCCCCCGAAATCCTTTTCATTTCGCTGGAGGGGAGCCGGCCCGTCATGTGGAATAAAACAAACCATGGCCCAACCACAGGAGATGATAACTTGACACCGGCCGCACCAAACCCAGCCCGCAAAGTAGAACTTATCCTGCTCGCCATCGTCTTCATCTGGGGCGTCAACACCCCTGTCATGAAAATCGGCCTGAGCGCCATGGACCCCCTCGTCTACAACGCCTTGCGCCTCGTCGTCGCCGCCCTCATATCCGGCGTCGCCCTCGTGGCATCCCACGGCTACCGGCCCATGTCCCTCCCGGACCTCCGGCATCTAGCCGCCATCAGCGTCTTCGGCCTGTTCGTCAACCAAGTCTTCATCATCTACGGCATGAACGCCACCACCGCCGGCAACGCCGCCCTCGTCCTCGCCACCCTGCCCGTCAACGTCGCCCTCATCAACCGCGTCCTCGGCCTCGAAACCCTCTCCCCCCGGACCGCCGCCGGCATCGTCGTCTCCTTCGCCGGCGTCCTCCTCGCCGTCCTCGGCGCCGGCCGCGAAATAAGCCTCACCGGCCCGCACCTCACCGGCGCGGCCCTCATCCTCGTCGGCCAGCTCGGCTATAGCTACTACACCGTCAGCTTCCGCCGCCTCACCGACCGCTACTCACTCTACCAGATCATCACCGGCGCCTTCACCGTCAGCGCCGTCCTCTTCGTCCTCATCGCCGTTCCCGACCTCGCCCGCACCGACTGGGCCGCCGTCCCGGCCGCCGCCTGGCAGAGCGTCGTCTTCTCGTCCGTCTTCGCCCTCGCCCTCGCCAACATCACCTGGATATGGGCCGTCAAAGCCCTCGGCAGCACCAGAGCCTCCCTCTTCCCCAACATTTGCCCCGTCATCTCCATCGTCTTCGCCGGCCTCTTCCTCGACGAAACCTTCGGCCTCCTCCAGGCCGCCGGCGCCGTCATCATCTTCCTTGGCCTGTGGCTCTCCCGCCGTCCGGCCCTCCCGCCGCCCGCCGTCACCCGCACCCGGAAAGGTTGAACCGACAATGCTCGCCTTCCTCCTCGCCGGCGCCTCCCTCGGCCTGTCCGCCGGCCTCTCTCCCGGCCCGCTGTTCGCGCTCGTCATCGCCCAGACGGTGAAATACGGCCGCCGCGAAGGCATCAAAGCCGCCTGCTCGCCCCTCGTCACCGACCTGCCCGTCATCGTCGCCGCCGTCTGGCTGCTGTCCGCCGTCGCCGCCTACAAACACATCCTCGGCCTCATCGCCCTCGCCGGCGGCCTGTTCGTCGCCCACATGGCCTGGGAAAACGCCCGCTCCGGCCCGCCCCCCGCCGACGCCGACACCGCCGTCGCCGCCAACTCCGTCTTTCGCGGCGCCGTCGTCAACCTCCTCAGCCCCCATCCCTACCTCTTCTGGCTCACCGTCGGCGGCCCGCTGCTCCTCGGCGGCTGGCGCGAAAGCCCCGCCAACGCCGTCGCCTTCCTCGCCGGCTTCTACGCCAGCCTCGTCGGCGCCAAAATCCTTCTCGCCTATCTGGTCGCCAAATCGCGCCACGCCTTCACCGGCCCGAGATACACACTCGTAATGCGGGCGCTGGCGGGGTTGTTGTTTGTGCTTGCCGTCTGCTTATTCTACGAAGGCTGGCAGTTATTATCCTAATACATGGCGTTGATAAGCGCCCATCTGCGTTGTTGTTCCTCAGAGCGCTTGCTAGTGTACATCCGAGTACACGTCGCGGCGCGCTCTTCCGGTGCGCCTTGCATCTGGGCACTTCTGAACGGTCCCGGCAGTCCATGGAAGTTAGGAACCGCATAACCGCAAGCGAAGAATTTACAAGGAATTATTTTCCTCCCGTCGAAGTTAAGGAATAGCAACTTCTGGGAGGTGCGGTCTTGTGAAAAGTATTAGATCGAGAGTATTAACCAAGTTTTTTGTGATGGCGTTCATCATTTTCGGCCTCAGTGCATGCGCCGCCGCTGCCCCGAGCACCAGGACGCTGGACGAGGATACCCTCATTACGCCACCCGGAGTTATAGCGGCTCACGGGGACTGGGGCATAAAATTTAAAAAAGGCACGGTTGTTACCCTGAACGAAAACGGCGAAGTTCTTGAAGGTACATTAGCGTCGTCAGTTCGTCTTCCGTGTGTTGCCGGAGGTCCGTTCTATTATACCTGGATTCCCTATGGTGGTATTGAGCTTAAGCCAAACAGGCTCCTAGATTTTAAGGCAGGCACAAGAGTGACCTTCAACGGTAAGGGGGAAGTTATTAAAGGAACCGTTACTGGGAACTTTATAGAGATTCCCGTTAGTCAAACGGATTATATAAGGTTATCGGATAATACCGAGGTCAGTTTTCACGAAAACGGGATGATTGCCACTTGCACCTTAAATTACAAAACATACTTACGTCCTGTCGGCTGGCGGCAGATAATGAATGTAAACAACACCAGCACGGAGCTTCTTCCCGGTCTCGTCCAATTCAGGAAAGAGACGCGGCTTGTCCTGAACGACAAGTGCGAAGTTATCAAAGGCACGTTGAACAAGGACACCAAGCTGCTCTCGCCGTCGGGTTATATTAAGGTTTACGAAGCCGGCACAACCGTGGAATTTGACGACAAAGGCGTCGTTGTCAAAGCCGCGAAATCGTAAGCCCACCCTGCGCGAATCCCTCTGTATAAATCTTCCCCCCGCACAGCAAAGCGGCCCGCCTCCCGGCGGGCCGCTTCGTTATGCGCATTATTCGCCTTCCAGCCGGAATTCGTGCCGCTTCCCGCCCGTCTCCGTCCTGGCCGCCCTGATCCCCTTCGCCGCCAGCCTCGCCGCGAACTTTTCCGCCGTCAGCGCGTTGAAGCACACCGCGACCCCATCCTTGAGCAGCCTCTTCTCAAAAGCCTCGTACACCCCTTCGAAGCAGCCCTGCGCATTGCACATCCCGCATCATCTCCTCGTCGCCTCTAAGGCTCATTATACCAGCCGGGCAATCTTCCCCCGCCGCCTTGTCCCTCTCGCCCTTCGCCGCCCGCCCCCCGAAACCCTCCCGCAGCCGGCCCTTTTTCCCGTTCCCCTGGCAGCCCTGCCCATTATTGCCGGCAATCCCAAATTGACGGCCGCCCCAAAACCTATTAATATTAACAATGTTAGTGTTAACATAAACACAAAGTTATTGCAAACTACAAGCCCTCGCAAAGGAGGTCTTCAGCCTTGTTCAGCCGCCCTGACGCCAAAACCTGGATCAAACTCGTCACCGCCCTCTTCATCCTCACCATCCTCAAAAGCGAAGCCGCCCACGGCAACCGCATCGCCGGCGAGATCAAGCGCCTCACCGGCGACGCCGTCCGGCCCAACCCCAACTTCCTCTACCCGCTGCTCCGCCAGCTCGAGGAAAAGGGCTACGTCGCCGGCCACTGGGAAAACCCCGCTACCCGCGGTAAGCGCGTCTACACCATCACTCCCGGCGGGCTTGCCTACCTCGGATCGCTCAAAGACCTCGCCCGGGCCAAAATGCTCGAGCTCGAGCGGCGCCACAAAGCCATCCGCGAATACCTGCTCGCCGACTGAGCGGAAAATCCCAGTCAAAATTCAAGGAGGAACATCATGAGCGCACCGAAAAAAATCGCCAACCGCAAACTCATCGCCGCCGCCGCCGCGCTGGCCGGCGTTCTTGCCCTCGCCGGCGGCTGGTGGTGGTTCGCCGCCAGCGGCAAAGTCTCCACCGACGACGCCAGAATCAAAAGCAGCATCGTCAACGTCAGCACCAAAGTCCCCGGCCAGATCGAAGAACTCGCCGTCAGGGAAGGCGACCGGGTAGAGGCCGGTCAGGTCATCGCCCGCATCGACAGCCAGGCCCTCAAAATCCAGGTCGAGCAGGCCGAGGCCAACCACGCCGCCGCCCAGGCCAAGCTCGCCTCCTTAGAGGCCGGCAGCCGTCCCCAGCAGGTCGCCCAGGCCCAGGCCGCCGTCGCCCAGGCCGAAGCCAGCCTCGAAAACGCCCGTCGCGACTACGAGCGCACCGCGAAACTCTACGAAGACGGCGCCCTTTCCGCCCAGCAGCGCGACGCCGCCCTCACCGCCCTCAAAGTCGCCCAGGCCCAGCACGAAGCCGCCCGCCAGGGCCTCAGCCTCGCCTCCGAAGGCGCGGCCGCCCAGGACGTCGACTACGCCCGCGCCCAGGTGGCCCAGGCCGCCGCCGCCCTCAGAAACGCCCGCCTCCAGCTCGAAAACACCGCCATCGTCGCCCCCGTATCCGGCATCGTCGCCAAACGGCCCGTCGACCCCGGCGAAATGGTATCCGTCGGCCAGACCGTCTACAGCATCACCGACCCCGCCGAATCCTGGGTCGAGGCCAACATCGAGGAAACCAACATCGGCCGCATCAGAAGCGGCGAAGCCGTCCAGTTCACCGTCGACGCCTACCCGCGGCGCAAATTCGCCGGCGAAGTCGCCGAAGTCGGCGCCGCCACCGGCTCCCAGTTCGCCCTCCTGCCGGCCGACAACGCCACCGGCAACTTCACCAAAGTCACCCAGCGCATCCCCGTCAAAATCAAAATCACCGATAGCGGCCAGGCCGACCTCAAGCCGGGCATGTCGGCCGTCGTCGCCATCCGCGCGGGCAGGTGAGCGCCATGAACGACACCCTCCATCCCAATAAATACCTCGTCCTCGCCATCGTCTCCCTCGGCACCGTCCTCAGTGGCTATGTCGCCAGCTCGCTCGACATCGCCCTCACCAACATCATGAACACCTTCGGCTTCACCATGGACAACGTCACCTGGGTGCTGCTCGCCTACTCCATCCCCTACGGCGCCACCCTGCCCATCATGGGCAAATTCGGCGACCAGTTCGGCCGCAAAAAAGTCTACGTCGCCGGCCTGGTCGTTTTCACCGCCGCCACCATGCTGGTCGGCCTCGCCTGGAACAGCGCGTCCGTCATCGCCTTCCGCATCCTCCAGGGCCTTGGCGCCGCCATGTTCTTCCCCAACGCCATGACCATCGTCGCCGACGCCTTCCCGCCCGAAGAACGGGGCCAGGCAATGGGCATGTGGGGCGCGTTCGCCGCCGCCGGCGCCGTCCTCGGCCCCACCGTCGGCGGCTACATCGTCGAATACGTCAACTGGCGGATGCTGTTCGACAGCATCGTCCCCATCGCCGGCGCCGGCATCCTCCTCGCCGTCCTCGTCCTCCAAGAATCGCCCCGCCAGGCCGTCTCGCGGAAAATCGACTACCTCGGCGGCATCACCCTCGTCACCGGCCTCAGCGCCCTCATCGTCGCCCTCAGCCAGGGCGGCAAGGAAGGCTGGACCTCGGCCTACATCCTCGGCCTCTCCGCCCTCACCGTCCTCAGCCTCGCCGCCTTCGTCCGCATCGAAAGCCGCGTCGCCGAGCCGCTCGTCGACCTCAGCCTCTTCAAAAATCCCACCTTCACCGTCGCCAACCTCGTCGGCTTCATCACCTTCATGGCCCTCATGGGCGGCCTGTTCCTCATCCCCTTCTTCCTCCGCAACATCCTCGGCTACTCGCCCATCCGCGCCGGCCTGTCGCTCTTCCCCCTCATCGGCGCCATGATCCTCATGGCCCCCATGGGCGGCAAGCTCGCCGACCGGACGGGGGGGAGGACGCCCACCATGCTCGGCATGCTCATCCTCGCCGTCGCCATGTACTCCTTCCACACCATGACTGCCGACACCGCCTACCCCTTCATCGCCGTCCGCCTCGCCCTCATGGGCGTCGGTCTCGCCCTCACCATGTCGCCCCTCTCCAACGCCGCCATGGCCACCCTGCCCAAAGAGAAAATGGGCGTCGGCTCCGGCGTCTTCAACCTCTTCAAAAACGTCGGCGGCAGCGTCGGCATCGCCATCTTCGGCACCTTCCTCGACACCCGCACCACCTTCCACGCCGCCGTGCTCGCCGAATACGTCAACACCGCGTCATCGGCGGCGTCCCAGATGCTGTCCGCCCTCCAGGGCGGGTTCATGCAAAGCGGCCTGCCGGCCGTCCAGGCCAAAGGCGCCGCCCTCGCCGTCCTCCAGGGCATGATCGCCAAACAGGCCGCCGTCATCGCCTACGGTGACGTCTTCAAAATCGTCGCCTTCATCGCCGCCCTCGGCGTCCTCGCCGCCACCCTCATCAAAAGCGACAAAAAACCCGCCCCGGAAGAGGAAGCGAGCGAAGAATCAGACGAGAACCTTGTCGCGGTAACAAACGAGTAAAGCCAGAAAGCCCGCGTCCTACCTAGTAGGGCCGCGGGTTTTTTTCTAACGCTACGGATATGATAATGCTATACACAAATTAAAAACATATAAGAGGTGTATCGGCATGAATGACAACAAAGATGTCCTCGATAAAGGTCCTTTCTTTCATGGTACTAAAGCCGACTTAAAAATTGGCGATTTATTAGAACCGCAGCATTTATCAAATTACCAGGATAAAAAAGCCAACCATATATATTTTACCGCTTCGTTAGATGCCGCTAAATGGGGTGCTGAATTAGCGAAATCTAAGGCGAAGGAAAGAATTTATCTTGTAGAACCGTTAGGCGAATTTGAAAACGACCCGAACCTGACCGACAAAAGATTTCCCGGCAACCCAACCCGTTCTTATCGGTCAAAATCCCCTCTGAAAATAATAGCCGAATTAGGTTCATGGGAAAGACATTCCGATGAAGAAATAAATCATATGCTTTCATCTTTAAAAAAATTAAGTGAAGAAGGGAAAAATGTAATATACGATTAACCAGATTGCGGAGAACGCGGGCTACGCGCCGAAGCTCTGGGCGAACGCGCCGTAAGGCTTGCGCCGCGCACCCGCGACCACCGTCGCCAACGGCCGTCCATGGCCGATGGCTCCTCGCTCGTCCGTCCATGGACTCGCGTGTGGCGGCGCGCTCCGCTTCGCCAACGGCGCGTAACGCCCTCCGCAACGTCGCCCACGCCCGCGCCCCCCGCCGCCTCCGGCGAGGGCGTTTAACTTATCGTGACAGAGCGAAGAGCGGGCCACCATCCGAAGGCGTTTAAAGGCGAGAGAAAAGAGCGCCTCGTTGACATCGAGGAGGCTAGCGGTTCGCGTCGTTTGGCCCCAGCAAAATTAAAACTCCACTGTTTTTCTGCAAATCATTGATTTTGTCGGCTTAATAGAAGTAGTAAAAGAGTAGCAGGAATAATATGGTACTAAGACTAACTATATAATAGAACTATTTCGGAGAAGATAGGACGTTGCCAATAAGGGTGATAAAATGAAAGTGGAAAACCTTGAACTTATTTCTTGGACATCTGGGCTAACTTCTGCAGGGTTGAATAGTATTCAAAGCTACAAGCTATATCTTAATGGTAAGTTGGCGTCGCGAAATATACCATATGTTGAATTTGAAAATGAACTTCTACAAATTGATGTTTGCGAAGAATGCTTTACAGTTGGGTGTAGTAGTGGAGGATATGTCCAGATATTGAAAAGTGGAGACACTGTTATATGGAAGCAACCTTTAGTTACAGCTAGAAGCAGGTTAATCACAGGAGCTTACATACTTAATTACGGCTCAATATATTGGCCGGCAGAACGGTTTTATAGTTTTTTGGAAGTCTTTCGCTGTAACGAAAAAAAACTGAGTGAGGGTATCACCCCTATGCAAGGGATTGACTTGTGGGCAATTCATGGAAATAAGAGCATGAAAACGGGAGTAGGATTAAATTATCCGTTAGAACGATTGGAAGAGAATTTTCTTGTGGTATACTCGGATGTTTTTAGTAATGAAGAAAGTTTTGACGTATACAAACGCGCTCGTAAAAGACTAGGGTCATATAAGCAATGCAATTTAATTGAAATTCCGCATAAAGCTATTAACATTAATGTGATGTTTGATATAGATGGGTGTGGAATTTGGGATTGTCTTTATATTATGGACGAAGAAATTGTGTATTCAATTGGTGATGGTTACGGTTTAGTATTTGTATAGAAATATTTTAACCTTACCACGTGACAAAGACTTCGTGATCAAACAGAAACGGCTCTAAAATGGTAAGCATGGTATATAATAGGCAGATAGGAGCAGGGAATAGCCCTGGCCGTTTACCCCTGCGCGAGTCTGTAAAATAAATTGTGCTTTTGCCCTTTCCCATAGAAAATCCGGTAAAATGGGAAAGAGAGGCAGGGGAAGCACATGCCAAAAGAACCTAAAAAGCAACTGCTCAGTCGGGAACAGATGCGTAGCCTCATCAAGGAAGAGAACCTTAAAACCCCGGAGGACGTCCAGCGCCTGCTAAAAGACATGTTCGGCGGCGTATTGCAGGAAATGCTCGAAGCGGAAATGGACCAAAACCTTGGCTATGAGAAAAACGGTTCACGGACGCCGGAACAGTCAAACCGCCGGAACGGCCATAGCCCCAAGACGGTGCGCAGCGAATTCGGCGACGTGGAGCTGGATATCCCCCGTGACCGCGAAGGCGAATTTGACCCCCTTGTCGTCAAGAAACACCAAAAGAGCGTAACAGGTATCGAAGACCAGGTTATCGCCCTTTACGCCAAAGGCGTAAGTACCCGCGAAATTCAGGACCATCTGCAAAACTTGTACGGTATCGAGGCTTCGCCGGCCTTGATCTCCAATATCACCAATAAAATCATGCCCTTGATTAAGGAGTGGCAAAACCGGCCGCTGCAATGCGTCTATGCCGTTGTCTTCCTCGACGCCATTCACTTCAAGGTCAAGCAGGACGGCCAGATCGTCAACAAGGCCGCCTACATGGCAATCGGCATCGACCTGGACGGCACCAAGGACGTACTTGGCATCTGGATCGGCGAAAACGAGTCAGCTAAATTTTGGCTCAGCGTACTAAACGAACTCAGGAACCGGGGCGTACAAGACATCCTTATCACTTCGGTGGACAACCTGACCGGGTTTACAGAAGCCATCGGCGCCGCTTACCCGGAAACACGGGTGCAAAAGTGCATCGTCCACCAGGTCCGTAACTCTATTCGCTATGTGTCTTACAAAGACGTAAAGCGTATTACCTCAGCCCTCAAGCCCATCTACACGGCGGCAACGGAATCGGCCGGGCAGGAAGCCTTGAACCAATTCGAAAGCATCTGGGGAGCCAAGTATCCGCTCATCGTAAAGTCTTGGCGGAACAACTGGGCCGAAATCGCCACCTTCTTTCAGTACCCGCCCGAAATTCGCAAGATCATCTACACAACCAACATGATCGAAAGCTATCACCGGCAGCTCAGGAAGGTCACAAAAGGAAAGAGCATCTTCCCGTCGGACGATGCTCTGTTAAAAATGCTCTATCTAGCAACCCAGGATGTTATGCGGAAATGGACGGGCAGAATTCAGAACTGGGGCCAAATTCTTCTGCAACTATCCATCTTCTTCCCAGAAAAGGTGCGATCTCATTTGCGTTAACTGGCGGCAAGGGGCTAGAGCACAAAATTATTGACAGACCCCCCTGCGCCCCTATCCGGCCTTTCCCCAAAGCAAAAGACTTCACTAGGAAAGTGAAGTCTTTTGCTTTACCATCGTACACGTTATTCGGGGTCCGGACGCCGGACATCCGAAAACGGATCGTTTTATTCCGGAAACCCTCCGAATACGCGACTCCTTGATTTGCAGATGCCTTGCGCTTCCAGCGCCAATTGTCGCGCGAATCCAAGTAAAATGTCCATCTGAACATGTTAGCCATATTCTTTTCTTCCGCTGCCTTTCGCTATATGCTAACGATCAGATATAATTTTTACTAGTGGCGGTTCCGGCCGAAGCAATCACTGCAGTAGACGGGCCGGTCACCGCTGGGGCGGAAGGGGACTTGCGTTTCCCGTCCGCACTCCGCGCAGGTAGCCGGATGCATCTCCCGTCGCTGAAACCCGCCCCCACGGTTATAGCCGCCCCCCGGATTCTGCTGTTTGCGGGCGGCGCGGCAATCGGGGCAGCGTCCGGGTTCGTTGGTGAAGCCTTTTTCGGCAAAGAAGTCTTGTTCTGATGCGCTGAAGGTGAATTCCCTCTCGCAATCCCGGCAAGTTAGCGTTTTGTCTTGCGCCATAGTTAATCCCCCCATTAAGGTTGCAGTTCTATTTCTCTACTATATTCTTTACGCATTATATGATCCGGATACCTTGCAGATAATGGCCGAATAATATAGGACCTTTATTCGACCAGCCCTGGGTAATTTAGTTTGCATTGCGCCGGTTAGTGTGCTAGCATAAGTAAGTAGCCTGTGATGCACGTCATCTTTAATATGTCTACAAGATATATAGGGAATCCAATGCTATGTAAGTTGTCGCGGCACCAGCGAGTGGATGACAAAAACCATACTATGATGCCCACCTGCGAGTAGCGGGTTTGGACATACAAAGAAACGACATTCTGGGCTGCCCATGTTTTCGCAATTATGGATTTACCGAAAGGTAAGTCTTTTTTTGCATCAGCCGGCCTCCTCCTGCCGGACGGACGGCGGTAGCCCGATGCTCCCGAGCATACCGTGGCAATGGCCTGCACAGACTAAGGGAATAACAGTAATTATAAAAAACAGAGGTATATTTTAATGTCCGACAACTTTTTGACACTCGGTATCCGGCGGGAAGTGAACAGCTTTCTGCAGCAAATGGGAATTACCGAGCCTACACCCATCCAAACGAAAGCTATTCCCATGGCGATGGCGGGAAAAGATCTGGTCGCTCAGGCGCAGACAGGCACGGGAAAGACGTTGGCCTTTTTGCTGCCCATCCTGGAAAGCATTCAACCGGACAAGCCGTATATTCAGGCGTTAATCGTTACCCCTACCAGAGAACTGGCGCTGCAGATTACCAAAGAAGCCAAGAAACTGGGCGATAAGCTCGCTGTCAATGTTCTGGCCTTATATGGCGGGCATACTTTGCACAAGCAGGTTAACCAGCTGCAAAACGCCCCGCACCTTGTAATCGGAACGCCGGGCCGCCTGCTTGATCTCCTTCGCCGCAAAAAACTCAGCCTTTCCGGGGTTTCCAAACTTGTATTGGATGAAGCGGATCAAATGCTGCAGATGGGCTTTCTTGACGACGTCGAAGAAATAATAAACCAGACATCCAGCAAGCATCAAACAATGTTATTTTCGGCGACAATACCGCCGAAAATCCGTTCGCTGGCGGCGCGATACATGGAAAGACCTATCGATATCCGTGTTCAGACCACCAATGTTACGCTAGATGAAATCAGGCAAATTATTGTGGAGACCACCCAGGAAGAAAAGCTCGACAGACTTTGCAGCATGATAGATGAATACCGCCCCTATCTTGCGATGGTATTTTGTCATACAAAGCAGCGCGCCATTTCTCTTAACGTTGCTCTTGCCCAACGCGGCTACGAAGTTGATGAACTGCACGGCGATCTGTCCCAGTCAAAGCGCGAGCAAGTAATGAAGCGTTTCCGCGCGGCAAAACTTCAAATACTGGTTGTCACGGACATTGCTGCCAGAGGCCTCGATATTGAGGGCGTTACCCACATATT
Organism: Selenomonadales bacterium 4137-cl; assembly: GCA_032334055.1. Taxonomy (NCBI): domain Bacteria; kingdom Bacillati; phylum Bacillota; class Negativicutes; family Acetonemataceae; genus Anaeroselena; species Anaeroselena agilis. The sequence goes on along the minus strand of JAUOZS010000001.1, from coordinate 1,901,022 downwards.
CAACTATGATATTCCGCATGACGCCGAATCGTATATCCACCGCATCGGCCGAACAGGGCGGGCGGGCCAGACCGGCACAGCCGTCACATTTGTCGTTCCCGGGGAACAACCGTATCTGCGGATAATCGAGCAAGGCATCCGCGCCTCTATTAAGAAGCAGAAATCCAAGGAAGCGAGGGGTATCGCGGACAACGGGGATGCCGGCGCCCAACTGGCCCCGCCAAAGCCCTCTGCTGTCGCTCCCCGCCCCAAAAAGCCGCTAGGAAAAAATCCTCCCCGTCATGGCGGAATTAACCTCCGAAGCCGTCGCAAGCCCAAGACAGACGACGGAACATCACCCTCGCCGCGCCATGAGGCCAAAGGCAGGCAAACCCGGCGGAGCCGCCCCTAACCCTTGCCGGAATGGCAGGCGGATACCGGGGGAACAGTCGAGATTTTATGCGATTGCCTTTGCTTATTTAGTTGAAATTTCTACTATATCCCGCTATAATGGGATTAGTGGAAGTTTCAACTATTTTTATCCAATGGAGGTGTCCGCCATCAACGGCCTCAAGAATGAAATTTTGCGCGAGGTGGGGGCGCTGGCCCGCTGCGTCCATACTCTTTTCGACCTCAAATACCGGGAGCTTAGCCTCCAGCGGGGCCAGTTCGTTTTTCTCACCCGCATCGTCGAGCGCCCCGGCCTCAACCTCGCCGAGCTGTCCGCGCTCCTTAAGGTCGATAAGACGACCACCACCAAAGCCGTCCAGAAGCTGATGGCCGCCGGTTACGTCCAGCGGGAACGCGACGCCGTCGATAAAAGGATGTGGCGGCTCATCCCGTCCGACCTTGCCAGCGATGTTTATCCCGGCATAATCGCCGAGGAAAACCGCAGCATCGACGTCTGCTTCGCCGGCTTCAGCGCCGGGGAGCGTGCCGCCGCCTTAGACCTCCTCGCCAGGATGCGGGCCAACATCGAGCGCGAATGGCTGGAGCGGAAAAAGGGCGGGGGAGGGGAGGAGAGCGTTGGTTAACATCGAAGAATACTCCGCGCCCTACCGGGAGCAGGTCGTCGCCCACATCCTCGCCATCCAGCGGGACGAATTCGGCATCGCCATCACCCGCGCCGACCAGCCCGACCTCGACGCCATCGAAACCTTCTACCGGACCGGGGCGGGCAACTTCTGGCTGGCCCTCGACGGCGGCCGGGTCGTGGGCACCATCGCCCTCATCGACATCGGCAACCGCCAGGCCGCCCTCAGAAAGATGTTCGTCGCCCCCGACTACCGCGGCGCGGGCCGCAACACCGCCGGCCTGCTGCTGGCGGCGCTCCTCGCCTGGGCGCGGCAAAAAGGCCTGGGCGAGATATACCTCGGCACCACCGCGCAGTTCCTCGCCGCCCACCGCTTCTACGAAAAGCGCGGTTTCGCCCCGGTCGCCCGCGAGGACCTGCCGGCCGCCTTCCCGGTGATGAAGGTGGACACCCGCTTCTACAAATACTCTTTATAGCGATCATTCGCGCGGCGGGACACTTCCGCCGCGCGAATATTTCCGACAAAAATTGACGATTTGCTGCCGAAATGCGGAGGAAAATCCCGTCCTGGCGAGAAATAAGAAGAATAAGAAAATAAAGTATTTATTCGTAATAATTGCCTGCGCCCAAAAACCGCCGCTACCCAAAAGCAAAGGGGGATTATTTTTTGTCCGCTTCGCCGCTCATCATTGATGATTACGCCCGCTTCGCCGGCTGCCTCGTCGACCTCCTCGACGTGGGCGTCTTCGTCACCGACCGCGACCAGATCGTCTACTACCGGCCGAGCAGCAGCTTCGACCTCAAAATGCAGATCGGCCTGCCCGTCAAGCCCGGCATGGCGTCCCACACCGCCATCCACGAGCGCCGGCGGGTCGTCATGCGCAAAGACAACTCCTACAGCGGCCAGCCCTTCATCACCGTCGTCATCCCGCTGACGGACGAACAGGGCGGCGTCATCGGCACCCTCGCCGTCACCGAGCCGGTCGACCGCCAGGACAAGCTCAAGGGCCTGGCCCGCAGGCTCAGCGGCGACCTCGGCGGTCTGACCGCAACCACCGGCGAGATTCTCGGCCGCACGGAAAAAATCGCCGCCGCCGCCGAGGACATGGTCGCGGCCAACCTCCATTCCCAGCAGCGGGTCGCGGAAACCGACCAGGTGCTCGGCCTCATCAGGTCGATCGCCGGCCAGACCAACCTCCTCGGCCTCAACGCCGCCATCGAGGCGGCCCGCGTCGGCGACCAGGGCCGGGGCTTCGGCGTGGTCGCCGAGGAAATCCGCAAACTGGCCGCGACCAGCGCCGAATCGATCGGCAAGATCGCCGAAATAATCACCGCCGTCAAGGCCGACAGCAAAGCGACCGACGCCGCCGTCGCCGACATCCGCGACACGCTCGCCGCCATCGCCGCCGACATCGGCCGTTTCACCGGCTCCATCCGGGAAACCAGCGCCCTCGCCGAGGAACTCGACAAGATCGCCGACGAAATCGTCAAATAAACGCTCATATTTCCGCCCCTTCCTCGCCTACCATCATCCTGCCGGCCATTCGTCAGACTGGATGCCAGAAAATCCGCCAGAGAAAATGTACGAATTTGTCAGGGAAAATGTCAGGGTAAGTCGACGTAATTTTAGATATATGTAAAAACTTTACGGAAACTAAAAAGACGCCTTCCCGTTAACGGGAAGGCGTCTTTTTCATCAGTGTGCCGGGGCGTTCAGCAGGGCGCGGAACTCGTCGCCGCTCATCCCTTCGCTGGCGAGCAGCGCGGCGACCGCGCGCTCCAGGGCGTCGCGGCGGGCGGCGAGCAGGGCGTGGGTTTCCGCTTCGAGGCCCTGCAGGAGGGAGGCGACCGCCATGTGGAGGGTGCCCTGGGGCAGGTCCTCGGCCGACACTATGCCGAGCTCGGACATGCCGCCGAGGACGAGCTGGCGGGCGAGGGCGGCGGCCTGCTGGAAATCGTTGCCCGCCCCGGTGCTGCGGCCGCCGAGGACGATATCCTCGGCCACCGCGCCGGCAAGAGCGACGACGATTTTATCCTTAAGCTGGTCGGCCGTGTGAAGGTAAAGGTCGTCGGCCTGGGTCTGGCGGACATAGCCGAGAGCCTTGCCGCGGGCGGCGACGTTCACGCTGGCCACCGAGCCGGGCCGGCGGACCTCGCCGGCGATGGCGTGGCCGGCCTCGTGGACGGCGATGCGCCGCTTTTCCTCCGCTCCGGGCAGGCGGTCGAGCTTTTCGCCGAGGATGACCTTGTCGATCGCCCCCTTGAGGTGGCAGGCGGATATCTCCTGCGCGCCGTCCCTGAGGGCGGCGATCGCCGCCTCGTTGACGAGGCTTTCGAGATGGGCGCCGGAAAAGCCGAAGGTGTCGGCGGCGACGGTCGCCAGGTCGACGTCGGCGGCCAGCGGCTTGTTGCGGGCATGGAGGCCGAGGATCTGGAGGCGGCCGGTCTTGTCCGGCAGATCGACCTGCACCTGGCGGTCGAAGCGGCCGGGGCGCAGGAGGGCGGGGTCGAGCATGTCGGCGCGGTTGGTCGCGGCGATGAGGAGGACGCGCACCTCGTCGTCGGTGGCGAGGCCGTCCATCTGAACGAGCAGCTCGTTGAGGGTCTGGTCGTACTCCAGGTGGCCGGCGTTCTGGCCCCGCTTGCCGCCGAGCACCTCGATCTCGTCGATAAATACGATCGCCGACGCCTTGCCCTGCTTGCGGGCGAGGGAGCGGGCCTGCTTGAATAATTGGCGGATTCGCTGGGCGCCGACGCCGACGTACATCTCCACGAATTCCGAGCCGCTGGCGGCCACAAAGGCCGAGTCGGTAAACCGGGCCGCCGCCTTGGCGAGCAGCGTTTTGCCCGTTCCCGGCGGGCCGGCGAGGAGGATGCCTTTCAAGGGGCGGATGCCGAGGCGGCGGATGCCGTCGAGGTCGCGGATGAACTCCAGCGCCTCGCGCAGTTCGTTCTTGGCCACCTCCTGGCCGCCGATGTCGTCGAAGACAACCGCCGGCTGGCGTCCGCCGTCGCCGCCCATCACGGCGAAGGAGGGCTTGCCGCCGCCGAGCCTGGTGTTGCCGTAGTAAGCGAGCACGGCCACGAGACCGGCGAAGAAAAGGATCGGCAGGACGTCGACGCCCCGCCAGGCGAGAAAGATGACGCTGCCGGCGCCGACGCCGGCCGCTATCGGGGCGTAACGCATCACTTCACCTCCCGGGCGGCGGCTTCTGGGCGGGGCACGACGGCGTACAGGGACGCGCCCCCTCTAGTGAGCCGCAGGTAGACGTTACGGGCGTCGACGTACATTGTGGCATCCGCGCCGGCGGCGCGGGCCTTGGCATCCACACGTTCCGCCATGGCCGAGAAATTGCCGGTCGCGACGGCTTCCTGGAGGTGGAAGTGGACGGCGTGGAAAAGCGTCTCCAACTCGGGGGTGCGGCTGTCTACGAGATTGATGCGGGCCGGCCGCTTCCCGAGGATGGTTTTGGCGGTTTCGCCGATTTCGCCGTAGGTTTTGGCGAAGTTGTCGACGCCGCCGAGGGTGACGTTTATCGTGATGTCGCCGTTCTTGCTCTCGTCCCAACTGGCGGCGGTCACGCCAGCGATGCCCTGCAGGCCCGAGTCGAGCGGCCTGGCGACCGCGTACTTCTGCCACAGCAACTGGCCGGCGACCAGGGTCGCCACCGTCACGGCCAAAGCAATGACGAAGGCAAGACGGTTATCGCGCTTGAAGTTCATGGCGCTCCCTCCCTTGAGTATTTCCAATATTCATGTTGCTTGCCACAGGCAGCGTTTACACGCATTTACTTTACATAACATTATAGCATCCGAAAGGGGCTTGCGGTACATGTACTAATTGCCACAAGCCTTGGGCATAATAAAACTGCGTTTGGAATATAACATAAAGGAGGTCTAATTCTTGGATAGAATAGCGTTGCTGTTGGTTATCGCGGGAGCGCTGAACTGGCTGCTGGTAGGGTTGCTGCAGTTTGATCTTGTCGCCGCCATTTTCGGCGGCCAGGGTTCATTCATGAGTCGGGTTGTTTACACCGCGGTCGGCCTCGGTGGTCTGTGGTCGCTGTCGCTGCTCTTCCGCGAACGCGGCAGGGGCTAAGATGAGACATAAAAAGACCGGAGTATTCTCCGGTCTTTTTATGTCTCGATCATATGTCAAATATTATAAAGAATAATTCGTGCAAGAGAAAGATTATTTTTATTGATCAGGAGCGAATAGGGGAATTTCTGAGATCTATAAAGAGGTGGGCAGTCCGTCAAGGCGAGCAAGTGCTATGCGCCAAGGGGAAACTGCTTGGGGCAAGAGTATGAATTAATCCCAACAGTATGGATAATATTACAAATGATCTGGTCGCAGTTTGCGGTCAGCTGCGTGTATTAGTCGAGGAGATAATGATGGGCGATCAATCAGTGTTCAACCTGTTGACGAACCCGTTCGATTCTTCGTTTGCCATAATGGTCATCCTTGTCGGCGTTTATTCCTTGTTGATCAACGTGAGGCAGGCGACGCAACAGAATTGCCTCAGAGGCGCGAAGGTGGCCCGCATTGCCGGCTGGTGCTACATAGTGGCGGGGGTCGGCATCCTGATCATGAGTTAGCGTCAGCGCTTCAGAACGGGTCTTCGCACACTTACCGCAATCTTGATGTCGATCGGGGTGGAGGGGAAAACTTCCTCTTCCCAGCGGTCCTTGACGCTTTTCCAGTATTGTGGGTAGCGGTTGTAGACCAGCTTGCCCAAACCAAATATCTCTACTTTAAGGGCCTGCTGCCTGTCGTAGCTCTTTCGCGCAATCTGCGTGTATTCGGTCGCCACAGCCTGTTCCATCGCGGTGGTGAATTCAGGGTCGAGGGCGTCCTGCCCGGTTACTTGATTTTCTCCGATCGTGCCGATAAACTTTGCTTCCAGCGAAAAGCGCAGCTTACCGTCTTCCAGGTGGGGGGTGACTTTGGTGTCGGCCTCGTACAGTTCGAAAGCGGCGATTTTCCCGGGGGCGGCCGGATTGGCGACGACGACCACGCCCTGCTTGAGTTCGCGCCTGATCAGTTTCCCGCCATATACTTCGAATTCGTCCAGCTCGCCGATCATCCGCTGCCGCTTGTCGAACACCGCCGCTTTCGCCAGCTTCACCTCCTTGCCTTCCACCAGGACAAACGGCAGGACGAAGGAGCGTTTGGCTCTGATCGCTTCCGATATTTCGCCGACGGTCGCCTTGCTCGGGAAGTATGGCGACCGGTCGGCGTTTTTCGGCAGCTTGGCGATGAAGACGCTGTTCACCTCGTCGACCTGGAAGTTGGCCTTGAGGACGTCTTCGGCGTGGCCGGGCGCGACGAGCAGCTTGACCTTGCGGCGGATCTCGGCGTCGCGCAGCCAGAAGTCGAGGATGCCGCCGATGCCTTCCCTGGCCACCGCCTCGCTGAATATCATGATCTGGATATCCTCGAAAAACATGCCGAAGTAGACCCTGGCGTTGATGGCGCGGGCGACGGCGAGCATGGACTCACCCTCGGCCGACCAGAGGAGGTGCTGTTGGGAACTGGAAATTTCTTTGCTAGCTTCCTTCCTAAATTTGGGTAGTTCCATGGTCACACGGTACTTCCGCCGTCCCGCCCCCTGTGGCGCAGCCAGGAATTCTTTTTTGCCGGTCCCTTCGCCGGCGGGTGCGTGGTCGATGGCGACGCCAAGCACGTAGCCGCGGTTTTCGATCTCCTTGCGGTCCCAGCAGCCGCCGAGTGGCAGGATAATTATCAGCAGCGCGGCGGCCAGCAGCAATCGCCTTAATGTTTTCCGCACCGCGTCACCCCTCTTTCCGCCGCCAGGCCAGCGCCAGTAAGAGCGGCAGGACGCCCAGACCCCATGCCAGGCCGGCGTAATTTATCCATTTGCTGACGATGACGACCGAGTAAAAGTCCGGCGGCACGGTGACGAGGTAAGCGATCACGGGAACAAGCAGGGCCATCACCGGGCGGGCGTTTTCCAGCCTCATCAGGCGGGCGGCGGCAAAGCCGGTGAAATACAGCCAGTTGACCAGGGCCGTGAAGCTGACGGCGATCCAGACAATCATCAGATAGCCGTCGATCCGTTCGATGAAGGTGTCGGGGATTTCGATCGCCCGGTAGGCCATGATCGTTGGGACCAGCAGGTGGGAGGTCTCTTCCGGTCCCAAAATCCCCAGCGTGATTCCCGATATGAGTACGAATAAGATGGTTACCGCCCCGATGCCGGCCAGGCCGAAGCGGACGAGGCTTCCCCGGCGGACGAGGAATGGATAGAGTAGCCCTATTATCAGCTCCGGCCCGCTGTAAGCTGTCCAACAGGACAGGCTGCCTTTCAGCACCGGCATGACGCCTTCGGCTAGCAGCGGCGTGTAATGCTCGGTTTCGATTTCCAGCAGGCCGAGGAGCACCAGGGCGACGAAGGCCGAGTGCGCGAAGAGGAGCAGGAGCTGCTGCACCCGGATGACGGGGCCGAGCCCACTCTGGGCTGCGTACACGGCGAGCAGCAGAAAGGCGAGGACGATTACCTGGGACGGGGTCATGTCCAGCAGAAAAATCTTCACGGCGATCCGCGAAATCCTGATCGTCTGCGCGATGACGGCGAGCATCAGGGCCAGCATAGCGACGTTCAAGACGTTGCCCCAAAACTTTCCCAGCAGGATCCGGTGGTATTCGATGGCGGTCAGGTCGGGGAAGCGGGCGGCCAGGGCGGCGGCGATCCGGAAGGATACGGCGATAAACACGCTTGCCAGCAGAACCGCCAGCCACATGTCCTGGTGCGCACTGTCGGCGACCCGTCGGGGGAGCACGAGCAAACTGGTGCCGAACATGGCGTTGACCGCTATCACCATGAATTGCAGCGGGGAGACCCACCTAGTCCTCATCATCGCGTCCACTTTTTTCCTCTTTAATACGCACGGCGTCCTGGGGTTCGAGGTAAGCGGGGCGTTCGGTCATCCGGGTGGCGGGCAGCATGGCGACGGTGTCTTTGAGGTCGCTGAGGTTCGCGCTGGACCTGGGGGTGAGCGGCGCCAGGTAGGGCTCGCCGAAGCTTTCGAGGCTGCTGAGATGGATGGCGATGGCTATCAGGCCCCACATCACGCCGAACATGCCGAGGGCGGCGGCGAGGATCATCAGCGGAACCCTGAGCAACCTTAAAGGAAGGCCCATCCGGTAGCTAGAGATGCTGAAGGTGGCGATGGCGGTGAAGGAGGTGACGATGACGAGCGGCGGGCTGACAAGTCCCGCCCGCACTGCCGCCTCGCCGATGACCAGGCCGCCGACGATGCTCACCGCCGGACCGATCAGCTTGGGCAGCCTGATGCCAGCTTCCTGCATGATCTCAAGCAAACCCTCCATGATGAACGCTTCGATGAAGGTGGGAAAGGGTACCCCTTCGCGCGATGTGCCGACTGTCAGGGTCAGCGGCATGGGGAGGAGGCCGGGGTGGAAGCTGGTTATGGCGACATAGAGGGCGGGCATGGTCAGCGCAAAAAAGGCGGATATATAGCGGGTAAACCTGATCGGGGCGGCGGGCAGCCATTTCTCGTAGTAGTCGTCGCCTGACTTGAAAAAGTCAACGAACGTGGTGGGGGCTACGCAACAGAACGGCGTACCGTCGAACATTATGCCGATTTTTCCTTCGGCCAGTGCGGCCGTGAGTTTGTCGGGGCGTTCGGTGCTCATCATTGTGGGAAAGATCGAGAAGGGGGAGTCTTCGAACAGACTGTGTATTCCGGACGGCGCGGGGATATCGACCGTTATTTTTTCAAGGCGTTTTTCGACCTCGCGGACGAGTTTGAAAGCGGCGATGCCGCGGAAATAGACGATGGCGACATCCGTTCGGCTGCGGATGCCGACGGTCCGTCTAGTGACGACGAGGTTGGGATTTTTGATCCGGCGACGGATCAGCGTTATATTGACGCGGAGCTCTTCCGTGAAGCCGTCGCGGGGGCCTTGCAGTTCGGCCTCCGTTTCCGGTTCGGTGATCGCGCGCGTTTCGAGCTTACGGGTGGCGACGACGATCGCTGCGGGGAGAGTATCGATGAACAGGGCAGCGTCCCCGGAAAGAATCCGATTTACGATCGGCTCCATCTCGGTTTCCTCGGTGGTTAACGCCGCGGTGATGACGGTGTGCCGCACGGTGTCGGCCAGGCTGAGCGGCTGCGGAGCGGAAGACCGGACGGCCTGCGGCTGTGTGAGTTTCTCGATGATATGTTCGTTGATCGCCGCCTCGTCGACCATGCCGTCCAGAAATATCAACGTCGCCTTAGCTGCAGGGGGACGGCCCAGAGCTCGCGGAAGCGGATGTCATCGCTGCCGGAGAATATTTTGCGCAGGTTTGCGAGGTTATCGCTCAGGACAGGCGACAGAGGATAGATCTCGCTTTCGATATACTGTTCCCTGAGCGTTCTGGCGATGGTCTCAATGTCCTGGCTTACATCGTCCGCGCCGGCGATTAACTTTTTTAACTCTTGGAGCTTCACGCGGATGGCATTTCCGTCTAAGTTGCCCATAGCAATGTCCTTCAGAGGCGTTGTTCGCCGATTAATAATCTTGCTGAAATTTTTCCCAAAGGAGATTATTATTATGGCCCGGAAGGCGGGCGCAAAAACCGGCCGGAGAGTTATCTCCGGCCGGTTTTTGCGCTTTACCCCTCATCCGCAGGGCGGCGGGGGCGTGAAGAGAAGTTCGGCAAGGGACTTTTTCGCGGTGTGGCATTCGAGCGGCAGGCCTTTGGCGTAAAGCTCGGTGACGCACTTGTTGCAGGAGTTGCAGGGCGCGGGGGAGAGGTCGCCGTCATGCCAGCGCGCGACGAGTCGCGGTTCGCTGATGACGGCGCGGCACATGCCGACGATGTCGGCATAGCCGTCGGCGACGAGGCGGGCTGCGACCACGGGGCTGGTGATGCCGCCGGTGAGGATGAGCGGCTTTTTGACCAGCGCCTTGATGTCTTTGCTCCATTCGCGCAGGCGGGCTTCGCCGTGGGATTTTATGATGAAGCTTTGCGGCGGTGTCGCCGGGAAGGGCGGAGCAGTATGGTGGTCCCGGAGGCCGAGGCTGACTTCGATGGCGTCGTAGCCGTGAGTCGCCAGGATGGCCGCCGCCTGCCTGCCCTCGGCGAACTTCAGGCCACCCGGCTGGGCGTCTTCGATCCCCAGCTTGATGATGACGGGAAACTCGTCGCCGACTTTTTTCCTGACGGCGGTATAGATTTCCCTGTGGAGGCGGAGGCGGTTTTCCAGGCTGCCGCCCCATTCGTCGCGGCGGGTGTTGGTGAGCGGCGACAGGAACCGGGCGCAGTGCGAATTATGGGCGGCGTGGATTTCGACGCCGTCGGCGCCGAGCGCTTTGGCGGCGGCGGCTTGGTCGGCGTATTGGCAGATCATGGCGGCGATTTCTCCGCCGCTCAGTCGGCTCGGCTGTTCGGCACTAACGTCACTGGGAAGAGGGGCGAGCTGGGGCATGATTTTGCCGCCGTTGGCGTGCACGGCGCCGACGACGGCCCGCCAGCCGTCCCGGTTGCCGAGGTCGGCGGCGCCGGCGATGATGAGGCCGGTTCCGCCGGCGGCGACCGTGGCGTATCTCGCCTGCCGGCGGACGGTGTCGCCGTCGAGATAGTCCTTGGCGGCGGCGAAGGCGAGTCGGTTGACGATCACCGTGCGGTTTACGGTTATTGGCTGGAAGAGGATTTCGCTCATAAGCTTCCCCCCGTTCGCGTGCCCGGCCGGGTGGCCGGGTTTCCCGCCAGAGTGGCAGTCTTTACCAACCACTTCGATAATTCGCCGGGAATTCCTGCCTCACCGCCGCGGGGTGCCGGCGGGAAAACTAAACCGGCGGCCGCTGCATATGATGGATATAAATGCGGGAAACGAGGCGAACGAAGATGGACGATTGTGCGTTAACCGGCAGGCTTCCCGTGGTGTGGCTGGAGACGAGCGACAGCGGGGACAACAATATCGCGTTCATGAATACGACCAGTCCTTATCTTAACCGGGTTTTCACCGATATGATCGAGCTGCTGTACAGCAATACCTTTATGGCGGCTCAGGGCGAGGATGCCCTGGCGCTGCTGGAGGCGGCGATCACGCGCTACCGCGGGCGGTTCACGCTGGTGGTCGAGGGCGCGGTGCCGACGGCGGACGGGGGGCTTTACAGCGTGATAGCCGTGACGAGGAGGGGGCCGGTGACGGCGCTGGAGGCGGTGCGGCGGCTGGGGAAGGCCGCCCGGTATGTGGTAGCGGCGGGGACGTGCGCGAGTTTCGGTGGAGCTTCGGCAGCCGCACCCAATCCGACGGGCGCGGTGGGGGTTAGCCAGGTGCTTGGGCGGCCGGTGATCAACGTGAGCGGGTGCCCGGTGAACCCCGACTGGCTGGTGGGGACGCTGGCTCATCTGCTGCTTTACGGGGAGCCGGAGCTGGATGAATTCGGCCGTCCGCGGCTGTTTTACGGCGCCACCGTTCACCGCCACTGCCAGCGCCGGTCATATTTCGATCAAAAGGAATTCGCGGAGAAGCTGGGCGACAAAGAGTGCATGTTTTCTTTGGGGTGTGCGGGGCCGCGCACAGGCGCAGACTGTCCGTACCGGCAGTGGATCAACCACGTGAGCTGGCCGGTAAAGGCGAACACGCCCTGTATCGGCTGCACCAACCCCGATTTTCCGGATGGTTCGTCGCCCTTTTTCACGCCGTTGCCGGAAAAGAACAAGGTAGGTGCCGCCGCGGGCGATGAGCCTCCGGCGGCGGTAAAGGGGGCAGAGCGATGAGCCGGCGGGAGATTCTGTTTAGCCCCGTGACCCGCCTGAGCGGTCCGCTGACCGTGGAGCTGGCGGTGGACGACGGGCTGATCGTCGAGGCGGACGTGAGCGGCACTTTGTTCCGGGGTTTCGAATATATCATGCGCGGGCGGCACGTGACGGACGCGGTCTACCTTACCCAGCGGGTGTGCGGGATATGTTCGACGGCCCACGGCGCGGTGGCGAGCTATCTCCTGGACTGCCTGTACGACAACGCTATTGCCGAGAACGCGCAGCTTATGCGCAACATCATGTTCGCGGCCGATTTTCTCCAGAACCATATCCGGCATTTTTATTTTTTCAGTCTGCCGGATTTCGTCGTGATGCCGGCGGGGGCGCCGTTCCTGAATCAGAACTGCGGCGACTGCCGGCTCGACGAGGCTGACAACCGGCGGCTGGCGGGGCATTATGTCGAGGCGGTGAAGGCGGCGGAGAAGAGCCATCAAGTGCTTGCCCTGTTCGGCGGCAAAGCGCCTCACCAGCACAGTTTCGTGCACGGCGGTGTGGCGGTCGCGCCGACGGTGGATAAGATCACTCAGGCGGCGGCGCTTATCGGCGATATCCGGGATTTCATATGCCGGTTCCTGCTTCCGGACACGGACCTGATCGCCCGCTGCTACGACGATTACTACCATATCGGCAGGACGCCCGGCCGGTTCCTGTCTTTTGGGTTGTTCAAGTTCGGGTCCAGGAACGACGCAATGCTGTGGCGGCCCGGGGTCGTCGACGAGGGCGGTTTGAGCGCGCCGCGATTCGATCTGATCGAGGAGGACGTAACCCGCGCCTGGTACGAACGGGATGAGGGGGACGACTGCGAGACGAGGCCCGCGCCGCGCAAGCCGGGAGCCTATACGTGGACGAAGGCGGTGTTGTACCGGGGGCGGCACTATGAGTGCGGGCCGCTGGCCCGCATGCTGATGAATGGTTTTTATGACGGCGGCACGTCGACGATGGACCGGATCGTGGCCCGTTCGCTGGAGGCGCACCTGATCGCGGAGTTGGCCGGGGAGTGGCTGGGGAGGCTGGAACCGGGCGAGGCGCCGATCTGCCGGAAGAAGGATATCGTCCGCACCCAGGCTGTCGCCGCGACCGACGCGATGCGGGGGGCGCTGCTCCACTGCGCCCGCGTGCAGGGGGAAGAGGTGGCGCGTTATGATATCATTACTCCGACGGTGTGGAATTTTTCCCCCAAGGATGCGTACGGCAACCGCGGGCCGGTGGAATCCGCCCTGGTGGGGGCGACGATACCGACGCCTGAGCTAAGGTATGTGGTGCCTGGCCGGATCATCCGTTCGTTCGATCCATGCATGTCGTGCGCTACCCATTTGCTGGCGCGCGGCGCGGACGGCGAGAAGGGCGCCGGGGCGTGAGGCAAAAAGATAACCGGCCGGAGCGCGGGCTCCGGCCGGTTATTTTTGCGAGGTGGGTTTGACGGACTAGGCTTTGCGGCTTGCCGCCGGCTGTGCGCTTTCGGGGTATTCGATTTTGGCGTCGATGCCGCGGCTCTTTTGCCATTTGTCCATGAGGATTACGGCGATGGGGCAGAGAATGGCGGTGGTCAGTGTGGAGAGGGATACCTGAGCGGTGGCGATTTCAACGAGGTTCTTGTACGACTGGGCTTCGGCGGGGGACATCATGCCGGCGCCCATGGCCACGGCGGCGGCGGCGGCAATGGCGGCCGGGGTGGCGGCGGCGTTGCCGGCGGTGGAGGCTTCGGCGACGGGGGCGATCTGGCTTCTTTCACGGAAGAGCATGAAGACGAGGATGCCGGTGAGGCCGGTCAGGATGGTTGTCATGAGTCCGAGCGTGACGCCGGCGACGACTACTTTGGGGTTGAAGAAGTTGGCGAAGTTCATGCCGGCGCCGAGCGCGAACGCGAAGAAGGGGATGGGGAGGGATTCGCCCGGTTTCAGGAAGGCGCGGATCTCGGGGTCGAGGTTGCCGAGGACCATGCCGATGGCGATGGGCAGGAGGACGGCGATGAAGGCGATGATCGGGAAGTTGGCGCCGAGCATGCCGAGGGCCATCAGGGTGAAGAAGGGGCCGTCGTTGAGGGAGAGGATCGCGACGGCGCCGACGTCGGAGCGGTTGCCGTACTGACCGGTGAGGGCGGCGTACATGCCGCCGTTGCCGTTGGTCATGGCGGCGATGATCGCCATGGTGGACAGGCCGAGGAAGCCGTTCATCATGTCGCCGGAGAGCTTGCCCCAGATGACGCCTACGATCAGGCCGGTGAAGTATTTGGACGCGGTGAGGAGGACGCCTTTTTTCAGCGCTATGCCGCCGACCCGCAGGTTCATCTGGCTGCCGCAGCAGAAAAGGAAGAGGGCGATGAGGGTCATGGCGCCGTTTTTGAACAATGATTCCGTGAAGCCGCCGATCCGCAGGAATTCGTATACGCCGGGCTTGACGGGGGCGACGCCGAGGGATTTGAGGAACGACATTATGAACGGGACGTGCAGCTGGTCGATGGTGTTCATCAGGGCGCCGAACATTAAGGGCACAACCATGAGTCCGCCGGGAACCTTTTCGATCGTTCGCTTGATTTGCATTTTTTCACTCCTCGCGTTTATTTTACGTAGGGGATGGTGAGCGGCCCGTACGGGAGAACGGCTATGCGGGGGGCGGGGCCGTATTTCGCGGCCAGCGCGGCCAGCGTTTGCCCGAGGTCGCTTATCGGGGTGAATTTGGCATTGGCGACGGTGGCGGCGTCGAGGGTGGAGTACAGGTAGCAGTCGGCTTTGAGCTGGACGATGGCCTGCACCTGTACTTGCCACTGGTCGAACATGCTGAACGCCGGGTCTTCGATCATTTCCAGCAGTTGCCGGGGGGTTTCGCGCATTTGGAGGATTTTGGCGTAGTTGCCGTGGTCGGGCACGCCGTCGGAGCATTCGGACGCGCTGACGATCGCGCCGCCCTGGCGGACGATCTGGGCCGCGGCGCTCATGCCTTTGACGGTTTGGTAGAGGTTTTGGTCGAGCGGGTAGCCGGAGTTGGTGGTGACGACGATATCGAACGGCCGGTCGACGGCGTGCATGGCGCTTTCCTTGACGAACCGGCAGCCGAGGCGGTGGGCTTCGATGACGTCGCCGGCGAAGACGTTGGTGATTTCCTTGTCGCCGTTGAGGGTGACGTTGAGCATGAAATCGGGCTTGGCCAGCAGGCAGTTCTGGGTGGCGGCGTCCTGGAGGATGTTGCCGTCGATGACGCCCCAGGTGCTGTTGGGGTGGCCGATCATGTGCGCGTTGTGAAAGTCGAGGATGGTTTTTATGCCGGCTACGCCGGGCTGGATGCCTTTGGGGCCGCCGGAAAAGCCGGCGAAGAAGTGGGGCTCGATGAAGCCGACGACGATTTTGAAGGCTGCTTCGACGTAGGTTTTGTTGAGGTATACTTCCGAGCCGTAGGTGTTGCGGCCGACGCGGACGAGCCTGGCGTCGTCGAAGGCGTCGTGGTTTTCGATGCGGACGGTGTCGACCACTTCGCGGCCGAGCATGAGGATGAGTTCGTCCCTGGTGTTGGCCCGGTGGGAGCCGAGGCCGTTGATGATGACGAAGTTTTCCCGCGGCACGTGGCCGAGTTCTTCGAGCAGCCACGGCACGAGCTTGTGGTTGGGCGTGGGCCGGGTCAGGTCGGAGATGACTATCGCCACGGTGTCGGCGGCGCGGACCATCGAGCGGAGCGGCGGGGCGCCGATCGGGGCGCGCAGCGCGGCGAGGACGGCCTGCTTTTCGTCGGTCAGGCCGGGGAGGTGATGGGGCTCGATTACCGCCGCGGCGTCGGGGACGCTGATTTCCAATCCGGTTTTGCCGTACGCGAGTCTGACTTTTTTCATTGCAGCCTCTCCTTTTCGGTTCGCTTGTTGTTGCCGGCTGACATATGGATTGGTTTATCGCACATCCTGTGCCAATGCGGGCCGTATATGCTTTATCCCGTTTTTGGCCGGCTGGGCGGCGGTGCTTCGGTAACCAAAAAATGTAATAATTGTCATAAATGTTAGAAGAAACATTCTTACATCTGGTGTGCGGAGTTTGCTGTATAATGGATATAGAGACCGGAGGGAAAGGATAGGCGGCATGAATATAAAAATGTGGATTATCACGCCGTTCGTTTCGATGCAGGCGGTGGCTGAGCAGGTGGTGGCTGAGCGGGCCCGCGAACTGGCCAACTGCGATATCGTGGTGTCAACTTCGCATTGCGATATCTCCGGGTTTCAGGACAGCCTGGTCGAGCTGCGCAAGGCGCAGGAGTGGGGCGCGGAGGTGATCGTGAGCCGCGGGGGGACGGCGGCGTATATCGCCGAGCATACCGACATCCCCGTGGTCGAGATCGAGGTGACCGCCCTCGATATGCTGCGGGCGTTCAACAAGGCGGGCAAGGATGCTTCGACCATCGGTCTGGCTGGCTTCAGGAACGTCATCTACGAGTGCGAGAGTCTGTACGATTTTCTGGGCACCCAGCTTCGCCTGGTTACGATTCTCGACGATTGCGACGATGCGGGGATGAGGCAGGCGGTGGACGAGGGCATCCAAATCCTGGTGGGCGACGCGCTGGCGATAAGGTTCGCCAATACGGCCGGCATTTCGTGCATCCTGATCGAGTCGGGCAAGGCGTCGATCTATAAGGCGATCAGGGAGGCCGAGTCGGTGGTGAGGGTGCGCAGGCGTGAGCAGGCCCGTACGGAGATGCTGAGGACGATCATCGATTCGTCGACCGACGGGATTGTGGCTGTCGACGAGGCTGCCCGCATAACGCTGTTCAACAAGGCGGCGGAGGATATCTTCGGGTTCGGCCAGGAGCAGGCGGCCGGGCGGCCGGTGGCGGACGTGATTCCCAATACGCGTCTGCCCCATGTGCTGAGCACCGGTGAGGCGGAGATCGGCGAGCTGCAGATAATCGGCAAACGGCAGATCGCCACGAAGCGCATCCCGATAAGGACGGGCGATCAGGTGACAGGGGTGGTGGCGACCTTCCAGGAGGTGTCGCAGCTGCAGAAGTTCGAGCAGTCGATCCGCCGGAAGCTTTACGACAAGGGGCTGACGGCCAGGTTTCACCTGGATCAGATCGTCGGCGATTCCCCGGCGCTGAGCAAGGCGAAGGAGCTGGCCCGCACGTACGCCGCGACCGATTCGACGGTGATGATAACGGGGGAGACTGGTACCGGCAAGGAGCTTTTCGCCCAGGGTATCCATAATCTCAGCCCGCGCCGCGCCGCGCCCTTTGTGGCGGTCAACTGCGCCGCGCTGCCGGAAAGCCTGCTGGAAAGCGAGCTGTTCGGGTATGAGGAGGGGGCGTTTTCGGGGGCGAGGAAGGGCGGCAAAATCGGCCTGGTGGAGCTTGCCCACCGCGGGACGCTGTTTCTCGACGAGATCGGCGAGATGCCGCTGGCGCTGCAGACCCGCATCTTGAGGATGATCCAGGAGAAGGAGGTTATGCGGCTGGGCGGGGACAGGATCAATATGGTCAATGTCCGTATTTTGGTGGCGGCCAATCAGGATCTGACCCGTCTTGTGGCGATGAACAGGTTCCGGGAGGATCTGTTTTACCGGCTCAATGTTCTGCCGCTCCAACTGCCGCCGCTGCGGGAACGCCCGGAGGATATAGGCTGTCTGGCGGAGCATTTCGCCCGCAGCCTGGCGGTTCACCGGCGGCCGGCGAAAAGATTCACTCCGGAGGCGATCGAGGCGCTGCGGGAGTATCCCTGGTTCGGCAATGTGCGCGAACTGGCCAATGTGGTGGAGCGGCTTGTTCTGCTGTCGCCGGGTGCGGAGATCGGCCGCCAGGAGGTGGCGGCGGTGCTGAGCGTTCCCGCTAAGCAGGCGCGCGTGACGAGGCCGACTGCCGGGGATGCTTGGCCGCTGGTCGAGGAGTACCGGAAGCTGGGCATGGGGGCGAGGAAGATTGCCCGGGCGCTCGCCCAGCAGGGGTACGATATCAAGTATTATCAGGTGGCTTACCGCCTCGACAAGGCGAAGAACAGGTGAGGACGGAGACTATTTCAGCAATAAAAAAAACCGCGTTTCGCGGTTTTTTGCTTTTGTCGGGGTGGAGGGTCAGGCGGATGGCGTGGGGGTGCGCGCGGGGCCGACGAGGGCGGTGTGGAAGTAGAAGGCGCAGACGAGGATGACGGCGGCGGCGGCGGAGAATACGGCGGTGAAGCCGAACGCGTGGGCGACTACGCCGAGAACGGAGGCGCCGAGGGCGTTGCCGATGTCGCCGGCGCCGGAGAGGATGCTGAGGGCGGAGCCTTTGTTGGCTTCCCTAACGTTTTGGACGAGGTAGCCGGCGAGGGTGGGATAGATGGTCCCGAACCCGAAGCCGACGAGGACGCCGGCGACGGCGAAGACGGCCGGCGACGGGGCGGCGGCGAGGAGGAGGGCGCTGGCGGCGTTAAGGATGCTGGCGCCGACGGAGGTTTTGACGGGGCCGAACCAGTCGTTGACCGCCCGGACGCCCAGGCGGGCGAGGACGACGGCGAGGCTGAAGGAGACGAAGAAGACGGAGTAGCCGCCGATGCCGCGGGCAAGCGCGAGCAGGGGGACGAAGGTGAACATCGTGCCGAGGGTGAAGTTGGAGGCGAACAGACAGACCGAGGGGGCGAGGACGATTTTGGCTGCCAGGACGGCGCGGAAGGGCGCGCGTCCTTCGCCGGCGCGGGCGGGGGCGGGTTTGGTGCCGAACCAGGTCACGGCCGCGGCGCAGGCGGCCGCGGTGAGGCTGACGGCGATCAGGGGCGTGAAGCCTACGGCCTGGTAGAGGAAGGGGCCGGCGCTGGTGCCGGCGCCGAGGCCGATCATGGTGAAGAGGGAGAAGTAGGCGATGGCGGCGGTGGCGGTTTCCCGCGTGCCGACGGTGCTGGCGAAGGTAACGGCGCCGGTGCCGTAGAAGGACATGGCGACCCCCTGGTAGAAGCGCACGAACAGCAGCGGCCAGAAGCCGGTAACCCACAGGTAGGCCGCGAAGCCGGTCCACATCAGGAACTGGCCGACGAGGAGGGTGAAGCGGCTGCCGCGCACGTCGGCGCTCATGCCTGACCAGGGCCTGAGGAGCAGGGCGCCGAGGGAGACGATGCCCATGGCGAAGCCGATCTGGGATTCGTTCAGCCCGATTGATTGAAAGTGGACGGGCAGGACGGGGTTGAGCAGGTTGTTGCTGAAGACCATCAGCATCTGCACGATGACGATGATCTGGAACTGGCGGTTGGCGAACAAACTGGGCAGTAAGGACATGAGCGCACCTTCGGGATCGGCTGCCGGCGGGCCCGCCATGACGGGGTACCGGCGGCCGGAATTCAGATTCAATTATAGTCCCGGGGCCGGCGGATTACAACCGGCCGAAAGGCGCGCATTGCGCCGACAATCGCGTTTGCGGGCGGAAAAACCCGCTATGCCGCCCGTCGCCACTTACAAACGAAAAACCGCGATATTCGCGGTTTTTGTCGGCGGGTGAACGGTTTTCAGAGATGGACTATTTTGAGGCCGGGGGTTTTCGCTGCCAGGTGTTCGGCGAGCAGCCGGCGGTGGCAGCGCGCGGTGGACGGTTCGCTGCACAGCAGGCAGGCGCCGTCGAACAGGGCGGGGTCGGTTTTGCCGAGGGCCTGGCGGGCTTCGAGCAGGCGGGCGTATTCCCGTTCGTACTCGGGCCAGCCGATTTTTTTGGTCTTGTAGCCGTCCATGAGGTCTTCGGTGGGGGCGAAATCGGTCAGGTGAAGGTAGCCGATGCCGGCGATGGCGGTCAGGAAGTATTCGAGGTCGGGTTTTTTGGTGTAGCCGGCGAGCTGGGAGGTGTTGCTCAGGCGGATGTCGATGACCCGTCTGACGCCATGCTGCTCAAGGAGGGTGAAGAAGTCGCGGGCGGATTTTTTTCCGGAGCCGATGGTGTAGAGGGTCATGCGGTCGTCCTGCCTTTCTTGTGGTCTGGCGGCGGAGGTCAGGGGAGCCGGTTGTCGGCCACTGCGCGGAAGCGGTCCATGGCGCGCTTGAAGATCCGCTCGGTCATTTCGATCGGCACTTTGGACTGGCCGTCGCGCATGTCGAGGAGCAGCCAGATTTTTTTGCCGTCTCTGCTTCTGGCAAGGGCGAATTCGGCGCCGGCGTGGCCGAAGTATTCGTAGTGAGCGGGCTGGACTTCGCTGCGCTGGACGGGGACGCGGATTTCCTGGGTGGTGTAGTAGACGGTGCCGCGGTGGGTGTAGGCGGGGACGGATATGTACCGCTTTTCGTAGGTGGTGTAGTAGCGGATGCTTTCGGGCACATAGACCTGGGTGGTGGAGAGGGTTTTGACGGCGACGGTGAGGACGGCGTCGGCGAACTGGGGCGCGTATTCGCGCATGACGGCGGCGTACTTGTCCCTGTTTTCGAAGCGGAGCAGGCCGAGGTCGGCGCCGATGGTTTTGCCGATGCTTTCTTCGAGCTGGCTGGCGGCGATGAATTTGACCCGCTGGTCGCCGGATCTGATTATCCGCGAGTCGACAAGGTCGTTGAGTTTTCGGCGTTCGATTTCGCTGATGTTCAGACCGTCGTCGACGGCGAGCCGGACGGCGACCGTCCTGATCATGGTGAAGTCGCACGATTTGTCGGCCCATTCTTCTTTCTTTTCCTCCGCGCCGCACGGCGCGATGAGGAGCAGCCAGAGACAGGCGGCGATGCAGATGATTTTGCGCGGCATTGGCGGTCCTCCCGGTGTAATTTGGTGTATATTTATGACGTAATTAAACTTCCGCGCGGGTAATTCCTGCCAGGGGAGCGGAAAAACAGGCCGGCGGGGGATGAGTATGCGATGGGCGGTTTTACGGGAAAAGGAAACGGGAGGGCTTTTCGCCCTCCCGTTTGGGTGGATGTGATTTTGTCTGTCTGGGTTATTTGCTGTAATTGAGCAAATAATCGGCGCCAAGGCGCTCGTACCGCCTGAGGTGGCTGATGACCAGGGCCGCTTTGTCAACGCAGATGTCGTCGTCGATGCCGTCGTCGCCGACGGCGTCCCTAACGATGGCGCTGATCTCGTAGGCGGTGTACCCCAGCCAAGCGAGGCGCTTGACGAGTCTTTTGATGATGTTGAACTCCATTTTTTCTTCCTCCGTAATTACTAAGATGGTAATTATAGCGCCGGGGCGCTATCAGCCGCAATTACCTCAGACTATTACCAACCGTTCACTAGAATGAAGAAAACCTGGGGAGGCAGATTTTACCTTGCTTTCTAAGATTGATGGACAATAATCTTTATAAGATTAACATTTCTGAGCTGAGATGTCAAGCGGGCGGAAAACCGCGCGCTTGACATCTCCGGCGGGGCTTTTGTTATAGACGGAATCTGCTGACCGCCTGCTGGAGTTCTTCGGCGACCTTGGCGAGGTTCTGGCTGGAGGAGGCGATTTCTTCCATCGAGGCCGACTGTTCTTCGGTAGCGGCCGATACGGTTTGCGCTTCCCTGGCCGCCGTTTTGCTCATTTCGTCGATTGCCCGTACGGACGAGACGATTTGCTTGCTGCCGCCGGACAATTGCTGCATCGCCGCGGAAATCTCCCGTACCTGGGCGGCAACTTCCGTGACAAGTTTTACGATTGCCTGGAAAGACTGGCCGGCGGTGGCGACGACTTGCGCGCCGACTTTTACTTCCCGCGTGCCGGCGCCCATGGCGTCCACCGCCTTGTCGGTATCGCTCTGGATTTCGCCGATCATGGTGGCGATCTGCTTGGCGGCGTCCTGCGACTGTTCGGCCAACTTGCGCACTTCTTCGGCGACGACCGCGAAACCGCGGCCTTGTTCGCCTGCCCGCGCCGCTTCGATAGCGGCGTTGAGTGCCAGCAGGTTTGTTTGGCCGGCGATGCCGGAAATAGTGTCGACGATTTGGCCGATTTCCTTGGAGCGTTCGCCCAGTTTCACCACTACCTGGGCCGACATATTTACCGTCTGTTCGATCGAAGTCATCTGTCCGACCGCTTGTTCGACCGAGTTTCTGCCTTCCTGGGCCGTCTGGGCCGCCTGGGCCGTCTGAGCGGCTACCGTGTTGGCATTTGCGGCCGCCTGTTCAATACCGGACGACATCTGTTCGACGATACAGGTGGCATCGTTGACTGCGTTCAGTTGTTTGTCGGTATTGCGGGCCACATCGGTGATGGACCCCGCGACCTGATTGGCAGCCTGGGCCGACTGGTCTGCGCTGGCGGTAAGCTGTTCGGCCGAAGCAGCCACCTGCTCGGCGGCGGCCGCCAGCTGCTTGATGAGCTGGCGCAAATGGCCCGTCATGGTGTGGAAGCCCTGGATGAGGCTGCCGATCTCGTCCCTGGGTGCGCTGGCGGCCAGACGGGCGGTATCCATGGTGAGATCGCCTTGCGCAATCCGAGCCGTTACATCTGCCAGCTCGCGGATGGGCCGGGTGATTTTAAGGGTGATGAAGATTATCAGCAAGCCAAGGATGATGATCGATACCGTTCCAGCAGCGATCGAGGTCCACGCCATGGCATTTATCGGCGCATGCAGTTCGGCGACCGGCACGGAAATCACCAGGACCCAGCCTGTCCGGCCGATAGGGGCCGAATTGAAGATTTTTTCGATACCTCCGAAGGCGAATTGCTGCATGGTCTCTTCGCCGCTGAGGAATTTCTTGGCCGCGTTGGCGAAGGCTCCGTTGCTGATGGTGAAAATATTGTCGGTTATTTTGAGGGTGGGATGGTATATGTAGTTGCCCTTGGGATCGATGATAAAGGCGTAGCCGGTTTTGGCGGCTTTGACTTCCTGGGCTAGGGCGGAGTATTGTTTCATGTCGAGATCAACGCCGACGACTCCGATGGGCCGGCCGTTATAGACAACCTTTTTCACCACGCTGACAAGCAACTGCTTGGTGCCTCCGTCTTCGTAGACGTCGGAATAGACGACGTCGTTGGCCGCCATGCCTTTCTTGTACCAGTCCCGCTTGGTCGGATCGTATGCCGCCGGCGGCACCCAACCGTTCGTTTCCATGTATTGTTTTGTTTCCAGACCGATGAAAACGTTCAGGATTTCTTTGTTCGCGCTTTTGACCGCTTTCAAGAGACCGGCCAATTCCTCGGGGCTTAGTTGCCGCGAACCGATAATTGCCGCGAGGTTTGCGGCGGCTTCTTCCTTGTCGACCAGTTTCGCGTTGAGTCTGTTGGTATGGTTGCCGGTGTTGAACTTGGCGGTCTTCGCAATCTGGTCGTCAAGCGCCTGTTTGGCTGCATGGTGGCTGTAAATGCTCAGCGCGGAGATGACGATAATCACCGGCACTAGCAACAGCAGCAGCATTTTACCCTTTAACCCGAAACTTGCCATGAATATTCCCCCTGTTTATGTTATGATTTTTGCTGCCAATAATAAAAAAAGCAAGGACTGCCAGTGTTGCCATCCTCAGAAATAATGGCTGCCGATGCAATATTGGTCGGATTTTGTCGTAAAACCTAGTGTTTTAGCGATATCACCGGGTTTTTCGGGTTTTTGATGAATTTTTCTATTCTTCTTGAGAAGGGAAATTCCTGCATGAAAAAAAGTAATTGTCGCGATGAGGTAAGGCGGAGGCGGGATGGGGCGAGAGGCCTGCGGAACGGCTGGCGCGTGATGAGCGCCGGAAAAGGACCGGCCGGATTAGTCCGGCCGGTCACGGGTCAGTCGGCGAGGTTTGCCGCCAGCAGGGGCAGGCGGCCTTCCATGGCTAGGAGGAGGCGGTTTTCGACCTCGCACCAGTTGATGAGCTTGAGCCATTCGCGGACGTATTCCTCGCGCCGGTACTGGTAGTCGAGGTAGTAGGCGTGTTCCCAGACGTCGGCGACGAGGATGGGGGCGACGCCCCACTGGGTGAGGTTTTGGTGTTTTTCGGCGGTGAGGATTTCCAGGTGATGCCAGGCGGGGTTCCAGGCGAGCACCCCCCAGCCGGAGGCTTCGACTTTGACGGTGGCGGCGACGAATTGCCGGCAGAAGGGGCCGAGGCCGCCGAAGTATTTTTCGATTTCCCGGGTGGCGCAGGGGCCGGGCTCGCCGCCGCAGTCGGGGGGCGCCATGACCGTCCAGTAGATGCTGTGGAGGATGTGCCCCGAGCCGTTGTAGGCGAGTTCGTTTTCCCAGTACTTCACATAGGCGAAGTCGTCGCCGGTTCGCGCGTCGACGAGCGCCAGCTCGGCTTTGTTGAGGCCGTCGACGTAGGCTTTGTGGTGGTGGTCGTGGTGGAAGCGGAGCGTGGCGGCGCCGATGACGGGTTCGAGGGCGTCGTAGGGATAGGGTAGGGGAGGCAGGCGGTGTTTGCCGGCGGGGACGTAATGCCTAAGGGTGTCGGTTTCCAAGGTGTTCAACCCTCCCGTAGCGATAATGGGTGTTTATGTTATATGGTATTCGCGAGGGGGAGGGTTGTGACGGGCGGCTGGTATAGGACGGCGGCAGGTGCGGATAATAGGGGGAAATGGGTTCAGGAGGGAAAGCGATGAACGAGACTTTGCGGACGATCGCGGCGCGGCGCAGTGTTCGGGCTTACCGGCCGGAGCAGATCGGGCCGGAGGAGTTGCAAGCCATTCTGGAGGCGGGCCGGTTCGCGCCGAGCGGCATGGGCCAGCAGGCGTGGCATTTTTCGGTGGTGCAGCGCAAGGAGCTGCTGGACAGGATCAACGAGGCCTGCCGGGAGGGGTTTCTGCGGTCAGGAAACAAGGTGTTCGAGGAGCGGGCCAGGGCCGAGGGGTTCAGCGTTTTTTACGGCGCGCCGACGCTGATCGTGGTGTCGGGCGACGAGCAGGCGCTGACGACGGTGGAGAACTGTGCGCTGGCGCTGGGGAATATGTTTCTGGCGGCGGCGTCGCTGGGGGTGGGGTCGTGCTGGATTCACGCGGTGAAGTTCATTTTCGACGGCGCGGACGGCAAGGCGCTGGCCGCCGAGCTGGCGCTGCCGCCGGGGTACAGGGTGTACGCGTCGGGGGCGTTCGGTTATCCGGCCGCGGGGTTGCCGGATGCGGCGCCGCGCCGGGAGGGCACGGTGACGATTATCAGGTGAGGGTATGAAAAGACCGGCCGGTGTTCCGGCCGGTCTTTGCTTGCTGGTTAGAGGCTTTCGCCGAAGTCCTGGCGGAATTTGGCGGCGAGTTCGGCTTGCCAGCCGGAGACGGGGGCGAGCTTGCCGAAGAAGAAGCGCAGGAGTTTGGGCTCTTCGGTGAAGGCGAGGCCGCCGACGAGGGCGCGGTTGTCGTAGAGCCAGGCGATGCGGTCGACGGCGTACTTGACCTGGGAGAGGGTAAAGACGCGCCGTGGCATGGCCAGGCGGACGAGCTCCATTTTGGCGAAGGTTTCGTTGCCCTGTTCGTCGCGGGCTTCGGACATGGTGCCGCGCTCCATGCCGCGGATGCCGCCGGCCAGGTAGACGGCGGCGGCGAGGGCGGCGGCGGTGTACTGCTGCTGGGGGACGTGGGGGAGGAACCGGCGGGCGTCGATGTGGCAGCCGAGGCCACCGGGAGGGGTGATGACGGGCACGCCGCGTTTGGCGAGTTCTTCGACCATGAAGGCGATGAACTGCGGGCCCTGGCTGACCATGTCTTCGTCCATGGTTTCGTCGAGGCCGACGGCGATGGCTTCGATTTCGCGCACGGACATGCCGCCGTAGGTGAGGAAGCCTTCGTAGAGGGTGACGAGTTCGCGCATTTTGAGGTAGGCTTCTTCGCTGTTGGTGCAGATGACGCCGCCGCGGGCGCAGCCGAGCTTGCGGGCGGAGAAGTAGATGATGTCGGTGAGGTCGGCGATGGCGCGGCTGATCTGACGGATGGTCATGTCTTTACATTCGGGCTCGCGGGTTTTGATGAAGTGGAGGTTGTCGGCCAGGAGGCTGGCGTCGAAGACGATGATGACGCCGTATCGGTCGCAGACGCGGCGGATTTCGCGCAGGTTGGCGAGCGAATGGGGCTGGCCGCCGATGAGGTTGGTGCCGGTTTCGATGCGGACGAAGGCGATTTTGTCGGCGCCGTGCTGTTCGATGAGGGCGGCGAGTTTGCCGGTGTCCATGTTGCCTTTGAAGGGGTGGTCGCTGGTTACGGCGGTGCCTTCGTCGATGATGAGTTCTTCGACGGCGCCGCCGTTGATGACGACGTGGGCTTTGCTGGTGGTGAAGTGGTAGTTCATGGGCACGATGGTGCCGGGCCGGACGAACGCCTGGGAGATGATGTTTTCGCAGGCTCGCCCCTGGTGGGCGGGGAGGACGTATTTTTTGCCGAAGATGTCGTTAATTCTGGCTTCGAGCTTGGTGAAGGTGGCCGAGCCGGCGTAGCTGTCGTCGGCTTCCATCATGGCTGCTAGCTGCCTGTCGCTCATGGCGTTTACGCCGCTGTCGGTGAGCATGTCGAGGAATACGTCGTTGTTTTTGAGGAGGAAGGTGTTGTTGCCGGCTTCGGCGATGGCCGCGAGGCGGCGCTCGACGGGGACGAGGGAGAGTTTCTGGACGATGCGGACCTTGTGGAGTTCGAGGGGGATGGATTCGCCCTGATAGAAGTTGACTATGGACATCGATAACCACTCCTTTTTTTGTTTTGGCAAATAAAAAATCCCGTCACTGTATTTCTACAGGGACGGGATATGAAGCCGTGGTACCACCCTGCTTGCTTGGAGGCAAGCCGCTCGTTTCGGGTGCGGGAACCTAAGGGTTCCGATACCCTAGCCTGTTAACGGTGGCGTCCGGCGCGGTCTACTGGAAGGTTCGACCTGCTGCTCACGGGTGTATTTCAGTCAGTCTGCCCGCCGGTTCGCACCAGCCACCGGCTCTCTGGAGGGCCCGAAAAACTTACTTCTCCCGATCATGGCATTTTTGGTATGTATTTACAGCAATTATATAGCAGGAACCTGCGGGGTGTCAATCCCCTGGGAAACATTTACGGGTCGAAGGTCTTTGGCGCGGCTGCGGGGAATGGGGCGAGCCCTGATTTTCCGGCGGCCGGCGGCGGGCGGGCAGGAATAAGCGGGGGGCCGTCGAAATGAATGGCGAAACGGGACAAGCGGGAGAGGATATTAGCAGTGAAACTGGTGGAGATCGATATCAATCTGATCGACGAGGATAGCGAGCAGCCGCGCCGCGAGTTCGATAAGACGGCGATCGACGAGCTGGCGGAGAGCATCCGCGAGGTCGGGCTTCTGAACCCGATCAAGGTTTATAAGGCGAAGTACGGCCGCTACAAGATCGTGTTCGGCAACCGGCGCTACAAGGCGCTGAAGCTGTTGGGCTTCCGGAAAATCCCGTGCATCCTGTCTGATAATACCGACGAGCTGGATATTTATTTCGAGCAGTTGACCGAGAACATCCAGCGGCGGGATTTCACGCCGATCGAGGAGGCGGAGGGCTTCCAGAAGCTGCTCGACGGGGAGAAGTGGCAGGTTTCGAAGAAGTTTCTGGCGAGCCGGCTGGGCAAGTCGGAGAAGTATATCACCAATAAGCTGGCCCTGTTGGTGTTCGGCCCGGAGGTCAGGAAGATAATCCACGCCGGGCCGGAGATTCTCGCCGGCAAGCTGTCGGAGGACCAGGCTCTGGGTATGAAGGATGTGCCGCTGGCGTACCGCGATCATCTGGCGCTAAAGGTGGCCAGGGACCAGCGGAGCGCGAGGGACGCGAAGCGGATCGCCGGCCTGTTTATGGACGAGGGGTTTGATGCGGCGACGAAGGAGCGGTTCCTGAAGATGCCCTGCCATGAGCTGGTGGCTTTAAGCGTGGACGCCGAGCGCCGTCAGGAGCTGGCGAAGGCCGCGGCCGCCCGGAATGCGGAGGCTGAGACGGCGCCGGCGGCGGACGTGGCGAGTGCCGGCGCGCCGGCGCAGGCGGCTGTGGCTGCGACGGCGGCGCCGGCGGGCGCAGGGGCCGCGGCGGAACCGGACGGGTCGGAAGCGGCCGCAGGGTTGACCGCGGACGGGGACGCCAAGGCCGCCTCTGTTGCGGCTGAGGTGGCGCGGTTGTTGGCTGTGCCGGCGGTCGAGGCGCTCACACCGGAGGCGCTGGCCGCTTTGGGCGCGTTGGAAGGCGCGGAGCGGGAGCGGCTGCTGGCGGCCGTTGAGGCCCGCGCGGCGGAGCTGGCGCGGCTGAAGGCCGCGCTGGAGCAGGGGAAAGAGGCATAGGAAAAGCCGCCGTGGGTGCACGGCGGCTTTTTGTGTGTTTAGGTTTCCGCGCGGCCCCTTGCTTTGACGAAGGCTTGGATCGAGCGGTCGATGTCTTCGTCGGTGGTGCGGTAGGAGCAGACGCTGATGCGGATTACGGTTTCGTTCTGCCACTGGGCGGGGCCGCACCAGCACTCGCCCGACTGCTGGAGTTTTTCGAGGGTTATTTTCGTCGCGGCTTCGTCACAGCAGGCGACGAGGACCTGATTGAAGCAGACGTCGTTTAAGATGCGGAAGCCTTGTTTTTCGAGTCCGGCGGCGAAGCGGCGGGCTTTGCGGCAGAGGTCCCCGACGAGTTGGGCCGCGCCGGTGCGGCCGAGGGCGAGGAGGGAGGCCCACAGTTCGACGGCCCGCGCCCGCCGGGACATGTCGGCGGTGTAGATCATGCCGTCGCGCTGGTCGCTGTAGACGATGTAGGAGCCGGTCATGCTCATCGCCTGGGCGAGGGCGTCGCGGTGGCGGCAGAAGACGATGCCGTTGTCGTAGGGGGCGTTGAGCGTTTTGTGGGCGTCAGCCGACCAGGAGTCGGCGAGGTCGACGCCGGCGGTGAGAGGGCGGAGTTCGGGGGAGGCGGCGGCCCACAGGCCGAAGGCGCCGTCGACGTGGACCCAGGCGCCTGCGTCGCGGGCGCGGGGGCAGATGGCGGCGAAGGGGTCGAAGGCGCCGGTGCTGACGTTGCCTGCCTGGAGGATGAGGAGGGTGTTATCGTCGAGGGGCGGGAGTTTGTCGGCCAGCATCCGGCCCTGGTCGTCGACCGGCACTTTGATGAGCCGGTCTTTGCCGAGGCCGAGGATGGAGAGGGCCTTGTAGACGGTGGAGTGGGCGCCGGCGCCGAGGACGACGCGGAGCTCGGGGGCGCCGAACAGGCCGTTGGCGCCCACGTCCCAGCCCTTGCGGCGGAGGAGGAAGTCGCGGCCGGCGGCGAGGCCGCACAGGCTGGCGGTGGAGGTGCCGCTGACAAAGCCGGCGGCGGTGCCGGCGGGCAGGCCGAGCAGGTCGACGAGCCAGCCCTCGCAGACTTCCTCGAGGACGGCGGTGACGGGGGATATGACGTACAGGGCGGCGTTCTGGTCCCAGGTGTCGCCCAGCCATCTGGCGGCGAGGGCGACGGGGATGACGCCGCCGTTGACGAACCCGAAGTAGCGGCCGCCGGTCTGGGCGACGGTGGCCGGGGAGCCGCAGCGGTGGAGGCGGGCGAGGAGGTCGCGGGGGTCGGCGGGGGCGTCGGGCAGCGGTTCGCGGAAGGCGTCTAGCCCGGCGACGGCCTCGCGGCCGGGGTAAACGGGGCGGTCGGCGACGGTGCGCATGTAGTCGAGGGCGTATTCTTTGGCCTGTTCGAACAGGGCCCAGTCTTCGGCATGGCGCCGGAAGCGGTCGGAGATGGTTTCGGTGGGCATGGTGGGTTCCTCCTTAACGGATGCGGGATTACCGCGCTATAAATAGTATAATTCTGGCAGGGCCGGCGGTCAAACCGGAGATGGAAGGCCGGGTTGGGCCGGGCTAATCCCCGCGCGGGTTGACGGTATCCGCCTCGACCATCAGGACGGTCGCCCGGCGGTCGGCTCGCGTGCGGTGAGAGACGCCCTGCGTCACCGTGTACCCCTGGCCGGCTTTGAGGTTGACCGTTTCTCCCGCGAGGTCGATGTGGATTTCGCCGCTGACCACGAAGAAGAATTCGTCCTCCCGGTCGTGCTTGTGCCAGTGAAATTCGCCCTCGAAGATGCCCAGCCGCACCAGTGAGCCGTTGACGCGGCTGAGGGTGAAGTTGGCCCATTTTTCGCGGCAGTTGTCCGCGATGCTTGCCAGGTTGATGATCTGCATATGCCCATAGTTTTTTTCCATTGTCGTCCCTCCCGGTTGCCGGCAAGGTCTCGCCATTGCGGCCGGCTTCTGCTATCATTATAAGCAAGCGGGAAAATCGTGGGAAATATATTATTTGCGCTATATTAATACTGTAGAGGTATTTATGGATCTCAAGAAGCTGCGGTATTTCCTCGTGCTGGCCGAGGAACTCCATTTCGCCCGGGCGGCCGAGCGGCTTTTCATCGCCCAGCCGCCGCTGAGCCGGCAGATCCGGCGGCTGGAGGAGGAGCTGGGGGCCGAGCTTTTTGCGCGCACCAAGCGCACGGTGAAGCTGACGCCGGCGGGCGAGTTCCTCCGGCGCGAGACCGCTTTGCTGTTCGAACAGATCGCCGCCCTGGAGGAACGGGTGAAACTGGTCGGGCAGGGTACGCTCGGACAGGTGAGGATCGGTTATGTCGGCGCGGTGATGCATTCGCTGCTGCCGTCGCTGCTGACCGAGCTTGGCAGGGAATACCCCCAAATATCCACAATGCTGGAGGAGATGCCCAACCAGGCCCAGGTGGAGGCGCTCAGGGCCGGACGCATCGACCTGGGGCTTGTCCGCAGCCCGGTTGCCGACGAACGGCTGGTCTCTTTCCCGGTGCTTTCGGAGACTTTTTCGCTGGTGATTTCTGCCGACCATCCCCTCGCGGCCAAAAGCGAGCTCGCCCTCCGCGATCTTGCCGATGAGCCGTTCATCTGTTTCAGCCGCGAGTGCGCACCGGCGATGGTGGACACCATTTTCGCCATCTGCCGCGCCGCCGGCTTTGCGCCCCGCAAGGCGCACGAGACGAGCCAGATCAACACCATTCTTCGCCTGGTGGAGAGCAAGCTCGGCTATTCGGTGGTGCCGTCGGGGGTGCGCGAGGGATACAGGCTCAATCTCCGTTATGTCGAATTGGACGGCATCCCCGAGCGGGCCGAGGTGGCGCTACTCTACAACCCCGCCCTGGCCTCCGCGGCCACCGGCAATATCGTGGAGCTGTTCGGCCGCCTGGCGAAGCGGGGCCGGTAAGATAAAAACGAAGTGAAAGCGGTGACGATATGACCGAGGAGCTGATAGCGGCTTTCTACGCGCAACGCAATCCGGCGAAGGCGGGTTTCATGGCGGCGTATATGAAGGATAAGTTTCCGTTTCTGGGGATAAGCAAGCCGGAGAGGGCGGCGCTGCAGCGCGATTTCCTGCGCGGAGCGCGGCAGGCGGCGGCGGTGGACTGGGGGCTGGTGGCGAGGCTGTGGGCGCTGCCGGAGAGGGAGTTCCAGTACCTGGCGTGCGATTACCTGGCGGCGGTTAAGGGCCGCGTGGCGGCGGACGATATCGGCCGCCTGGCGGGGCTGGTGACGGCGAAGTCGTGGTGGGATACGGTGGACGCTCTGGCGGCGGTGATCGTGGGGGATTTGTGCGCCCGGCGCCCGGAGCTGGTCGGCAGCTATGTAGTGGGGTGGTCTACGGGGGAGAATCTTTGGCTGGCGCGCACGGCGATCCTGTTTCAGCTCAAGTATAAGGAAAAGACCGACACGGAGGTGCTCGGTCTTGTAATTCGCAATACGTGCGGGACGAAGGAGTTTTTCCTCAACAAGGCGATCGGCTGGGCGCTGAGGGAGTATTCGAAGACGGACAGGGAGTGGGTGCGGGCGTTCGTCGCCGGCCACAAGCTGCACCCGCTTAGTGTGCGCGAGGGGAGCAAGTATTTGACATAGGCTGGCTGCCCAACGCCCAGGCCTTTATTTCGGCGATTGCGGCGGCGTCGAAGCCGACGGACGCCAGAAAGGCCGTGTGCTTGTCGGGGCTGGCAAGCTCGAGGTCGCGGTGCCACTGCCACTGGTCGCGGTCGCTGAAGCCCGCTTCTTTGAAGAGTTCCTGCCAGGCGGATTTGTTCAGGGGACCGCGGCTCTCCTGCGCCAGACAGTTGAGCAGCAGCCTGACGGTTAGTTTTTGGCGCTCGCGCAGTTTGGTTATTTCGCCGCTGAGGTTGTGGACCTGGTTCTGCAGGAGCGATACAGCCGCGGTCTGGGGCCCGTTTAGCAGGGTGGCTATGTCCGCAAGCGGCAGCCCGGCCTGGCGATAGGCGCAAATCTGCCCGAGCTTTTGGCAGTCGGCCTCCGTGTAGGTGCGGTAGTTGGCCGCGGTGCGACCGGAGCCGGGTAGCAGGCCGATGGCGCCGTAATAGAGGAGCGTGCTGCGCGCCAGGTTGAATTTTTTCGCCAACTGCCCGATGGTGTACAAGGCCGGGCCCTCCTAGCTGCCGCGGGTTTTCAGCATGCTGCCGGTGCGGACATAGTGATCAAGGCGCTGTTCGAGACGCGATATGTCCTGGGCGTGTTTGGCCGGGATTTTTTCGGTGATCGCTGCGTTGCCCTTGTCGCTGAGGCCGGTGAAGGTGTGGGCGACATCGATGAAGCAGCCGTCGTGGCCTGCGGGCCGCAGCGTCAGATGCAGCCTGACGATCATCAGGCCGGGGACAAATCTGATGTATTCCGCTTCTGCGGGGGGATTATTGCGGCTCATTACCCAGTAGGCCTCGCCTTCGTCCGGGAAACCGGTTTTGAAGGCGCAATCGAGTTCGGCCACTCCCGACTGCGAGCAGATCATTTCGCAGGACCAGTCTTCGATCCAGTCATACTCCCGCACGGGGCAGAGCAGCGGGAAGACGGCGGCGGGAGCGGCGGCGATGTTCATGGTGTGGCGCAGTGTTATCCTTTTTCCTTGAAAGGGAGTCATATTCCTTCCTCCTCGTTATCGTTTTCCGTTAGTAAGTCTAAAGTATAAAGTTGTGGTCGGGTCAATAGCCGTCTGTTTTTTTTGCATAAGTAAAAGCCGCCAGAATTTTGGCGGCTTTACGATTCTTCTGACGGCGGCCCGGGCCTTTTTTTCGCAGGACGGCTTTGGCCGTGCCGTGGTGCGGGTTATTGCTTGTGGATGTCGGCGAGGGATACGCCGGGGGCGGTGTAGCGCCGGAAGTAGCGGGTATGGGAAAGGCGGGCGGCGAGGAAGCGGAGCAGCCGGCTGCCGAAGGCGAGGTGGAGCAGGCTGTAGGCGGCCGCGATGGCGAGGAGGGTGTAGGCGTACTGGACGGAAAAGCCGAGCAGGGGGACGGACGCCAGGTCGAAGCCGAGCCGCGCGGAGGCGAGGGCCATCGCCCAGGCGAGGGCCGGGACGGTGGCGAGGTAGTAGATGAGGATGGCGACGAGGGGGCTGACCTGGATGGCTTTGTGGGGGCAGAAGTTGATGCAGGCCATGCAGCTGTCGCAGGCATAGGTCCAGTAGGGGCGCGGCGGCCTCCCGGCGAGGCGGACGGCACGTTTGGGACAGATGGTTTTGCACAGTCCGCAGCCGGTGCAGGTGTCGTCGGCGAAAAAGAGTTTGGCAAAGAAGAGCTGACCGAGGATGAGGTACATGAGGGAGATTTTCGCCAGCAGCAGGCCGAAGAAAAGCTGGACGACGCCGTCGTAGTGGCGTTTGCCGGCGAGGAAGGCGTCGAGGGCGCTTTTGACTCTGCCTTCGGCGACGGCGGTGACTACGGCGGCGTTTTCGCCGCTTAGGCCCCAGTGGAGGGCGGTCCAGTTGCTGGGCATGTCGACGCCGAGCACGCCCCGTACCGAGTAGCCTCTGAGCCTGAGCAGCAGGGCGATGAGGTAGCCGGCGGTCCTTCCAGGCCGGGGACGAGGATGCCTTTGAACCGTATACCGGCGCGGGTGGGCAGGACGACGGCGTGGCTGTTGCCGCCCGGCGGCAGGCGCCAGATGTATTTCATCATCAGCCAGGGGGCGGTGAAGCCGTGGGTGGGGTAGGTGAAGACGGCCAGGGAGCCGGGGGGCGGGGAGAGGCTCGGTTCGCCGGCCCTGATTTGAACGAGGTTGCTGTCGAGGCCATGCCGGCCGGCGGTCTGGGCGCACCAGCAGGCAACCTTGTAGGAGTTGCCGGTGCCGGTCATGAAGAAGGCCTGGAGGGCTTGGTACATGTTGTTCACTCCGTTTTCAGGCTGGACCGCGGGGGGCGGATTCTGGGGAAGAGGGTGTTAACGCCGCGCCGGTGCGGGGGATGAGGACCATGCCGTGGCCGAGGACGCCGATGGCGGTGGCGATGAGGGCGTCGAGGCCGACGCCGGCGTCTTTGAGGGCGCCGCTTTTGTGGCTCTGGAAGACGCCGTCGGCGACCGAGTGGAGTAAGAGGGCGAGGGCGGGCGGGTCGAAGGCCCGGAGTTCGCCGGCGGCGATGCCTTCGCGGATGACCGTCTCCATGACTGCGATGAGCTGATGGCGGAGGCTGGTGAGTTTTTCCCGCAGTTCGGGCGGCAGGTCGATGCCGGCCATGGGGTTTTCGGCGAGGTGAAGGATGGCGAACAGCTCGGGTTCGGTGGTGAAGAAGTCCCAGTGGGCGAGGAACATGGCCCGCAGCCTGAGCCCGGCGGCTTCGCCGCTGCCGGCGGCGGCGGTGAAGGCGGCAAGGAGGCGGTTGTTGGCCTGGAGGCAGATGTGGAAGAAGATTTCCGCTTTGTTGGCGAAGTGGAAGTAGAGCGGGCCGGTGGAGATGCCGGCGGCCCGGGCGATGGTGCGCATGGCGGTTTTGTGGTAGCCGCGGGTGAGGAAGAGTACGCGGGCGGCTTTGAGGATGGCGTCGCGGGTGTCAGGGCTGGCGGCGGTGGTCATAGGCTGTCGACCAGCTTTTTGAGGGGGGCGATCATGTGGGTGGTTATCTGGGGGCCGTAGACTTGTTTGCGGACCGCGGGGATGTGGACCAGCCAGTACAAGAGGAAGCTTCTGAGGCGGTCGGCCCGGTCGCGGTGGGGAAAGTCGTACAGGCCGTTGGCTTTAAAGTATTTGTGGTCGGCGACGAAGGGGAAGCGCATGCGGGACCAGATTTCGTCGCGGAAGAGTTTACCGCCGGCGACGGACAGGAAGGAGGGGGGCGGGAGGTACCTCTGTGAGGCCTGCGCGACAGCGTCGGCGGCCAGGCGGTCCAACAGGGCGTCGGTGTGGGCGGGGTCGCCCTCGTCGGTGACGATGCCGAGGAAGCCGGTGTGCTGGAATTCGCCGTAGGCTTCGAGGATCTGGCGGAGGTTGGCGAGCTGGGCGAGGGGGCCGCTGACGAGGAAGGCGAATTGTTTGCCGCTGAGGGTGGGAACGTGGTTTTTGAAGAAGGTGCGGTCGAAGTAGGATTTCCATTTGGCGGAGAGGTAGCGGTCGCGGACGGCGCCGGCGTATAAGACGATGTCGGCCGGTTCGACCTTTTCCCGGTAGAAGGCGGTGAAGCCGTCGCTGCCATCGTAGACGCAGGTGTTGTCCCAGGCGCAGCGGCAGCAGCCGAGGCAGCCGCCTTTGATGTCGAGGTCGCGGAGGTTGACGGTTTCGACCGGGCCGGTGAAGGCGGCGGCGAGCCGGGCGGTCATGGCGGCGAGGTTGGCGTCGTCCGGACCTTCGTCAGTGACGAGGAGCACTTTGCGGCCGCCCGTGTCGACGGGGGCGGCGGCCGGTCCGGGGGTGTAGCGGCCGCCGGCCGGGACGAGGGGCTGGTGGGCGCGGGCGGTGGGCAGGCCGCGGGCAGCGGCGGCGAGGAAGGCGGCGGCGAAGGCGGCCAGGCGATCGCGTTCGGCAGGGTCTAAGAGGTCGCTCATTTTGGCCGAGTAGCGGCCATGGTAGCGCATGCCCCAGTCGTCGGCGACGGCGTTGATATAGTTGTGGGCGGTGTGGTCGAAGAAGCGGATAGAGGTGGAGAGGGAGGCGGCGTATTTGCCGCCGAAGGCTGGGGCGGCGCCGCGTTCGTGGACGAGCTCGATGAAGCGTTTGAAATTTCCGTGGACGAGCATGTAGTATACGGGGAACGCCCACAGGACGGCGTCGGCTTTGCGTACCTGCGCGACGACGGCGTCGAAGGCGACGGGGTCGGTTTCGAGCTGGTTGATCCGCTGGGCGATGTTGACGATGGGGAAGGTGTGGCCGGGGTTCTTTTTGGCGAGGAAGGCGACGTACTGCATTGTGACGCTGAGGTCGCCCTTGGGGCTGCCGTTCAGGACGAGGATTTCCATTTTGTGACCTCCTTGGCCGCGGAGACGGCTCTATAACGCTGTTATACGTACTGTTAGTATAACGATGTTATAGATAATTGTCAACACCTGGCAGTAGACGGAGGGTAAAGTGGGCGGGTGAGGCGGCGAGGCGTTATTATGCAGGCAGGTCCCGCGAGCGCGGGCAAAGTAAGAAAAAACCCGGCGCAGCCTGGAATGGTGCGCCGGGTTTTGCTTATTTGGCTTTGTTTGCCTTTTCGCCGATGTATTTGCCGTTGGCCCAGCGGCCTTTTTGGACGGCTCCGTTGGCGTAGTAGATGGTGCCGTAGCCGTGCATGGCGCCGTTGGCCCATTCGCCTTCGTAGCGGTCGCCGTTCGGCCATTTGAGGGTGCCTTTGCCGTGGCGCTTGTCTTTGAAAAAGCCGCCTTCGTAACGGGCGCCGGTTATCCAGAGGTAGACGCCTTTGCCGTTTAGTTCGTTGTTTTTGAATTCGCCTTCGTAGCGGTCGCCGTTGGCCCAGGTGTAGACGCCTTTGCCGGTGCGGGCGCCGCTTACGAGGTCGCCTGCGAAACGGTCGCCGTTGGCCCAGGTGAAGACGCCTTTGCCGGTGCGTTCGCCTTTTACCCAGTCGCCTTCGTAGCGGTCGCCGCTGGTCCAGATTATTTTGCCTTTGCCGTGCTGGAAGCCGTTGACCCAGTTGCCTTCGTAGCGGTCGCCGGTTTCGGTGATCCAGACGCCGTAGCCGTTCATTTTGTCGCTGCGCCAGAGGCCGGTGAAGCTGGCGCCGCTGGTCTCGTAGGTCAGGGTGCCCTTGCCGTCGCGCTTGCCTTTGCGCATTTCGCCCTCATATTTGTAGAGGGGGTTGTGGCTGAGGGTGTACCAGCGAAGGATGCCTTTTCCGGTGGCATAGCCTTCGGGGTCGGCTTGGCCGGTCCAGGTGACGATGTGGTCGGAAAAGGCCTGTTCGTCCCATACTTTATAGCCTTTGTCGGTCGTGACCCAGAGGCCTGCGGCGTGAGCCGCCGCCGGCACAAGGGCCAGGGTTAGCAGCAGGATGAGGTGGAAGAGGGTGTATCGTACTGATCGCGGCATATTAGTCACTCTCCTCGATAAGCGCCAGCCGCTGGATGATTTCGCGCGGATGGGGTGATTGAAGTTGCGTGATTAGAATTATTCCCCATTCCGGGCGGGAAATCCTGCTTGCGCGGCGGGAGACAACCAAACCCCGCGCAGGGAGCGCGGGGTTTGGGCGGGAGAACGGGTTGTCAACGTCAGTACCGTCGGGGGGTGAAGCGGTCGCACCCCCACCGGTAAAAGGCGATGAAGGCGCGGGATATGAGAAAGGTGGCGGTGATGGTGTAGAAGGAGGTGAACCAGGTCCAGTTTTTGTACTCGATAAGGTTGGTGTAGTATTCGAGGGGGTATTCGAGGGCGGTGATGCCGGCGCTGAACAGGAGGGCGTAGCCGACGGCGGCCGTAAGGCCGCGTGTGCGGGTGAGTTGGTTGTAAAGGATGCAGAGGACGGGAAATACCCATATTTCGAAGAGGATGCTGGTGTCATAATAGCGGGGGAAGAGGCGGTCCGGGTATTCGATCAGCTTGAGGGAGACGACGGCGCTGCCCCAGAGGAAATCGACGGTGCATTTGAAGAGGAAGACTACGACCCAGTCGCGGAAGTAGCGCCAGTCGACGGCGAAGATGAGCAGGAGGAGGGCTATCGCCGCCGATGTTATTGTGATGATCTGCTCGGTGAATGCCACGGCAAAGCCCCTTCCCGACCGGTTTTTTTTAGTATGGCCGTCGGGGTGAAAGATTATTGCGCCGGCGGGGATTAGGTGAGTTGGCCGTTGTCGGCGGCGTTGTCGACGGCGAGGGTTTTGTCGTTGTCGGCGGTGCGGGGGCCGTCATGGAAATGGCCGGTGGGGTTGAAGCTGGATTCGTAGCCGAGTTGGTCTTTGTCGACGGCCGACCAGGGGGATTTGCGCTTGTACGTCATGCGGTTTTCACCTCCGGGGCTATTTTCCCCCGCGGCAGGCGAAAAAATTATGCGCCGCTGTCGGCGGCGCGGGAAGGCGGTTTATCGCCCGGCTTTGAAGCGGACGGAGAAGGTGGTGCCGGCGGGCGAGGTGGTGAATTCGACGGAGGCGTTGTTGCGGCGGGCGATGGCGTAGCAGGTGGCGAGACCGAGGCCGGTGCCTTTGTCTTTGGTGGTCATGAAGGGGGTGCCGATTTTGGCGGTGATGTCGGCGGGGATGCCCGTGCCTTCGTCTCTGACGAACAGCGCGGCTTCGCGGCGGGAAAGCCTGACGGTGCCGACGGTAACCTGGCGGCCTTTGGTCTGCATGGCTTCGATGGCGTTGTTGACGAGGTTGAGGAGCAGTTGCCTGATTTCTTTTTCGTTGACCAGTTGGGTAGGGATGGCCTGATCGGTGCAGAGGACGAGGTTTTTGCCGTGTTCGAGGCAGGCGCTTTCCAGCAGGGGGTGGAGGTTGGCGATGATGGCGTTGAGGTCGGCAACGACGGCTTCGCCGGGGGTGGTCTTGGCGACGGACAGGAATTGGGTGATGATGCCGGTGGCCCGGTCGATTTCGGAGATCATCAGTTCGAGGACGTCTTTGTCGCCGGCGTAGGACGGTTTCCGGGCCAAGAGCTGCAGGAAGCCTTTCACGGTTGTGAGGGGGTTGCGGACTTCGTGGCTGATGCCGGCGGCCATCTGGCCGACGAGGTCGAGGGAGCAGAGGCGGAGGAGTTCCTGTTCGGTCGTTTTGCGGGCGGTTATGTCGCGGAGGGAGACGATCAGGCCGCCGTCGGCGCTCGGGTAGACGCTGAATTCAAGCCATTTGCCGCGGTGCAATTCGGCGGTTTCGAAGTATTCGGGCCGGCGGTCGGCCATTACGCGGCGCAGCGGCTCGCGGAAGGTGGGGGTGGCGGGGATGGTGTCCCACAGGCGTTTGCCGGTGATTTTGCTGCCGGCGATGCCGGTGAGCAGTTCGGCCGTACGGTTGAAGTAGGTGACGCGCCAGGCGGCGTCGGTGGCGAAGTAGCCGTCGGCGATGGTTTCGAGGATGGTGGCCACGGTGGCGTTGGCGCGGGCGAGTTCGGCGGTGCGTTCTTTGACGGTTTGCTCGAGGTTGTCTTTCAGTTTTTCGAGTTCATTGCGGGTTTCGATGTGGGGGGTGACGTCGACAGCCGTGCCAATGAGGCCGAGGACTTTGCTGCCGTCGCTGACGCGGCGCAGTTCCCAGTCGGCGTAGTAGTGGCTGCCGTCGGGCCGGGTGAATCTCCAGCCCGTGCCTTTGGCGGGTATGCCTGTTTCCAGGACGGTTTTGTGGAGTTTTATCACTTCGGCGGCGACTTCGGGGGAATGATGCGGTTTGACGCTGTCTTCGATTTTGCCGCCGTTCATGACCTGGCGAGGCTGGCCAAGAGGCTCGGGGACGCTGGTGAAGGCGGTGTAGCGGAGGTTTTCGTCGATGAGGGCGATGCCCATAGGGGCGTGGCGGAGGAGGGATTCGAGCTGGGTGTTGCGGCGGGCGGCTTCCCGTTCCTGCTCACGTTCCCTGGAGATATCGCCGATGGCGACGACGGCGCCGGCGAATTCGCCTCGGCGGTCGCGAAGGGCGGTGGCGGAGATGAGGAGGTTGAGCTGCCGTCCGTCCGGCTTGGCGAGTTCGACGGTTTCCAAGGCGGGCTGGCTGTTTTTTACTTTGGCGAGGATTCTTTCGACGGCGTGCGCGGCTTCGTCGGGGAGGCCGTGCGCCAGAAGGTTGGCATGGAGGGTGCGGCCTTCTTTGTCGGTGATGAGGACGCCGAGCGGCAGGGCGTCGAGGAGGGCGGCGGGGTCGCCGGGGAAGGGAGCATCTCCGCGGACGGGAGGGTTTTTAAAAGACCGTTTCAAGGCTGTCCTCCTTTATTGGGGAAAAGCGTTGAAGGATTTTATGTAAGTATTTATACATTTATTTACACTTACCTGCAGAATGTCGGAAAACGTCGAAGGACGTTCCATATGGTGAAATTTTCCCGTTGGTTCCGTCGGCGGGCGAACGAAAACCCCGCGCCGGCGGCGCGGGGCGGGGTTGCAGGAGCGAGGTTTTCAGGGCTGTTTGGCGGCGAAGATTTCGTCGAGCATGCCGGGCATGTGGTCGCGGACGACGACGAAAGAGGGGCCGCCGCCGAATTCGACGCCGATGGAGGCGGCTTCGAAGGCTTGTTCGCGGGTGGCGCCGGCGGCGATGGCGTTGTTGAGGTGGTTGCCGAGGCAGGGGATGCAGCGGGTGGCGACTGAGGCGGCGACGGCCATGAGTTCTTTGTCGCGGCGGGTGAGGGCGCCGGGTTTGTAGTAGTACTTCATCAGTTCGTTGAAGCCGCCGAAAAGGTCGGGGGCTTCCTTTTCGAGGCGCTCGCGGTTGGCCGCTCGGCGGGTGAGGATTTGTTCGAGTTCTTTCATTTTATTGTCTCCCTTCGTAGTTGTTCGGTTCAATTTTCGCAGGCGGGGAGAGGGAATTATTGTATTTTCTTGCTGTGTTGGCGGTATAAGAGAAACCCTGCGCGGGTAGCGCAGGGTTTCGGGGAGCAGGGGTCACAGAATGGGATAGCTTTGTGTAGTTCTCCTCAGCATTATGGGTTCACCACCCGCTGCGGCGGCGGTCTTACTAGGCTCGTCGCCGACGGCTGGCCGTACGCCGCTAACGGTCTCCTGACCGATAGCGGCTCGCTCGCCGTCCGTGGCTCGCGCCGGTCGCCGTTACCGGCTCTCTCGCCAAGTAGCGGCCGCCGCCTCGCTTGAAGGTGGCTGAACCCATGAACGCCGGGGGGAAAACTGCATGCTAAGAGCTATTGGTGTGCTTTAGTAAGCGCAAAGGAGGAACAACAATTGTTTTATTGAAAGACAATATTTAGAATCAAGCGGAGGGATTATAAATGAATTTTTCTCAAAGGTACGGATATAAGAAAGAAAAAGTACTTCAAATTGAATCTATGGATGATGATTTACGAAATAGTTTGTGGAATATATTTTATGATAATTTTTGCGGAAAATATTTAGACCAAAGGCGAGGAGTATATGTAGCACTCCTAATGAGGAATCTTTGGATAAACTTTTTCAAACAACCAATTGATGAAATGCCAGATTTTACAGGCGATACAAAAGAGTATCTAAAAAATAGGCATAAAACTGCGAATTGGGATGACATCTATGATTTTCATGAATTTGTTGCTAATCACTACCCTAGTAGCGAAGAACTTTCAAGATATATTACAGGAGTAAATAAAGTATTACAAAGAGAAGTTGCAGGATATAGATTTATTGAAAAGTTGATTACCCCAATTATTGATAATAGTGAAATGGTCTCAATTTCCGATGCGCTTGAAACGCCAATAGTTGCAGTTAAAACTCATATACATAGAGCTTTAGAACTTTATTCCGACCGGAAGAATCCAGACTACAGAAACTCAATAAAAGAGTCAATAAGTGCAGTAGAAGCCGTATGTTGTCTAATTGCGAATAAACCTGGCGCAGATTTACATGAAGCTATATCAAAATTGAAAGAAAAGGTACCAATTCATGGTGCATTAGAAGCAGGTTTCCAAAAGATTTATGCTTATACAAGTGACGAGAAGGGAGTTCGTCACAAGTTAATGGATGAACCAACTGTTGATGCAACAGATTCATTATTCATGCTATGTGCTTGCTCTTCATTTGTTAATTATCTAATTGCGAAAGCAGCTAAGGTTGGTATTAAACTGCATTAAAATATGAAAACACTACATAACGTTTTCCATAACTTCACGTTAAGGTGCGTAGAAGGCTCCAGATGCAGGGCGTGCCGGAGGATGCGCGCGCAGGCGTACTTGGGTGCGTACGCCGAGCGCGACATCCGAGGAGCAACGCCGCAGATGGATTTTCTACGCATCTTCATGTAAGTTTTTTTTATGTCAAGGAGAGACTAGAAGAGGAAAATTATGTTTATGGGCGAATAGAAAGGAATATTAGGGGGTTTGTCCATGTCTATCGCCGAAAACCTGGCTCTCGTCAGGCATAACGTCGACCTTGCGGTGGCCCGCCGGCGGGAAGCGCCGGTGACGGGGCCGCTGGTGAAGGTGGTGGCGGTGACGAAGAATCACTCCGCCGACGAGGTGCGCGAGGCGCTGGCGGCCGGGGCCGCGGCGCTGGGCGAGAACCGGGTGCAGGAGGCGACGGCGAAGGCCGCGCTGCTGCCGCCGGCCGAGTGGCACCTGATCGGCCATCTGCAGACGAATAAGGTCCGCCAGGCGGTGCCGCTTTTCACGCTGATCCATTCGCTGGACAGCGAGAAGCTGGCGCTGGAGGTGGAGCGGGTGG
The DNA here is from genome assembly GCA_032334055.1 of Selenomonadales bacterium 4137-cl. Lineage (NCBI taxonomy): Bacteria > Bacillati > Bacillota > Negativicutes > Acetonemataceae > Anaeroselena > Anaeroselena agilis. The sequence goes on along the minus strand of JAUOZS010000001.1, from coordinate 1,858,920 downwards.
CGGCCAAGGCCGGCAAGCGCCAGGATGTGCTTATCCAGGTAAATGTGGCTGGGGAGGATACGAAGTCGGGCATAGCGCCCGGCGGTTTGACGGACCTGGCCAGGCTGGTGAGCGGCCTGGAGCATTTGAGGCTGTGCGGCTTGATGACGATGGCGCCTTTTTACGAGGATGCCGAGCTGGCCCGGCCGGTTTTCCGGGAGCTATATGGGATGTACGCCGACCTGAAGGCGGCCGCTCTGCCGAATACGGCGATCGAGTGGCTGTCGATGGGGATGACGAATGATTACAGCGTCGCGGTGGAGGAGGGGGCCAACCTGGTGCGCGTGGGTACGGCCATCTTCGGTCCGCGTCATTACTAAAAGGGGGAAGCGTCGTGAAATTTATGGAGAAGGTTTGGGGCAGCCTGGGTCTTTTCGAGCCGGTGGAGACGGTGGAGGAGGACCAGCAGCAACAGCAGCGCCCCCGCCAGGAGGAGCCCGAGAGCAAGGGTAAGAAGGGTGGGAATATCGTGAATTTGCCGACAGCCCAACCCAAGCAGATGAAGGTTATGGTGGTGGAGCCGTTCGTGTTTGACGACGCCCAGCATGTGGCCGACCATCTGAAGAACCGCAAGCCGGTGGTTATCAACCTGGAGAATACGGATAAGGAAGTGGCCAAGCGGATGATCGATTTCATCAGCGGCACGACGTATGCTCTCGGGGGGACGATCCAGAAGATTGGCAATAATATTTTTTTGTGCGCGCCCAATAATGTCGATGTTGCTTACAACAGCCGCGAGGAGAGCCTGGAGCGGATGATCCTGCCCTGGAACAGTAAGCAGTAGTGTTTTTTGGCCGCCGGATTCAGGAGGACAGAGATGTTGAAGGATAAGAGGTTTTTATTTGTCGGCGGCGGCGCGATGGCCGAGGCGCTGGTGCGCGGGATGCTGCAGGCCGGCTTGGTCGAGGCCGGGCAGCTGACGGTATGCGATGTGGCGGCTGAGCGCCTTGATTATTTGGCCAGGACGTATGCGGTGGCGACGGCGCGGGATTCGGCCGCGGCGGCCGCTGCCGGGCCGGATGTGCTGTTCCTGACGGTGAAGCCGCAGGTTATCGGCGAGGTGCTGGCGACGCTTGCGCCCGCGGTGGCGAAGTCGACGCTGGTGGTGTCGGTGGCCGCGGGGGTCAAGCTTGCGGCGCTCGAAGAGATGCTGCCGGAGCTGCGGGTCGTGCGGGTTATGCCGAATACGCCGGTGGCGGTGGGGGCGGGAATGAGCGCGATCGCGCTCGGCCGCCACGCGACGGAGCGGGACGGCGAGACGGCCGCGGCGCTGTTTGCGTCGGTGGGCCGGGTGGTGACGGTGAAAGAGGACGCCATGGACGCGGTGACCGGGTTGTCGGGCAGCGGTCCGGCGTTTGCATATGTGATGATCGATGCGCTGGCGGACGCCGGGGTGCGGGTGGGTTTACCCCGCCAGACGGCGATCGCGCTGGCCGCGCAGACGCTCTACGGGGCGGCGAAGATGGTGCTGGAGACGGGCGAACACCCGGCGAAGCTCAGGGATATGGTTACGTCGCCCGCGGGTACGACGATCGCCGGGGTGCACGTGCTGGAGCAAAAGGGTGTCCGGGCCGCGCTGATCGACGCGGTGGTGGCGGCGGCGGAGCGCTCGCGCGAGATGGGGCAGAAGCATAAATGAGCGAACGGGAAAAGATTCTGCGCTTTTACCGCGCGAGCGGCGAGTCGGATCTGGCCGCGCGGCTGGTGGATCTGGCCGAGGGCGCTTTGAAGAGCAGACGGTATAAGGTGAGCGAGTTTCTCGATCCTTTCGGCTACAGCATCGCCGAGACGGTGGCCGCCCATTACCCGCGGGTGAAGCTGGAGGCGGACGGCGGCTATCAGGGAGCGGAACGGGTCCGGGCCGCGTTTGTGGAGGAGGATTTTCGCGGCACGCCGGATTTCGAGCTGGCGGCCCTGGCGGCGGAGGTGGATGTGCGCTATTGGAGCATCAGCCACCGCGATGTGCTGGGGGCGGTGCTGGCTCTGGGCGTGAAGCGCGAGGTGGTGGGCGATATCGTCATGGGCGGCCGCGGCTGCCAGATCGTCTGCGACGCGGCGCTGGCCGGGTTTATCAAGGACAATCTGCGTAAGATCGGGGCGGCGCCGGTGGAGCTAGCGCCGATCGCGCTGGCCGATATTGCGCCCCGCGAGGAGAAGGTTAAGGAGATCCGGGCGACGGTGGCGTCGCTCAGGCTGGATACGATCGCGGCAGCCGGCTACGGGACTTCGCGCAGCCAGATGACGGAGGAGATCGAGGCCGCGAAGGTGAAGGTGAACTGGCAGGACGCCAAGGGCCCCGCGCAGACGATCAAGGCGGGGGATGTCATCTCGATGCGCGGCCGTGGCCGGGTCGAGGTGGTGGAGATCCTCGGCCAGACGAAGAAGGGCCGGACGAGCATTTATTTGAAGAGGTTTATTTAGGAGTATCGGCGCTAAAATCTCCGGGTTGCCGGCGGCTGGCTAAAAAGCTCCAGATGCACGTCCTGATTACCCCGACCTTATCAGCGTTCTTCGCCAGTCGTTGATAATCGCTCGTGCAATGTGCGGGCCGCCCGAGGACGCGTAGCACCGTTTCCTCCGCGACCAGGTATGTATGCTTGGTTTGCAGAGGACGGGTTTAACAGCATCGCGCGTACTTGGATGTACGCTAGCAAGCGCCCGCAGGAGCAACAACGCAGATGGACTTTTTAGACGCCGCCCAAGAAAGAGGAGTGAAAAGATGCTTACACCGCTGGATATTCACAACAAAGAATTCAAACGCGGCTTCCGCGGCTATAGTGAGGAAGAGGTGGACGGCTTTCTCGACGAGGTTGTCAAGGATTACGAGAAGCTGTACCGCGAGAACATCGAGCTGAAGGAGACGCTCGACCGGGTGAACAGCAAGCTTGAGCATTACCAGCATATGGAGAATACGCTCCACAGCACGCTGGTGATCGCGCAGGAGACGGCCGAGGAGGTTAAGCTGAACGCCCGCAAGGAGAGCGAGCTGCAGATCAAGGAGGCCGAGATCCGCGGCCAGAAGCTGGTGGACGAGGCGATGTCGAAGGTTCGCCGCTTGCATGGCGAGTATGAGGAGTTGCAGAAGCAGTACCAGATTTACCGGACGCGGATGCGCACGCTGCTGCAGGCCCAGCTGGAGATGCTGCAGAAAGCGGAAGAGGACGATAACTAGCGGTGGATTTTGCGGCGCTGGATGTAAGAGAGGGGCCGGAGGGCGTGACTTTCCGGGTGCGGGTGCAGCCGCGCGCGTCGCGTTCCGCCGTTACCGGCCTGGCGGGGGACGCCGTCCGGGTGGCGCTGACGTCGCCGCCGGTGGAGGGCGCAGCTAACGCCGCGTGTGCGGCGTTGTTCGCCGAGCTGCTGAGGGTGGCCAAGAGCCGGGTGAGCATCGTGGCCGGGCTGAAGAGCCGGGATAAGACGGTGCGGGTGGCCGGCGTGGGCAAGGCGGCTTTTTTCGCTGCGCTGGCGACGGTAAAGTTTGACTAAAAGCGACGCGTTCGTATATAATATTGTGCATACAGTATTCGTATATAACTAAAGGCGATGACGGAGACAGTAGCCTGTCCTTATCTTTTCAGCGAGCCGGGGGCGGTGGAAGCCCGGCAGGACGGATGGGGCGAAGATCCCTCCCGAGCCGCGGACCGAAGGCAGTAGGCTCCGCCGCGCGACGGGCGTTAGACGTTTTAAGTGGCGTGAGCAAGTAGGGTGGTACCGCGAGATAACCTCGTCCCTTTTAGGGCGAGGCTCTTTTATTTTGGCGGCCGTTGATAAGGCCGCATCTGCTGCGTTGCTCCTCAGATCGCTTGCTTGCGTACGTCCGAGTACGCGGCGCGGCGCGCTCGCACCCTTTCAGGTATAAGCGACCACATCAACGCTAAAGCGTTGTGTGTCTGCTTATCCGGTGCGCCTTGCATCTACGGCCTTCTGAACGGCCGCGGCGCATTAATGTTGAGAGCGGACGGTAAGGACGCCGGGGTTAAAAGTTTATTGGTCTATATTTTACGGAGGTGGCTGGGATGGATTACAGCAAGACTTTGAATTTGCCGCAGACGGATTTTCCGATGCGGGCTGGTTTGCCGGAGCGGGAGCCTGAGCTTCTGGCGTACTGGGAGAAGAACGATATTTATAATAAGAAGCTGGCGGCGTCAAAGGGCAAGACGAAGTTCATCCTCCACGACGGGCCTCCGTACGCGAACGGCAGCATCCATATCGGTACGGCGCTGAATAAGGTGCTGAAGGATATTATCGTGAAGTATAAGTCGCTGCGCGGCTACGACGCGCCGTACGTTCCCGGCTGGGATACGCACGGGATGCCGATCGAGCATGCGGCGATCAAGATTCTCGGCCTTAACCGCCATGAGCTGAAGGCTCTCGATCTGCGGCGCGAGTGCAAGCAGTACGCGCTGAAGTGCCTGGATATGCAGCGGGAGGATTTCAAGCGCCTGGGGGTGCAGGGCGACTGGGACAATCCGTACGTGACGCTTCATCCGTCGTTCGAGGCCAAGCAGATCGGCGTTTTCGGCGCGATGGCGAAGAAGGGTTACATTTACAAGGGTCTGAAGGCGGTTTATTGGTGCACGACGTGCGAGACGGCGCTGGCCGAGGCGGAGATCGAGTATGCGGAGAAGAAGTCGCATTCGATTTACGTTAAGTTTCCGCTGATCGACGATAAGGGCAATCTGCCGGTCGGGGTGGATGCCGCGAATGTATACTGCGTGATCTGGACGACTACGCCGTGGACGCTGCCGGCGAATACGGGGATCGCGGTTCATCCGGAGTTCGATTATGTGTGGGTTCAGTTCGGCAGCGAGGTTTACCTGATGGCGGCCGAGCTGGTGAAGACGGTGGCCGAGGCGAATAAGCTCGGCGAGTATACGCTGCTGGGCGAGCCGATGAAGGGCGAGACGCTGGCGGGGATGCTGTTCAGCCACCCGTTCTTTGACCGCGAGTCGCGGGTGGTGACCGGCGATTATGTGACGCTGGACGCGGGCACGGGCTGCGTGCATACCGCTCCCGGGCACGGGGTGGAGGACTTCGGTACGGGGGTCAAGTTCGGTCTGCCGGTGATCAATCCGGTGGATCACGCCGGTAAGTTCACGGCCGAGGGCGGCATGTTCAAGGGGATGTTCGTGGAGGACGCGAATGTGCCGATTCTGAAGGAGGTGGCCCAGCGGGGCCTGCTGCTGGGCAAGGGGTCGCTCCGCCACCAGTACGCGCACTGCTGGCGGTGCAAGAGCCCGGTGATTTACCGGGCGACGGAGCAGTGGTTCGCGTCGGTGGAGGGCTTCCGCGAGGCTGCGCTGGCGGCGATCGACGATGTGCAGTGGATTCCGCCGTGGGGCGAGGAGCGGATGCATAATATGGTGGCCGACCGCCAGGACTGGTGTATTTCCCGCCAGCGGGTGTGGGGCGTGCCGATCCCGATTTTCTATTGCAAGGAATGCGGCGAGCATGTGGTGAACGATGAGACGATCGGCGCGGTGCAGGAGCTTTTCGGCCGCGAGGGGTCGGATGCGTGGTGGAAGTACGAGGCGGCGGAGATTCTGCCGGCCGGCTTCAAGTGCCCGCACTGCAGCCACGGGGAATTCCGCAAGGAGACGGATATCATGGACGTGTGGTTCGACAGCGGGTCGAGCTGGGCGGCGGTGGCCGAGGTGCGGCCTGAGCTGGAATGGCCGACGTCGATGTATCTGGAGGGCAGCGATCAGCATCGCGGCTGGTTCCAGTCGTCGCTTTTAACGTCGGTGGCGACGCGCGGCCAGGCGCCTTACCGTTCGGTGCTGACCCACGGGTTCGTGGTGGACGGCGAGGGCCGGAAGATGTCGAAGTCGCTGGGTAATGTGATTTATCCGCAGGAGGTCATCAAGCAGTACGGGGCGGAGATCCTTCGTCTGTGGGTGGCGTCGGCGGATTACAAGACCGATATCCGCATTTCTAATGACATCCTGAAACAGCTTGCCGAGGTTTACCGCAAGATCCGCAACACTTTCCGCTTTATCCTCGGCAATCTGGCCGGGTTCGACCCCGACAGGGACCGGGTGGAGTACGAGGAGCTGCTGGAGATCGACCGCTGGGCGCTGCTGCGGCTGGAGCGGGTGCGCCAGAAGGTGACGAAGGCGTACGACGATTACGAGTTTCATCTTTTGTATCATACGGTGCACAATTTCTGCGCCGTCGATCTGTCGGCGTTTTATCTCGATATCCTCAAAGACCGCCTGTATACGTCGGTGCCGGGCTCGGTGGAGCGGCGGGCGGCGCAGACGGCGATGTACGATATCCTGGTGACGCTGGTGGCGATGCTTTCGCCGGTGCTGTCGTTTACGACCGAGGAGGCCTGGCAGCATATGCCGAAGGCCAAGGGTATGCCGGAGAGCGTGCAGATGGTGCTGTGGCCCCAGGAGCGGCGCGACTGGCTGGATGCCGGCCTGGAGGCGAAGTGGGATAAGATTCTGGCGCTCCGCGGCGAGATCACGAAGGCGCTGGAGAACGCCCGCCGGGCGAAGACGATCGGCCATTCACTGGATGCGGCGGTCGAGCTGTGGGCGGACGGCGACGATTACCGCCACCTGATGGCGGTGAAGGACGATCTGGCGACCATTCTGATCGTGTCGCAGGTGAAGGTGACCGAGGGAACTCAGCGGGCTCCCCAGGACGCTTACCGCGCCGAGGAGTTGGCGCTGGCGGTGGCGGTGGCGCCGGCCGGCGGCGCGAAGTGCGAGCGGTGCTGGATCTACAGCGAGAGTGTGGGCGCCGACGCCGAGCACGCGGCGCTGTGCCCAAGGTGCGCGGCCGTAGTGAAGCAGTTGTAGGATATAAACCCCGGAGGCAACGATCCTCCGGGGTTTCTCGTTTTTTGCCGGTTTTGCAGGAAAATGGAAACGGTTGGCGAATTATGTCGAGGATTACTTTTGCACGGGAGGCTGACATGGCAGAAGAGTATACGGCTGAAGAGGTGCTGGAGGCGTTCAAGATCGTTGCCCCGTATCTCGACGACGCTACCCCGCTGAGCCTGGGGGTGTCGGTGGTAAAGGACGGGATCATTACCGCGTACGCGCCGGGGGGCGATCTCGACCTGAAGTATAAGGCCGGCGAGCAGATGAAGGGCAAGGTGTCCGCCGAGGCGATGGAAGGCAAGCGGCGGATCGTCCGCCTGGTACCGCAGGAGAAGTCGGCCCACGGGGTGGCTTATGTTGTCTGCGCGATGCCGATCATGGACGGGGACAGGGCGGCCGGGGTGGTGACGACGACCGGAACGGTGGAGGGCTACCTGCGGTTGACGGGTGGGGCGGCGAAGCTGTCCCAGTCTTCGGAGACGATGAACGCCAATTTGGAAGAGCTGGCGGCGAAGTCGAGCGAGCTGTCCGCGGCCAGCAAGAAGCTGGAGGAGCTGAGCGGCGAGCTGCTGAAGTTCACCAAGGAGACGGACGAAATCGTGAGCTTTATCCGCAATGTGGCCGAGCAGACCAACCTGCTGGGTCTGAACGCCGCCATCGAGGCGGCGCGGGTGGGCGAGATGGGCCGGGGCTTCGGGGTGGTGGCCGAGGAGGTGCGCAAGCTGGCCGGGGTTAGCGCCGAGTCGGTGAAGAGCATCACGGCGTCGCTGAAGCGCATCCAGAACGGCGTGGGCAATCTCGGCGGCATGGTGGACGATATCGATGCGAATATCGTCGATCAGGCGTCGTCCGTGCAGGAGATCGCCAAGGAGAGCGAGCAGCTTACCACGCTCGCCCGCGATCTGCAGGATGCGTCGCTGAAGATGTATCAGTTTACGGAGTGACAGGACGATGATTGAAAAACCGGGGCGGAGGCCCCGGTTTTTGTTTGAGCGGAGGAGGGTTGACGGGGGCGGGGATTCGGTCTATAATTGGAAAAATTGCCCTGCGGAAAGGAGGGGGGATAGATGTCCCCGCAGCATGGATATGAAGCTAATATTTGGAAATTGATGGGTATCCGGCTGTTTTTTTGGATGCACTTTTTCTCGGCGGTCTTGATCCCCTTTTATACCGAGTGGGGCGGTTTGAAGCTTTCGCAGGTGCTGTTCCTGAATTCGTGGTTCATGCTATGGATTTTTCTCCTTGAGGTGCCTACCGGAACGGTGGCTGATTTTCTCGGCCGACGGGCGTCGCTGATGGCGGGTAGCCTTATCGCGGCGGTGGCGGCGCTGTTATATGTGAGCAAACCTGATTATCACGTTTTTTTGACGGCCGAGGTGTTGTTCGCCGCGGCGTTTACGCTCCATTCGGGGGCGGACGAGGCGCTGGCCTACGACAGCCTGAAGGCTTCCGGGCTGGAGAGCGGGGCGAAACGGACGCTGGCGGCGATGGAGTCGTTCAAGCTTGGGGGCATTGTTGTGGCGGCTGTTGCAGGCGGCTTCATCGCGGGACATTTCGGCTACGATGCGCCGCTGCGGTTTTACGTGCTGCCGGCGCTGGCTGCGCTCGCGCTGGCCTGTTCACTAAAGGAGCCGCCGGTGCGGGAGGCGGGCGCACCCAGGCAGGGCTATATGACGATCCTTCGCGAGGGAGGACGGTTTTTCGCGACCAACCGGGCACTGCTGCTGCTTACGGCCGAGCTGGCGGTGACTAGCGCGCTGGCGTGGGGGCTTATCTGGCTCTATCAGCCGTTGTTGGCCGCGGCTGGGTTGCCGGTGGCGTATTACGGGGTTGTCCATGCGGCGGCGTGCCTGGGCCAGATCGGGTTTTTGAGCAATGTAGAGCGGCTGGAGGGGGTGCTGGGGTCGAAGCGGCGGCTGCTGACGGCGTCGGTGACGACGGCGGGCGTTGCGTACGTACTGCTGGGGCTGACGGACAGTCTGGCGGCGGTGGCGGTACTGATTGTGGCGGGCTTCACTTTCAGCTTGCCGCGGGTGGCGGTTTTCAGCGCGTATATGAATCGGCACATCCCCTCAGACAAGCGGGCGACGGTGTTGTCGGCGACCTCGATGTGCCGGACGTTGGCGATCGTGGCGGTCAATCCGTTGATTGGCCTGTTGGCGGATTGGTCGGTGGCGAATACGATGATTATTCTCGGTGCAGGGCTTATCGCCGGGGGGCTGTTTTCGCGGATCGAGGATAAGCATTTGGAAGGATGAAAACCGGGGCGGAGGCCCCGGTTTTCATTTGGGCGGAGGAAGCGAAGGCGGGTTTTAGCGGGTTAGGCGGGCTTTTACGCCGGTGCTTAGGGATATAACCGTGGACCCAAAGTTCTGGGAACGGGCTGTACCGTCCTAGGACCGTAAGCTCCCGGATTATATACGCATACACTCCTTTAGAGGGCCTGCGGGGTGACCGCAGGCTCTCTTTCTTAATCTCAGCAAGGCGAGCAATCACAAAAGCGGCTTTGAGCGCGGCGGCGGGAGGAGAAATTCCGGCCGCCTTATTATTTGCTGGCGCACGGGGATACTAGGCAATATGGGGGTATGCCGATGGCGCAGAACGTAGATAGGGCGGATGTGATCGCCGCCCAGCTCGAGCGGCTGGCGCAGTATCTGGAAAAGATGAACGTCGCCGGGTATGTGGAGCTGATGCAGCGACCGGTGCGACTTTTGCTGCTTAATTTCGCGGCCGGGCTGGCCAGGGGGCTGGGGATCGCGATCGGGGCGACGCTGATTTTCGCGCTGATGCTGGAGCTGATGCGCCGGGTGATTCTTTTGAATATTCCCGGTATTGGCGGGTTTGTGGCCGAGGTTATGAGGATTGTGGAGCAGACGAACGGGCAAGGCAGATTTTGAATTGGGAGGAATGTTTGTGACAAAAGATGTTTTCGATGCGATGCGCGAGGCTCATTCCGTACGGCAGTTCACGAGCGTGCCGGTGCCGGAGCCGACGCTGACGCGGCTTTTGGAGGCGGCTTGCTGGGCGCCGAGCGCCGGTAATCTGCAGCCGTGGTATTTTTATGTGGTGCAGAACTCCGGTCTGAAGCGGCGGCTGGCGGACGCGTGCCACGGGCAGCACCAGGTGGCGGAGGCGCCGACGGTGGTGGTGGTGATGGCCGATCCGGCGCGGTCGAACGAGCGCTACGGGGAGCGGGGCGCGCAGCTTTACTGTCTGCAGGATACGGCGGCGGCGACCCAGAATATGCTGCTGGCGGCGACGGGGCTGGGGCTTGCGACATGCTGGGTGGGGGCGTTCGACGAGCGCCTGGTGCAGGAACTGGTGGAGGCGCCGCCGCGACTGAGGGCGGTGGCGATCGTTTGTCTGGGCTACAGTAATGAGGAGAACGACGATGAGGCGAAGGAACGTTTGCGGGTGGCGGATGTGACTAAGGTTTTGCACTAGGAGGGATTGGCTTGGACCGGCAGATGCTGGCGCATTTTCGCGAGGATCTGGAGGATACGAGGAAGCGGCTGCTGTTGGCGATCGCCCGGATGGAGGAGGCAGGCATAGGCGATACGGCAAGCGTTTCACCGGGCGGGCCGCCGGTGTGCGCTACCCACCCCGCGGATGCTGGCGTGGCGGTTTTCGAGCGCGCGGTGCTGAGGGAAAACGCCTGTGTGTTGCTGGCGGAGGTGGAGGCGGCGCTGGAGAGGCTTGCGGGGGGCGCGTTCGGGGTGTGCGGGAGGTGCGGCCGGGAGATCGACGCCGACCGGTTGGAGGAGTTACCCTGGGAGACGCGCTGCGTCGCCTGCCGGCGGCCCGGCTAGGCGCTCCGTCGCTGGGGGAGGAGGTTTAGCCCGGATATGCCAAAGGCTACCGGATTGGTAGAAAGATAGGGCGTGGGGAATATGGTGGAGGCGGGCGGGTTCTTCTTGCATATTTCTTGCGCAAGACCGGCAGGATTTTACGGTTGGCGCGGATAAACTATTTTAGGATGTGAAGGAAAAGGAGTTTATAGCGTGAATGTCGTTTTGCGGAATTTTATCGTCAGTATCGCGACGGTGATAATCGGCGGGCTGGCGTTGTGGTCTAGCGAAAAAGGCGGCGAAGGGGTCAATATCCCGTGGCTGCTGATGGTTGGTTTTGCGGTCGGCTGTGTGGCGCTGTGGGCGACTACCTGGCTGAAGCGGCGCAGTGCGCCGAAGGACGCTAAGGGTCCGGCTGGCAGGAAGGGGCGCGGCAAGTAGTCCGTACCGGCGTATGGTGCGATTATTTGCGTGCCGGCGGCACGAATCGGCCGACGGCGACTAATATATAGCGGAAGGCGAAGCGGGGGGCGCGTGTCGTGGCCGAGCCGACGTGCAGAAGCCTGTATGTTATGAAGGGAGCGGTTTTGGCCGGCGCCGTGGCGGCGTATTTTTTCGTGCCCGGGGTGAGGGAGTTTGTGGCGACGGGTGTCGGCTATCTCCACCATCGCGATTTCGAGGGGCTGAGGCTGTTTATTCTCGCTTACGGTGTGTGGGCGCCGTTGACGTCGATCGCGCTGATGACGGTGCAGTCGATGGTGCCGCTGGTGCCGGGGCTGGCGGTGACGATTACGAACGCCTGGATTTTCGGTTGGGAGTACGGGGCGCTTTATTCGTGGATCGGGGCGCTGGCCGGAGCTGTGCTGGATTTCGGCATCGCCCGTTGGTATGGCCGGCCGGCGGTGGAGAAGTTCGTGCGTCCGAAGTATCTCGATATGACTGATCAGTTTTTCAAGCGGCACGGGGTGATGGCGGTGTTCGTGACCAGGCTTACGCCGGTCGTCCCTTTTAAGGTGATAAGCTACGGGGCTGGGCTTACGGCGATAAGCCTGCAGCAGTATGTGCTGGCGACGGGTATCGGCCAGACGCCGGCGATCGTGCTGTATTCGTTCCTGGGGCAGCACCTGACCCGCGGAATCCGTTGGGCGATCGTGATTACGACGCTGCTGCTCCTGGTGAGTGGTTTGGTTTATTATTACCGCAACGAGATCGAGCAGCGGCTTTTTTCCCATAAGGAATGATTTGTATTTGTCCATGGTTTTTTTTCCATTGATTTGGTATAATATTTTCAGCGATGTTTCAGGAGGTGAATAGTACTCATGTATGTAATCAGCAGCGAGTGCATCAAGTGCGGCGCGTGCGCGGCAACCTGCCCGGTAGGCGCGATTACCGAGGGAGACGCCCAATACGTCATCGGCGACCAGTGTGTTGATTGCGGCTCTTGCGCGGCGGTCTGTCCGGTGGGGGCTATCAGCCCTGGCCAGTAATAGGGGTCGTGTCGGAAGCGTAGCTGGAGCTACGCTTCTTTACGTTGTGGCTAAAATTGAGTATTATGGATATGCCAGGGAAAAAATAAATGAGGTTTACGGATGAGGAAAACGATTGCGTTGATCGCGCACGACCGTAAGAAGCAGGAGATGCTCGCCTTCGTGGCGGCGCACCGCGAGTCGCTCGCGGGCTATAATCTGATCGCCACGGCCACGACCGGCGGTCTGGTGTCCGGGGAGACGGGGCTGGCGGTGAAGGCGTATTTGTCCGGCCCGATGGGCGGCGATTTACAGATCGGGGCGCTGATCGCCTGCGGGGCGGTGGATGCGGTGGTGTTCCTCCGCGATCCGCTGACGGCCCAGCCGCATGAGCCCGATATTACGGCGCTGCTGAGGGTGTGCGACGTTCATAATGTGCCGGTGGCAACGAACGAGGCTTCGGCGGCGCTGTTGCTGAAGGCTTTGTGATAGGTGGAAGGATAGGAGAGAATAGCGCGTGCCGATCATTATACTGGCCCTGGCGGTGATTGCTCTCGATCAGGTGTCCAAGGCTTATTTGCAGGCGAATATGGCGCCGGGTGCGTCGGTTCCGGTGATTCCCGGCATTTTTCACATTACTTATGTCCTGAATCCCGGGGCGGCGTTCGGAATTCTCGAGCACCAGCGGTGGTTTTTCGTGGCGGTGGCTTTGCTGCTGCTGGCCGTTATCGTGTATTTGTATCCCCGCATACCGGCGGGCTACGGTTTGCTGCGGCTCGGCGTGGCCCTGCAGACGGGCGGGGCGGCCGGCAACGCCATCGACCGCCTGAAGACGGGATATGTGGTGGACTTTTTCGATTTTCGCGTATGGCCGGTGTTTAACGTGGCCGATATAGCGATTGTTGTCGGGGTGGCGCTGATCGTGTATTCGATTTTGTTCCCGCCCGGAAGAAAGGCTGATGAGGATGACGGGGGAGACGCGCCTGTTTGAGGCGACTGAGGCCGATAGAGGGGAGCGCGTTGATGTGTTCCTGGCCCGCCAGGCGCCGGAGCTGTCGCGTTCCCGCGTCCAGCGGCTGATCGCCGACGGGCTGGCGACGGTGCAGGGCCGGCCGGCCAAGGCCAACCACAAGGTGCAGCCGGGTGAGACGGTGTCTCTGACGGTGCCGCCTCCCGAGCCGGTGGCGGTGGAGGCCGAGGCCATCCCGCTCGACGTGGTGTATGAGGACGCCGAGGTGGTGGTGGTGAACAAGCCGCGGGGGATGGTGGTTCATCCGGCGGCCGGCAACTGGCGTGGGACGCTGGTAAACGCGTTGTTGGCCCGCTGCGACGATTTGTCGGGGGTGGGCGGCGAGGTTCGACCAGGGATCGTGCACCGGCTCGATAAGGATACCTCCGGGGTGATGGTGGCGGCAAAGAGCGACCGCGCCCATGCCAGTCTGGCCAGACAGATAAAGGACCGGACGGCCGGCCGAAAGTATCTGGCGCTGGTTCACGGCAATGTGAAGGCGGAGGAGGGGCTGGTCGACGCTCCGATTGGCCGCCACCGGACCGACCGCAAGAAGATGGCGGTGGATGCCGAGCGCGGCCGTGAGGCCAGGACGCGGTTTCGGGTGCTGGAGCGGTTCGCGGGGTATACGCTGGTGGCGTGCAAGCTGGAGACGGGGCGGACCCACCAGATCAGGGTACATATGGCGTATATCGGCCATCCGGTGGTGGGTGACCCGAAGTACGGGCCGAAGGGTTCGCCCTTTCCGATTGACGGGCAGGCGCTGCACGCGGCCGAGCTGACTTTCCGCCATCCGGCGAGCGGAGCGGAGATGGTTTTCACGGCGCCGCTGCCGGCGGATATGGACGGGATTTTGGCGAAGCTGCGCAGAAGCAAGGGATGATAAGGAGATTTAGGGTTTGCCCGGATGAAAGGCGCTTTGCAGCAGGAAGCGGACGGATTTTGGGGGCAATCGAGAGGGGGAGTTGTCGTGGTTAAGCTTGTCGACAAAACAGTTCTGATGGACGCCCAGGGCATCAACCGGGCGCTGATCCGCATCGCCCACGAAATCATCGAGAAAAATAAGGGCAGCAGGGATCTTACGCTGGTGGGGATAAGGACGCGCGGCGTGCCTCTGGCCAAGCGGCTGGCGGTGGAGATCGAGAAGATCGAGGGCGCGCGGCTGCCGGTGGGGCTGCTGGACATTACTCTGTACCGCGACGATCTGTCCACGCTTGGTTATCAGCCGATCGTGCACGAGACGCAGATCCCCTTCGATATCAACGACAAGAAGATCGTGCTGGTGGACGATGTGCTGTATACCGGACGGACGGTCCGGGCGGCGCTTGGGGCGCTGACCGATATCGGCCGGCCGCGGGTCATTCAGTTGGCGGTCCTGGTGGACCGCGGCCACCGCGAGTTGCCGATCCGCGCCGATTTCGTGGGCAAGAACGTGCCGACGTCGCGCAAGGAGATTGTGGCTGTGCAGCTTAGCGATACGGACGGTGCGGAGCAGGTGGTTTTGCAGGAGATCGCCGAGTAACGGGCGGACGCCGCCGCGGCTGGCGGGCTTTACGGCTGCGTTTTCTACGTAGCCCGTAACGGCCGATGATAAGATTACGGCAAAAAGCATCCCGGCGCTGTGCGTCGGGATGCTTTTTGCCGGTGGGGGGTTGACGGTGGAAGCGGTTTCCAGTACGATATGTTCGGAATGAGTGATATGCGGGAAGGTGTTGCGAAATGGCGACGGTTTTCGAGAGGACGGCGCTGGCCGGGATGAGGCCGGCGAACAGGATAATAAGGTCGGCGACCCACGAAGGGCTGGGTGACCGGGAGGATTTCCCCGCGCGGCTGGCGGAGCGGTATATCCGGCTGGCGCAGGGAGGCGTGGGGGCGATCATCACCGGGTACGCGGGGGTGAGCCGGGACGGCCGGGCGTGGCCGAATATGCTGATGATCGACGACGACGCGTATGTGGCCGCTTACCGGGAGGTGACGGAGGCGGTGAGGCCGCACGGGGTTCCGCTTATCATGCAGCTCGCCCACGGCGGGGGGCGGACGGAGCCGGCGGTGACCGGCGAAGAGGCCAAAGCGCCGTCGCGGCACCGCTACAAGGGAGCCGGAACGACGGCGCGGGAGCTGACAGAGGGCGAGATCGAGGCGATCGTGGGTGCGTTCGTGCGGGGGATTATCCGCGCCTGGCGAAGCGGGTTCGACGGGGCGCAGCTGCACGCGGCCCACGGGTACCTGCTGGCGCAGTTTCTGTCGCCGGCGCTGAACAGGCGGCGCGACCGCTGGGGCGGGTCGACGGACAACAGGTTCCGCGTCGTTAGGGAGATCGTAAGCCGGGCGCGCGCGACGGTGGGCGATTTTCCGCTGCTGGTGAAGCTGAGCGCATACGATTTCGACGACGGCGGGATGCGGCTGGAGGAGTCGGCGCGGTTGGCGGAGTTGTGCCGCGAGGCGACGGTGGACGCGATCGAGGTGTCGTGCGGCAACGATAACTGGTTTTGCGTGGTGAGGTCGCCCAAGGTGCCGGTGGAGGCGATCGTGGAGCTGTCGCCGGCCCTCAGGGGGGCGTCGTGGCTGAAGAAGAAAATCGCGGCGCTGCTGATCCCGCGGATGTTCACGACGTACGACGAGCAGGAGAACTACAATGTGGCCGCGGCGGCGGCGATCAGGGCGGCTGCGGGTATCCCGGTGATCGTGGTGGGCGGCATCCGGCGGCTGGAGGCGATCGAGGCGATTATCGCCGCCGGGCAGGCGGACTATGTATCGATGTGCCGGCCGTTAGTGATCGAGCCTGATATCGTGGCCAAGATGCGCGACGGCCGTCAGGCGGGGTCGCGGTGCATCAACTGCAACTATTGCCTGATCGGGGTAGGCGCGAACCCGCTGAAGTGCTATTACGGACGGTTGCCGGGGAAGGACTAGCGGCCGATTATCTTTTGGTAGGAGACGACGTCGAGCAGTTGTCCGAACTTTTGCCCCACCTCTTTGTAGTGGGCGCACTTGAAGTAGCCGTTTCGCTCAAAAAGCTTGATGCTGTTCGTGTTTTCGCCGCATATTGTGGCAACGAGAACATGCAGTTGCTGTTTACGGGCGTAAACCTCGACGTGCTTGATCGCCAGGCTGCCGATGCCTTTGCCGATAAAGTCCGGGTTGAGGTAGACGGTGATTTCGGCGGTTCCGTCATAGGCTTCCCGGTTTTTGTGCTGGGTTATCAGGACGTAGCCGCAAAGCTCGTTTTCGTCGCATATCACGAAGGTCCGGTATTTGTCGTTTCTGAAGAATACGATTTTCCGCATTTCCTGTTTGGTCAGCGGACGGGCATGAAATGTCGCGGTGGTATTCAGAACGTAATGGGTGTAGATTTGCAGCACTTTGTCGAGGTGCCGCTCTTCCATTTCGTAAAAGCGGTAGTTTTGCATGTTTAACGCCTCCGATTGCTTGCGGAACAAAAAAGATATCCAAAAGGTGCTTTGGACATCTTTGTCGGCAAGCGTTTATCCGATATGATCTAATAGTATTTTATCATAAAACCATAAAGAAAATAACGGTTGAGAAAAGGGTAAGACGATGCGATGTCTTAGCCTTTTTTGTTTACGAGCATTTGTTTGACGGCTTGTTCGTCGGGGGTGACGTAGAGGGTTTTCTGGCGGTCGTAGATGACGAAGCCGGGTTTGGCGCCGGACGGTTTTTTGACGTGGCGGCGGCGGGTATAGTCGACAGGGACGGTGGCCGAGGCGCGGGCCTTGGAGTAGTAGGCGGCGAGCATGGCGGCGGCGGCGAGGGCCTCGGGGGCGGGTTCGCGGCCGGCGGTTTTGAGGATGACGTGGGAGCCCGGGATGTCTTTGGTGTGGAGCCACAGGTCGTCGGGGCCGGCGTGCTTGAAGGTGACGAGGTCATTCTGGCGGTTGTTGCGGCCGATGAGGATGGGTGTGCCGTCGGGGGCCGCGGCCGCTAGGGGGGCGGCGGGCGGCGCGGGGCGGCGTTTGCTTTTTTCTTTGATGTAGCCGCCCTGGACGAGCTCCTGGCGGACTTCGCTTATTTCGTCGAGGACGGCGGCCTGGTCGAGGGATACGGCAACGCTGTCGAGGTAGGCGAGGTCGGCGCGGCATTCGGCGAGCTGGGCGGCGAGGCTCTGCTGGGCCCGTTTGGCTTTGTTGTATTTGACGTAGTGACGTTTGGCGTTGGCGACCGGGCTGAGGAGCGGGTCGAGGGGGATGGCGAGAGGAGCGGCGGCTTCGTCGTAGAGGTTGGGGAGGATGACCTGGGCGGCGCCGGCCGGGACGGTGTGGAGGTTGGCCATGAGGAGGTCGCCGTAGACGCGGTATTTATCGGCTTCGTCGGCGGCGGCGAGCTCGGCGGCGAGGATGGCTTCCTTGCGGGCGAGGCGGGCCGTTTCCTGGACGAGGAGTTTCTGGAGGACGGTTTTTTCGGGATTGGCGGGCTGGCCCTGAAAGTTGGCGGCGTATTCGACGGCGGCGGCCATGGTCGGGAAGGGGCGGAAATCGCCGGCGAGGTGCTCGGGCCGGAAGGCGGCGAGGGCGAGAAGTTTGCCGCCGTCGGCGCTGAGCGCGACGGTGGGCTGAGTTTCGCCGGCCGCGAGGGGGGCGGCGATGCTGGCGATGGCTTCGTCGAGGGCGGCGGCGTCGGCGCCGTCGAGGGCGGCGACGGGGTGGTCGGCGGGGAGGCCGGCGCGCCAGGCAATTTCCCTGGCGGTGACGGGGCCTACGCCTTCGGCGGCGGCGACGATGGCTTTGGCGAGACCGAGGGTGCCGTGTTCCCGGCGCAGGGCGGCGACGAAGGCGGCCGGCTCCGTGGCGAGGATGTCGGCGCGGGGCTGGCCGGGGGGAAGGAGGTAGGGGCGGCCGGGAAGGATATGGCGGACGCGGCTGATGCTTGCGCCGACGCGGCGAATGGCGTCGAGGACTAGGCCGTCCTGGACAAGGATGATGTTGCTGTGTTTGCCCATTATTTCGAGGATAAGCTGTTTGGTGACGATGAGGCCGCCTTCGCCGCGGGTGTCGACGGCGATGGCGACGACGCGGTCGAGGCCGTGCTGGGCGACGGAGGCGATCCGGCCGTCTTCGAGGTGCTTTCTGAGGAGCATGCAGAAGGCGGGCGGTACGGCCGGGTTCTCTGGCAGCGCGGACGGCAGCCAGGCGCCAGCGCTTTCGGGGCTGGCGGACAGGAGGAGGGCGATGTTTTCGCCCGGCTGGCGAAGCCAGACGCCGAGGCGGAATTTATCGGGCTGGGATATTTTGTCGATGCGGGCGCCGGCCAGCCGTCTGTCGAGTTCGGCTACCAGGGACCGCAAGGAGAGGCCGTCGATGTTCATGGGAACCTCCGCTTGCCAGGTTTTCTCAATACAGTATAGCACCGCCCGCTGCGCAGGGTCAAATAGGCATAGCGGCTCCTTTTTTGGAATATCATGGTTAGAGAAAGGCCGTTCAGAAACCCCCAGATGCAAGGCGGCTCTGCCAAGCGTGCCGCGACGCGTACGACCGTACGCTAGCAAGCGCTTGGCGGATAACGACGCAGATGGGGGTTTATCAACGGCCGCCACGTACAAGGGGTGAAAAACTGTGGAGATGTGGCATGCGAGAAGCGCGGACGACGCTATCAGCTACTGGCGCACCGACAGCGGCGAGGGACTGACGAACGCCGAGGCGGCGGCGAGGTTGAAGCTGTTCGGGTACAACGAGGTGGCGGAGAAGGAGCGGCCGGCCTGGTGGCGGCGTTTGCTGGCCCAGTTCCAGGATTTCATGGTGTTGGTGCTGTTGGCGGCGACGCTGATTTCCGGATTGTTGGGCGAGTATGCCGACGCGGTGACGATTTTGGCGATCGTGGTGCTGAACGCGGTGCTGGGGTTTGTGCAGGAGCACCGGGCTGAGCAGTCGATGTCCGCCTTGCGGAAACTGACGGCGCCGACGGCCCGCGTTGTCCGCCACGGCTGCATCCAGCACGTGCCGGCCCGCGAGTTGGTGCCTGGCGATATTCTGCTGCTGGAGCCGGGAGACGTGGTGGCGGCCGACGGCCGGTTGGCGGAGACTGCCAATCTGGAGGCCGAGGAGTCGGCGTTGACGGGCGAGTCGCTGCCGGTGCGCAAGCTGGCCGACCGGGTGTATGACGAGAATGTGACGGTGGGCGACCGCAAGAATATGGTGTACGCCGGGACGGTGGTTACCCGCGGCCGGGGGACGGCGGTCGTGTGCGGGACGGGGATGAATACCGAGGTCGGACAGATCGCGACGCTTATCCAGTCGGCGACGGAAGACGAGACGCCTTTGCAGCGGCGGCTGGATCATCTGGGGCGGTGGCTGGTGTGGGGCTGCCTGGGGGTGTGCCTGGTGGTGGTGGCTACCGGGGTGGCCAGGGGCGAGCCGCTGCTATTGATGTGCATGACGGGTATCAGCCTGGCGGTGGCGGCCATCCCCGAGGGGCTGCCGGCGATCGTGACGGTGGCGCTGGCGCTCGGGGTGCAGCGGATGATCCGCCGAAACGCAATCGTGCGGAAGCTGCCGGCGGTGGAGACGTTGGGCTGCACGACGGTGATCTGCTCGGATAAGACGGGGACGCTGACCCAGAACGCGATGACGGTGCGGCAGGTTTACTGCGGCGGGAAAACGTACGAGGTGAGCGGGGCCGGCTTCGAAATCAAAGGCGAATTTTTCCTCGACAAGCAGGAATTCGATGCCAAAAAGGATAAATGTTTACTGCAATGCCTGGCTGTCGGCTGTTTGTGCAACAACAGCGTGCTGAAGCAGGGCAGTGTAGGCATATCCGGACTGTGGCGCAAGAAGGGCGCCCGCGGCTGGTCGGTGGAGGGAGACCCCACCGAGGGTGCGCTGGTGGTGGCCGCCGGCAAGGCGGGCGTCTGGCGGGCCGATATCGAGAAGCGGGAGCGCCGTCTTGCGGAGATTCCGTTTGAGGCGGAGCGCCGCCGGATGGCGGTGGCCTACGGCGGGCCGGAAGGCGCGGTGCTGTATGTGAAGGGCGCGCCTGACACTGTGCTCGAGTTGTGCCGTTACTGGTTCGACGGAACTGTCGAAAGGCCGCTGACGCCCGAGCTTGCCGCAAGCATCGCCGCCGCCAATGAGGCGATGACGAACGGGGCTCTGAGGGTGCTGGCGCTGGCGTACCGCCGCCTGGCTCCGGCCGAGGCCGCGCACGTGGCCGAGGAGGCGGAACGGGAGCTGGTTTTCACCGGGCTGGCGGGGATGATCGATCCGCCGCGCCCGGAGGTGAAGGAGGCAATCGCCCTGTGCCGCCAGGCCGGCATCGGGACGGTGATGATCACCGGCGACCACCGGAATACGGCGGTGGCGATCGCCCGCGAGCTGAGGATGTTCCGCGACGGCTCGTCGCAGGCGTTGACGGGGGCTGAGGTGGATGCGCTGAGCGAGCGCGAGCTGGCGGCGGCCGCTGCCAGGACGACGGTGTACGCGCGGGTGTCGCCGGCCCATAAGCTCAGGATCGTGAAGGCGCTGAAGAATAAGGGCCATATCGTCGCTATGACGGGAGACGGCGTGAACGACGCCCCGGCGGTGAAGGAGGCCGATATCGGCGTGGCCATGGGCTTGTCGGGCACTGACGTGACCCGGGAGGCGTCGGCGATGACGCTGGCTGACGACAATTTCGCGACGATCGTGGCGGCGGTGGAGGAAGGCCGCGGCATTTACGACAATATCAGGAAGTTTATCCGTTATCTGTTGGCGTGCAATATCGGCGAGGTGCTGACGATGTTCCTGGCCGCGCTGGCGGGGCTGCCGCTGCCGCTGCTGCCGCTGCAGATTCTGTGGGTGAATCTGGTGACCGACGGGTTGCCGGCGATGGCGCTGGGGGTGGACCCCAAGGCGCCGGATACGATGTACCGGCCGCCGCGCAATCCGGCGGAGAGCGTTTTTTCCCGCGGTTTGGCGCGCAAGATCGTTTTCCGCGGCGTCCAGATCGGGCTTACGACGGTGCTGGTGTTCGCGGGCGTTTATCTGACGAAGGGCGATCTGGCGCTGGCGCGGACGATGGCGTTCGCCACGCTGGTGTTCTGCCAGTTGTTCCATGTTTATGACTGCCGGTCGGAGATTCTGACGATTTTCGAGCTCGGCGTGTTTACCAATAAGTATCTCCTGCTGGCGACCTGCTGTTCGGCGCTGATGCAGACGGCGGTGATCCATCTGCCGCCGCTGAACGCGATTTTCGGTACAGTGCCGCTGGGACTTAAGGAGTGGGCGATCGTGCTGATCGTGGCCGGCTGGACGGCGCTGGTCGGCGGTCTGCGCCATCTGCTTTTGCGGCGGCGGCCGCCGGTGCGTTCCGCCTTCAGCCGGGTATAATATAGATAAGAAGCATTTCGTTTTTGACGGAGGGATATTATGCAGTTTTCTAAGTGGCATGGCGCCGGCAACGATTTCGTGATCGTGAACGGGTTTAAGGAGAAGGTGGCGGGGCTGGATCTGGCCGCCGCCGGTCGCCTGGTGTGCGACCGTCATTTCGGCGTGGGGGCTGACGGTCTGGTGTTCGTGCTGCCGTCGGACAGCGCCGATTTCCGGATGCAGATCATCAATTCGGACGGCAGCGAGGCGGAGATGTGCGGCAACGCGACCCGCTGCGTCGCCCGGTATTTGTATGAGCAGGGCTTGACCGACAAGACGAAGGTGACGCTGGAGACGCTGGCGGGGCCGATCAGGCCGGAGCTGGTGTTCACGGACGGCAAGGTGAGCGGGGTGCGGGTGGATATGGGCAAGCCGCGCTTCAAGCGCGGCGAGATTCCGATGAGTGGACCGGCCGAGGACGGGGCGGTGAATGTGCCGGTGACGGTCGACGGCCGGACGTATTACGGCATCGGCGTGAATATGGGCAACCCCCATTTCGTTATTTTCCTCGACGAGGATGTGAGGAAGGTCGAGCTGCCGGTGACGGGGCCGAAGATCGAGACGGACGCGCTTTTCCCCCGCAAGACGAATGTGGAGTTCGCCAATGTGCTTAGCCGCGGCGAACTGAGGATGCGGGTGTGGGAGCGGGGCGCGGGCGTGACGCTGGCCTGCGGCACGGGGACGTGCGCCACGGTGGTGGCGGGGGCCTTGAGCGGGCGCTGCGACCGGACGGCGCAGGTGCATCTCGACGGCGGCGATCTGACGATCGAGTGGGCCGAGGATGACCGGGTGTTTATGACTGGCCCGGCGGTGGAGGTATTCCGCGGCGAGTTCTTGCTTAGAATATAAAGGGAAGGTGCCTAGAAAGTCCATCTGCTGTGTTGCCCCTGCGGGCGCTTGCCAGCGTACGTTCGTGTACGCTGCGCGTCCTCGGGGCGGCCTGCACATTGCACGAGCGATTATCCACGACTGGCTACGGGGTAATCAGGACGTGCATCTGGAGCTTTCTAGACACCTTCGTACAGTATGAGCGAGATAATATTTTTAGGATAATAATTTGGGGGGATTTTTCGATGGCTTTGATTAACGAGAATTATCTCAAGCTGCCTGGCAGCTACCTGTTCGCGGAGATCGGCCGGCGCGTGGCCGCTTTTAAAGCCGCCAACCCGGAGGCCAACGTTATCCGCCTGGGGATCGGCGATGTGACGCGGCCGCTGCCGTCCGCCGTTATCGAGGCGATGCACGCGGCGGTGGACGAGATGGCTAAGTCTGAGAGCTTCCGCGGCTATGGGCCTGAGCAGGGCTATTCCTTCCTGATCGAGAAGATCATCGAGAACGACTATGCCGCTCGCGGCATCAAGCTGGATACTGACGAGGTGTTCGTGAGCGACGGCGCGAAGAGCGACGTGGGCAACATCCAGGAGATTTTCGGGGTGGGCAATACGGTGGCGATCACCGACCCCGTTTACCCGGTTTACCTTGACACGAACGTTATGGCGGGGCGCACGGGCGCACTGGGCGGCGACGGCCGGTTCGAGGGCATCGTTTATTTGCCGTGCACGGCCGAGAACGGTTTCCTGCCCGCTTTGCCTGCGGTGAAGGTGGACATGGTTTATCTGTGCGTGCCGAACAATCCGACCGGCACCGCGCTGCCGAAGGCGGAACTGAAGAAGTGGGTGGATTGGGCGAAGGCCAATAAGGCGGTCATCATCTATGATTCCGCGTATGAGGCTTATATCCGCGAGCCCGAGGTGCCGCACAGCATCTACGAGGTGGAGGGGGCCAAGGAGGTTGCGATCGAGCTGAGGTCGTTCTCGAAGACGGCCGGCTTCACCGGCACCCGCTGCGCGTATACCGTGGTGCCCAAGACGGTGATGGGGTACACGAAGGCCGGCGAGGCCCAGCAGCTCAATAAGATGTGGAACCGGCGGCAGACGACGAAGTTCAACGGGGTGCCGTACGTCGTGCAGAAGGGCGCCGAGGCTGTATATTCGCCGGCCGGCAAGGAGCAGGTGAAGGCGACGGTCGATTATTATATGACGAACGCGGCCATCATCCGCGAGGGTTTGAAGAGCGCCGGCCTGGAGGCTTACGGCGGCGTGAACGCGCCTTATATCTGGCTGAAGACGCCGAACAACCTGGATTCGTGGGCGTTCTTCGACAAGCTGCTCGGCGAGGCCAATATCGTGGGTACGCCCGGCAGCGGTTTCGGCCCGTCGGGCGAGGGCTATTTCCGCCTCACGGCGTTTGGCAACCGCGAGACCACGGAAGAGGCGATCAGCCGGATCAAGACGCGGCTGAAGCTGTAGGATATAGGATAATTGAGAAGCGGCCCGCATTGCGCGGGCCGCTTTTATGTTGTTTTTGTGGCGAGGATCTGGATTTTAGGGTGGTCGGCGAGGCTGATTTCCCTGGCAGGGGTGTAGGGGCTGCCGTCGGGGTGGGCGATGAGGCGGACGACAGGTCGCTGCGGTGTTTCCTCGGGGACGGCGGCAACGATGCCTGTTTCTCCGGTGTTGAGCATTACGCGCATGCCGGCGATGTAGATGGCGAGCTTGGAGAGGAAAAGCTCGCCGAGGTAGGCGTCGAATTCGTTGCCCAGGCCGGAGTGGATGGTGTCGTAGATGGCGTCGGGGGCCATGGCACGCCGGTAGGGACGGTTGACGGTGATGGCTTCGTAGACGTCGGTGATGGCGAGTATTTTGGCGTAGGGCAGGATCTCGGAGCCTTGAAGCTGGCGGGGGTAACCCTGGCCGTTGACTCTTTCGTGGTGTTGCCAGGCCATGTGGGCGACGAGGCTGGAAAGCTCTCCCCGCCTGGAGATGAGGGATTTGAAGCCTTGTTCGGCGTGGACTTTAACGACCGCGTATTCCTCTTCGGTCAGCCGGCCGGGCTTGTTGAGGATGATTTTTTCGATGAACATTTTGCCGACGTCGTGGAGGAGGGCGCCGGCGGCCACTTCTTTGATCTGGGGGATGGTGAAGCCGGCGATTCTGGCGAGGATGGCGGAGTAGATGGAGCAGTTGAGGCTGTGGGCGAGGGTGTCGTCGTCGTGGGTCATGATGCCTGACAGGTGGATGGTGAGGTTCTTCTGCATGAGGAGGTCTTCGACGATGTCGGAGGCGACGCTGTCGACGGCGTCGGGGGCGAAGGTGTCGCCGCGGGCGATCTGCTTCATGGTGGTGTCGAGGACGGCCAGCGCCCGTTGCTGCGTTTGGATGGAGAGGTATTCGGGGGTGTGAATGTCGGGATGGTCGGGGTCTTTTACGAAGATGGTGCTCACGCCGAGCGCCGTAAGTTTGCGGAGGTATTCCTCGGTCAGGGTGACGTCCGGGGCAAGAAGTATCGTGCCGGCGCCGTTCATTATATATCGGGCCAGGAGCATCCCGGGTTTTGCCTCGGAGAGGGGAATCTGGCGCATGGCGTCCTCCTTAATGGACATCTTTCCTTATATCTTACCGAAAGTTACATTGTTAGACAATATTAGACAATGATTTTTGGGGTATTTTTTTGGTATTACTATTTGATTATCGCAGAATAAAAACATATTATGTTGCTCTTGGGGAAGCGGGCTGTCCGGAAAAAGTGGCAAGTTTTTCGCGCGGGGGCATATATATTAGCCGAGATGTGCTTGGGAGGTGGGGAT
This sequence comes from Selenomonadales bacterium 4137-cl, assembly GCA_032334055.1. Lineage (NCBI taxonomy): Bacteria > Bacillati > Bacillota > Negativicutes > Acetonemataceae > Anaeroselena > Anaeroselena agilis. The sequence goes on along the minus strand of JAUOZS010000001.1, from coordinate 1,833,782 downwards.
CGTGAGAAGTGTCGCTCTGTGGGTGGCGATGATGCTGCTGCTGACCTGTCCGGCACTGGCGGTGGCGCCGGTTGACCAGAACATGGTCAAGGCTGCCCAGGATTATGGACGGAGCAAGGCGGATATGCCGCTACCCCTGTTCTTGCAGCCGTGGACCGTGTATGAGGAGAACGCGCCCCGGCTGGATGACATGACCGAGAGGGTCTGCCTTTATACGCCTTTTCTCCTGCTGGCGTCGGACGCCCGCGACCGGACGGCGGCCGGGGAGGCGGTGACAGTTTCCGACGCCGGGAAGGTACTGGCCGATTATAAGGGATATGTCATTTTCGGGGTTACGCTGTCCGGAGAGAGGGCCGATTTCGCCGGCAGGGTGTCCGCCAATCTCCGCCAGGGACGGAAGACTTTCCGCCCGAAGCTTGTGCACGCGCCGCCGGTGGCGGTCGAGGCGGCGGAGGGTTATCAGGCGATGGTGTATTTGTATTTCGCCAGCCGGGATGTGGCGACGGAAAAGCCTGCGCAGCTGACGGTGGCGGCGGCTGACGGCCGCAAACGGGTTTTTGGGATTCCGTTCGCAGGGTATAGGTAGACGAAAAAGAGATTTTCAAGGATAAAGAAAAGATTTAGGCTGTTGAGAAGTCCCATATGCTAGGTTGCTCCGAGGATGCGCAGGCTGTTCCGGTCAGGAAGCCGAGCCAGCGCCCGGAATAGCAGGCGCACGCCACTTAGTGGCGATGCGGTCGCTTTTCCCGCTTGAAGAGCGAGCCGCCTGCGCATCATGGGGTTTTATCAACGGCTGTTTTATTTGTGGTTGAAAAAAGGATTTATACGCAGCTAGGGCGAAGTAAAATTGGAAAAATCGGGTTTAGGCGATTTTTTCGTTGCGTATAGGATACAATATGGGGGCCGCCCGCCGGGGCGGGAGCTCTGCCGGGGAGCCTCGCCGCGGCTGATTAAACTGCCGGTTATCGCAGATAATAGATGCTAAAGGATGGTGCATCGGGTGCTTAAGAGTATGACGGGGTTCGGCCGGGGAGAGTTTATGGATGCCGAACATCGTTTGGTTGTCGAGGTGAAGGCGGTTAACCACCGCTATAATGAGATCGTTATCCGCATGCCGAAAAATCTCGGTTCGCTGGAGGACAAGATCCGCAAGACGGTTGCCGCTACGTTGCAGCGGGGCCGGATCGACGTTTTCGTGACAGTGGACGAGTATGGGGAAAAGAACCGGGGGGTAAGGGTTGACAAAGAATTGGCAATCGCTTACCATAAAGCATTGAAAGAGCTCGGCGAGCTTCTCGGTGCGCCTGTGGAGGAGAGCGTCCACCAGGTCGCCCGCTACCAGGATGTGCTGCGGGTGGAAGAGGTTTCGACCGATGTCGATGGGCTATGGGCCAAGCTGCAGACGGCGGTTGAGACGGCGGTGCAGAATCTAATGGCGATGCGCCTGGCCGAGGGGACCAGCATCGAGCAGGATATGGCGGCCCGGATCGACGCTATCGCCGGGTATGTGGATGCCGTGGAGGAACGGGCGCCGCAGGTGCTGAGCGAGTATCGCGAGAAGCTGCTGGGCAGGATGCGTGAGCTGCTGGCGGCGGTGGGGGCCGAGCCGGACGAGGCGCGCCTGCTCCAGGAGGCCGCGCTGTACGGCGACCGGATCAGTATCGCCGAGGAGTTGGTGAGGCTGAGGAGCCATCTGCGCCAGTTCAAGGATACGTTGGCTTCCGGGGAGGCTGTGGGCCGCAAACTGGATTTCATTGTCCAGGAGATGAACCGGGAGACGAATACGATCGCCTCGAAGGCCAATGATTTTACGGTGGCGAATGTGGTGGTCGAAATTAAAAGTGAGATCGAGAAGGTCAGAGAGCAAATCCAGAACATAGAGTAATATAGGGTAAATCGCGGCGATTTCGGCCAATAGGGTCTTATATAAACGACTGGGAGGAATTCAAGGGTATGGATATCAAGCTAATCAACATCGGCTTCGGCAATATCGTGTCAGCCAATCGCATCGTCGCTATCGTCAGTCCCGAGTCGGCTCCCATTAAACGCATCATCCAGGAGGCCCGCGACCGCGGGATGCTTATCGATGCGACCTACGGCCGTAGAACCCGTGCGGTGATTATCTCTGACAGCGATCATGTGGTGTTGTCGGCGGTTCAGCCCGAGACGGTGGCTCATCGCCTGGTGAGCAAGGAATCGAGCAGCGACGACGCCGCGGAGTAGGTGGCCGAAGGGAGTAGCTTATCTATGGCGCGGCACGGTATTCTGATCGTTCTTTCCGGTCCTTCAGGGACCGGTAAGGGCACTATTTGCAAAGAGTTGCTTGCCCAAAACGAAAATTTGCATTATTCGATTTCGGCTACGACCCGCTCTGCCCGCCCCGGGGAGGTAAACGGGGTTAATTATTGGTTCGTGGCCCCCGACGAGTTCCGTACGATGGTCGAGCAGGATGAACTGCTGGAGTGGGCCGAGGTTTACGGCAACTGTTACGGTACTCCTCGCCGCTGGGTGTCGGATATGCTGTGGAGCGGCCACGATGTCGTTCTGGAAATCGATACCCAGGGTGCGATGCAGATTAAGAAGAAGTTTCCCCAAGGGGTGTTCGTTTTCATTATTCCCCCGTCGCTGAAGGAGCTGGAGGACCGTATCGTCAAGCGCGGCGCCGACAGCCCGGCGGTGATCGCCAAGCGCCTGGGCTGCGTGCAGGGTGAACTGGGTTTTGCCACGCAGTATGATTATGCGGTGGTGAATGACGAGGTGGCGACGGCGACGGCCAAGATCGCCGCGATTATTGTCGCGGAGAAGTGCCGTATGGAGCGTAACAGCGATTTGATTGAGGCTATCGGCAAGAGAGGCAGCATAGATTGAGTAGAGGGGGGCTTTTATGATTCATCCGTCTTTGGATACGCTTGTCGACAAGGTCGACAGTAAGTATACGCTGGTGGTGCTTGCCGCCAAGCGGGCCAGGGAGATCATGGACGGCGAGGAGTCGCTGGTGGATTCGCGTTCCAACAAGCCTGTGACGGTTGCTCTGGAAGAGGTTGCCCAGGGCAGGATCGTGTACGAGAGGACGAAGTCGGGCATCAAGTAGGTGAGTTTCATGCTTGCAGGGAAATGCGTCGTCCTGGGTGTGTCGGGAGGCATCGCCGCTTATAAAGCGGTTGAGGTGGCCAGCCGGCTGAGGAAGCAGGGGGCGTCGGTTTATGTCGTGATGACGCGGGCGGCGACTAAATTCGTGACGCCGCTCACTTTTCGCGAAATCAGCGGTAACCCGGTTGTGACTTCGATGTGGGATGAGCCGAAAAATTGGAATGTGGAGCATGTCGCGCTCGCTACGCGGGCCGATTTGTTTTTGGTCGCGCCGGCGACCGCCAATGTTATCGGCAAGCTCGCGGCCGGCATCGCCGACGATATGCTGACGACGACGCTGCTGGCGACGAAGGCGCCGGTGGTGCTGGCGCCGGCGATGAATTGCAATATGTATCTGAACCCGCTGGTACAGGCCAATATCGCCAAACTTACCGGGCTGGGGTATCATTTCATCCCGCCTGATGAGGGGCTGCTGGCCTGCGGGGTGGAAGGTCCCGGACGGCTGCCGGAGCCGGCGGCGATTGTCGACAAGGTGGCCGCGCTGCTGGGGGCCGGCGGTGGAATGGCGGGGAGGAAGGTGCTGGTTACGGCCGGCCCGACCCGCGAAGCGATCGATCCGGTCCGGTATATCAGCAATCATTCGAGCGGCAAGATGGGCTACGCCATCGCCAGGACGGCGGCCGCACGCGGCGCGGACGTGGTGCTGGTGACGGGGCCGACGGAGCTTGCGCCGCCGCCGGGAGTTAGGGTGGCGCGGGTGGAGACGGCGGCCGAGATGATGGCCGCGGTGCTGGCCGAGTTTGACGACTGCGACGTTGTGGTGAAGGCGGCGGCGGTGGCGGATTACCGCGTGCAGGCGCCCGCCGGGCAAAAGATCAAGAAGCGGGATGACGAGCTGGCGCTAACGCTGGTGAAGAACCCCGATATTCTTGCCGAGTTGGGCCGCAGGAAGCAGGGCCAGCTGCTGGTGGGGTTCGCGGCGGAGACGGAGGAGCTTGTCGGTCACGCCCGCGATAAGCTGACGCGGAAAAATCTCGATATGATCGTGGCTAACGATGTGACGCTGCCGGGCGCGGGCTTCGGCGCGGACACGAACATTGTCAAGCTGCTGTACCCTGACGGCCGGGTGGAGGAGTACGGACGTACGGCCAAGGATGAGTTGGCTGGGATAATTTTAGATAAAATTTGCGTTTTGTTAACAAATAGGCATTGATTTTTTCGTTGGTTTCCGATACAATTTTTTACGGTAAAACTACATATGTTATACTCATCAAGAGTTGGTGGAGGGACTGGCCCGATGAAACCGCGGCAACCACCCCTATGGGGGAACGGTGCCAATTCCGGCGGGGTAATGCCCGCGAGATGGGAGAGTGGTTTACCCTCCCGTGGAGGGTTTTTTTATTGCCGATGCTGAGGAGGTAAGATTTTGGAGAAGATGCGCAGATTGTTCACATCCGAGTCGGTGACCGAAGGTCATCCCGACAAAATTGCCGACCAGATTTCCGACAGCGTCCTTGACGCGATCATCGCTCAGGACCCGATGGCGCGCGTGGCCTGCGAAACGCTGGTGACGACGGGTATCGTCCATGTGGTGGGCGAGATCACGACCAATTGTTATGTCGATATCCCCAAGATTGTCCGCCAGACGGTCAAGGAGATCGGCTACACTCGCGCTAAGTTCGGTTTCGACGGCGAAACCTGCGGTGTCATGACATCGATCGACGAGCAGTCGGCCGATATCGCTCTGGGAGTGGATAAGGCTCTGGAGGCCAAGAAGGGCGAGGACGATATGATCGAGGCCATCGGCGCCGGCGACCAGGGGATGATGTTCGGTTATGCGACGAACGAGACGCCCGAATTGATGCCCATGCCGATTTCGCTGGCCCACCAGCTGGCCCGCCGCCTGAGCGAGGTGCGCAAGACGCGCGTGCTGCCGTGGCTGCGCCCGGACGGCAAGACCCAGGTGACGGTGGAGTACGAGGGCGACAAGCCGGTGCGGATCGATACGATCGTCGTTTCGACCCAGCACCGCCCGGATATCGAGTTGAAGGACATCGAGAAGGCGATTATCGAGCATGTTATCACGCCGGTTGTGCCGGCCGGTTTTCTCGATGCCAAGACGAAGTACTATATCAATCCCACCGGCCGGTTCGTGGTCGGCGGACCGCAGGGCGACGCCGGCCTGACGGGGCGGAAGATCATCGTCGATACCTACGGCGGCATGGCCCGTCACGGCGGCGGCGCGTTTTCGGGCAAGGATCCCACGAAGGTCGACCGCTCGGGGGCGTATGCGGCCCGTTATGTGGCCAAGAATGTGGTGGCCGCCGGCCTGGCGGACAAGTGCGAGATTCAGCTGGCGTACGCTATCGGTATCGCCCGCCCGGTGTCGGTTCTGGTGGAGACCTTCGGCACCGCCAAGGTTGACGAGGCGCTGATCGCCGAGCTGATCGCCGCCCATTTCGATCTGAGGCCCGCCGGCATCATCAAGACGCTGGATCTGCGGCGCCCCATTTATCGGCAGACGGCGGCTTACGGCCATTTCGGCCGCACCGATGTCGAGCTGCCGTGGGAACGGACGGATAAGGCGGAGATTCTCCGCAAGGAAGCGGGCCTGAAGTAAGGAAAAGAATATAAGAATTGTCGAGACCGTCTCGAAGGTCCAGATGCAAGGCGTACCGGAAGAGCGTTTGCCGGCGTACATAAGACGTACGCCGGCAAACGCTCTGAGGAGCAACGCCGCGGATGGACTTTCGAGGCGGTCTTCATGTATCTGGATTAAGCCCGAGGGCATACTATTTCTGCCGGCCATTTGAAGATTGACAGGGGGTAGATATATTGGCAACAACAGCAGGCAGGAAAACAGCCGTTTACAGGGTCGGCGGCCTTAAGGGCGATCATTGCCGCGACCGCATCGAGCATACGCTTTCTCATCTTGGCGGCGTGGCCGGGGTGGATGTCGATCTGGGCGCCAGGGAGGTAAAGGTGGCCTATGACCCGGATGTCATCCCCAGCGGGTATATCGAGGAGACGTTGCAATCCTTGGGCTACTCTATCCAGGGTTAGGGCGATGGGACTTCGTTTTGCGCCGCTGGGCAGACGCCCGGCCCGACGGTTCCGCCGGCAGCCGCCGCCGGACGTTGAATGGGAAAGTCCGGATTTTGCCGAGGAAGAGGAGAACAGCAGGTATTGACGCGCAGAAAAGCGAAATATGGGATATACAACCGAGAGGGACAGAGATGTGTCCCTCTTCTTTTGCGGCTTGGCCGCAGGGGGAGTAATTATGGCGCTGATCGCGGAAGTGTTCGTCAATTTGCCGGCCCGCCGGCTTAATCATTCGTTCACCTATCTCGTTCCCGACGAGCTCGGACAGATCGGACCGGGCTGGCGGGTACTGGTGCCGTTCGGCGGGCGCAAGGCCGAGGGGTTCGTGGTCAGCGTGGGTGAGGCGGATGCTGCCGCGGACGCGGAGCTTAAATCTATCATGGACGCCATCGACGACGGGCCGTGGTTTACGGACCAAATGCTGGCGGTGGCGGCGTGGATCAGCGAGTATTATCTGTGTACGCCGGCTGAGGCGATGCGTCTGTTCGTGCCCGGCAAGGCGGGGATCAAGAGCGCGACTGTGTACCGCGCGACGGGGCTGGCGGCGGAGGAATTCCTGACCGGCCGGCCGCCACTGGCGGGCAAGGTGTACGCGGCGGTAAGCGCCGGCCCGCGGACGCTGGCGCAGTTGACGGGCGAGTTCGACAGCGGCGCGGCGGCTGTTCTCCGCCTGCTGGTCCGCCATGGGCTGGTGGCCGCCAAGGCTACTGCCCGCCGCACGGCACGCACCCAATACAGGACGTACTGGCGGCTGGCGGTCGATGAGGCGGCGGCGACGTCGTTTCTGGCTAATTTGAAGGGCCGGCAGGCCCAGGGACGGTTGCTGGCGGCGCTGCTGGCGGACGGCCGGCTGGGTCCCGAGGATCTGAAGCGGTTGAAGGTGGCGGCGACGACGACGAAAAGTCTGGAGGCCGCGGGGCTGGTGGCGGCCGAACGTGAGGCGGTGGTCCGCGACAGCTACGCCGGCGCGGCGACCGGGGCGTTGATCCCGGCGCCGACGGAAGAGCAGCGGGCGGTGCTGGCGGCGCTCCTGCCCGCCGTGCAGGCCAAACGGTTTGAGTCGTTTCTTCTTCACGGGGTGACGGGCAGCGGCAAGACGCAGGTTTATATCGAGGCGGCGGCAGCCGCCCGCGCGGCCGGCCGCCAGGTGGTGGTGCTGGTGCCGGAGATCGCGCTGACCGGCCAGATTGTGACACGGTTCAAGGCGCGGTTCGGCGACGATGTGGTGGTGGCGCACAGTAAGCTGTCGGTGGGCGAGCGTTACGACGCCTGGCAGCGTCTACGGAGCGGAACGGCGGGGATAGTGATCGGGGCCCGCTCGGCGGTGTTTGCGCCGGTGCCCGATCCGGGTCTGTTTGTTATCGATGAGGAGCAGGAGTTTACTTATAAGCAGGAGGAGTCGCCCCGTTATCACACGAGGGAGGTGGCCCTGAAACGGGCCGCGCTGGCCGGGGCGGCGGTGGTGCTGGGCAGCGCGACGCCGGCGGTCGAGACTTATCACGACGCTTGCGCGGGCCGGCACCGACTGCTGGCGATGCCGTCGCGGGTGGACGGGTCACCGCTGCCCGTGGTGCAGGTGGTGGATATGCGCGAGGAGCTGAAGGCCGGGCGGCGGAGCGTGATTTCGGCGCCGCTCCGCGAGCTGCTTACCGAGACGGTGGACAGAAGGGAGCAGGCGATTCTGTTCCTCAACCGCCGCGGGTACGCGACGTTCGTTCTTTGCCGCGATTGCGGCGAGGTGATGCGCTGCGGCCGTTGCGCGGTGTCGCTGGTGTACCATGCCGCCGGCAACGTGCTGCGCTGCCATTACTGCCAGGCCTGCCAGCCGGCGCCCGATGTGTGCCCGGCCTGCGGCAGCCGTTATATCCGTTATTTCGGCACCGGCACGCAGAAGGTGGAGGAGGAACTGGCCGCGCTGCTGCCAGCGGCGCGGGTGGTGCGGATGGATCAGGACACGACGGGCGGCAAGATGGCTCATGATCGCATCCTGTCGGCGTTTGCGGCCGGCCGGTACGATATTTTGCTCGGCACGCAGATGGTGGCCAAGGGGCACGATATCAAGCAGGTGACGGCGGTGGGGGTGATTTCCGCCGATACGTCGCTGTATCTGCCGGATTTCCGCGCCGCCGAGCGGACGTTCATGCTGCTTACCCAGGCGGCGGGACGGGCCGGGCGCGGCGGCGCACCGGGGCGGGTGGTGGTGCAGACTTACAGTCCGGAGCATTACGCCGTCCAGGCCGGCGCCCGTCACGACTACGCGGCTTTTTACGAGGAGGAGCTTGCCTGCCGGCGGGAGCTGGGTTATCCGCCGTTCGCGTCGCTCGTTAAGCTGACGGTGCAGGGGGAGGATGAGGTGAAGGCCCGCCGTCAGGCCGAAGAGACGGCGGCGGCGCTGCGCGCCCGCCTGCCGGACAAGACGATGGTTGTGGGGCCGTTCGCGGCGCCGATTGCCAGGATCAGCGATATCTACCGCCTGCATATACTGATAAAGACCACCGACACGGCGGCGGCACGGGCGGCGTTCAAGGCGTTGGGGCTGGAGAAGCGCAGCGATATAGCGATCGATGTGGACCCGGTCAATGTAATGTAGACAGGTTAATAACGCCTGAGTTGCCGGGCCGTTCAGCAGAGGGGGCCTTATCGGCGCCCCCAATAGTGATTTTTGTCGCGATTTATGCTATCATTGGGTTGAAAAAAGGGGGCGATTCCAGTGACTGTGCTTGATATCAGAAAGGCCGGCGATAAGGTGCTCAAGGAGCAGGCGGCGCCGGTGGCGAAGATCGACCGCAGGATCAAGAAGCTGCTTGACGATATGGCCCAGACGATGTACGAGGCGAGCGGGGTGGGCCTGGCCGCTCCTCAGGTGGGGGCTTCCCTGCGGGTTATTGTCGTCGACGCCGGCGAAGGACTTATCGAGCTGGTCAACCCGGCGGTGGTCGCCGGCGAGGGCTGCGAGGCCGGCACCGAGGGCTGCCTGAGCGTCCCGGGGGTGTACGGCCAGGTGGAGCGCTACGCCAAGGTGACGGTGGAGGGCCTGAACCGCGAGGGCCGCAAGGTGACGGTGAGCGGCACGGGGTTGCTGGCCCGCGCTCTCCAGCATGAGATCGACCACCTGAACGGGGTGCTGTTCATCGAGAAGGCTACTACTCTTTATAAGGGGCAGGAGGAATGAGCCGCTTACGGGTGGTGTTCATGGGGACGCCGGATTTCGCCGTTCCCTGCCTGGACAGACTGGTGGCCGACGGACACGAGGTGGCCGCGGTTGTTACTCAGCCCGACCGTCCAAAGGGGCGGGGCCAAAAGCTGACGCCGTCGCCGGTCAAGGAAGCGGCCCTGGGGCACGGCCTTGCGGTGATGCAACCGGAGAAGATCCGCGCGGCGGAGTTTCAGGCCCAACTGGCGGCGCTCGCGCCGGCGGTCATCGTGGTGGTGGCGTTCGGCCAGTTCCTGCCGAAGGCGATGCTTGAACTGCCGCCGCTGGGGTGCGTGAATGTTCATGCTTCGCTGCTGCCGCGTTACCGCGGGGCGGCGCCCATCCACTGGGCGGTGATGAACGGAGAGTCGTCGACCGGGGTTACGACGATGCTGATGGATACCGGTATGGATACCGGGGATATGATATTAAAGGCCGAGGTCGCGATTGGTCCCAACGAAACTACCGGTGAGGTGCACGACAGGCTGAAGGAGCTGGGGGCGACTGTTTTGTCCGCGACGTTGGCCAGGCTGGCTGACGGCACGGCGCCGCGTATGCCTCAGGACGGGGCTGCGGCGAGCTACGCGCCGCTTTTGACGCGGGCGGTGGAGCGCATCGACTGGGGCCGGCCGGCGGCGGCGGTGCACAATCTGGTGCGCGGCCTGAGTCCGTGGCCGGGGGCGTACTGTCTCCACGCCGGCCGGACGCTGAAGGTCTGGCGGAGCGAGGTGGTGGCGACGGAGCGCGGCAGCGGCCGGCCCGGCCGGGTGATAGCGGCCGGCGACGCCGGGGCGGTGGTGCTCGCCGGCGACGGCGCGGTGCGTTTGACGGAGGTGCAGCCGGAGAACCGGCGGCGCATGGGGATGGACGAGTATATCCGCGGTTACGGGCTGACGGTTGGCGAAACCCTGGAGTAAAGGTGGTATGGTTATGATGGAAGCGGTGGCCCGGCCGCGCAAGCGCCTGTTTCTCGGTTTGATTCTGGTTAGTATGGCGTTGGCGGTGTTGGCGGGCTATGTTCTGTGGCACGTCAGTTTTCCGGGTTTGGCCAACATCAGCGCTTACCTGCCGCTGGTGATAGGATTTTTGCTGGCCGCGGTCGTGCTGGCGGCTATCGCCGGGGTGGGCAGCATCGTGCTGGCGCTGCTCGGCTATCCGACGCTGGCGGTTTTCCGGGGGGTGGCCTGGTCGGCCATCCAGTTGCTTTTTCCGCTGGCCATCCGTATCGGCAAGTTGTTCGATATTGACAAGGAGCGGGTGGAACGCTCGTTTATCGAGGTGAGCAACCAACTGGTGCGCCAGAAGAGGGTCCGGGTGAGGGCGGACAAGCTGCTCATCCTGACGCCCCACTGCATCCAGCACGAGTCTTGCCCCTTCAAAATAACCCGTGATGTGCACAACTGCCGCTCCTGCGGCAAGTGCCGGGTGAGCGACCTGCTGGCGCTGTCGGATAAGTATGGGGTGCATGTGGCGGTGGTGACGGGCGGGACGCTGGCCCGCAAGGTGGTAAAGGAGATCAGGCCGCACGCCGTGCTGGCGATCGCCTGCGAGCGCGATCTGACGAGCGGTATCCAGGACGTTTTCCCCCTGCCGGTCATTGGGGTGCTGAACGAGCGGCCGGAGGGGCCGTGCTGCAATACGACGGTGGATATGGCCAAGGTGGAGGCCACGCTGAAGAACTTCCTCGCGTAGGGCCGTTGCTAAGCGAAACTTGGCGCGGACGATCGCGGCGATGCTGCTAACCCGTCGCCCGCAAACCGCGCAAACATACTTGGTCGCGGAGAAAACTGCTTGGTCCGCCTAGCATCCAGGCTTTTCTGAACGGCCCTAGGTCCTGGGATATTTCTTTCGGAAGGATATGGTTCCATGGCTGTTGACGCGCGTGACGTGGCGCTGAAAATCATAAACGAAGTCGATACCGGGGGCGCTTACGCGAATATCGCGCTGGCGCGCGAGCTGGGGAGGCGGCCGCTGTCCGATCAGGACCGCCGGTTTGTGACTGAGCTTGTTTACGGGACGGTGAAAGCGGGGGCGACGCTCGACTGGCTGCTCGGCCATTACTGCAGCCGGCCGTTGGCCAAGATCGATCCGGTGATCCGCAATATTTTGCGCATGGGCGTGTACCAGATCTTTTTTTTGTCCCGCGTGCCGGTGTCGGCGGCCTGCAATCAGGCTGTGGAGTTGGCGAAGAAGCACGGCCACGCGGGCACGGTGAAGTTCGTGAATGCGGTGCTGCGGAGCGCCGCCCGCGACCCGGGCAAGGCGGTGTATCCCGACGCGGACAAGGAGCCGGCGCGTTATCTGGCGCTGAAGTATTTCCACCCCGAGTGGCTGGTGGAAAGGTGGCTGGCCAGGCTGGGGTTTGAGGCCTGCGAGGCGCTGCTGGCGGCCGATAACGCGACGCCGCCGTTGTCGCTGAGGACGAATACGCTCCGGATCAGCCGCGACGATTTGCTGGTCCGCCTGGCGGACGAAGGGGCGGCGGGCGAGCCGTCGCGCTGGACGCCCGAGGGCGTGGTGTGCCGGGAATATCCCGCGCTGGCCAGGCTGGCGTCGCTGCAGGAGGGCCTTTTCCAGGTGCAGGACGAGAGTTCGATGCTGGTGGCCCACGTGGTGGGGCCGCAGCCGGGGGAGTTCGTGATCGACGCCTGCGGGGCGCCGGGGGGCAAGAGTACTCACCTGGCGGCGCTGATGGGCAACAGGGGCCGGGTGCTGTCGACCGACCTGTACGAGCATAAGCTGAAGCTGACGGCGGAGAACGCCGTTCGCCTGGGGCTGGGGATAATCGAGACGAAGGTGTTCGACGCGACCAAACTTGATACGGCGTACGCCAGCCAGGCCGACAGGGTGCTGGTGGACGCGCCGTGCTCGGGGCTGGGGGTGCTGCGGCGCAAGCCCGATTCACGCTGGCGGAAGAGCGCGAGCATGCTGCGCGACCTGCCGGTGCTGCAGGCGGCCATTTTGGCGAGCGCGGCGGCGTGCGTCAAGCCGGGCGGGGTGCTAGTGTACAGTACGTGCACGACCGAGCCGGAGGAAAATGAGGCGGTTGTCCGCGCTTTTCTGGCCGGACGGGACGATTTCGCCCTCGTGAGCGCGGGCGCGCTGCTGCCTGTGCCGCGGGCGGAGGAGATGGTGCAGCTGTGGCCGCACGTCGACGGGGTGGACGGGTTTTTCATCGCCCGGATGGAGAGAAGGCGGGAGCCGGTATGACGGACAGGGTGAATCTTTTCGGGCTGACGGCCGGGGAGATGGCCGCCGCGGTGGCGCCTTACGGCCTGGAGAAGTATCGCGGCCGCCAGGTGGCGGCGTGGCTTTATCAGCGTCATGTCCGCGATTTCGCCGCTATGACCGACTTGCCCAAGGGGGCGAGGGAGGTTCTGGCGGCGCATTTTGCTGTCGGGGCGGTGACGTTGAAGGCCGAGCAGCAGGCCGCCGACGGGGCGACGAGCAAGTTCCTGCTGGCGCTGGCGGACAGCCTGGCTGTGGAGACGGTGCTGATGCGCCACGATTACGGCAACAGTGTGTGTGTTTCGACCCAGGTGGGCTGCGCGATGGGCTGCGCTTTCTGCGCTTCGACGCTGCGGGGGGTGGAGCGCGACCTGACGGCCGGGGAGATCCTCGCCCAGGTGCTGTATGCCCAGGAGAGGCTCGCCGGGAGCGGGCAGAAGGTGAATTCGGTCGTCATCATGGGGTCGGGGGAGCCGCTGGCCAATTACGATAATGTGGTGAAGTTCATCCGCCTGTGTCACGAGCCGTACTGTCTCGGTCTTAGCTATCGCAGCGTTACGCTGTCGACCGCCGGAGTGGTGCCGGGCATCGACAGTCTGGCGGCCGAGGGATTGCCGGTGACGCTGGCGATTTCGCTGCACGCACCGGACGACGGGCTGAGGACGCGGCTGATGCCGGTGAACCGCACCTGGCCGCTGGCCGAGGTGCTGGCGGCCGGCGATCGTTACGCGGCGGCGACCGGCCGGCGGGTTACATACGAGTATGCGCTGATCGCCGGGGTGAACGACGACGATGAGCAGGCGGCGGCCTTGGCCGCTTTGCTTAAGGGGCGGCTGGCGAATGTCAACCTTATCCCCGTGAATCCTGTGCCGGAGCGCGGCCTGCTGCGCCCGGACGCCGGCCGGGTGCGAAGGTTTCTGGCGGTGCTGGAGGCCAGGAAGGTCAACGCGACGGTGCGGCGGGAGATGGGCGGCGATATTCGCGCGGCCTGCGGACAGCTCCGCCATGCCGTGCTGGCCTCTGAAGAGGGAAGGGAATGATTTGCCGCGAAAGTGGAAATAACTGTAACATTGGGCTGGCTTTTTTCTGCCTGCTCACGATGGGTAATTTTGACTAGTTTGGCTAAATGTCGTATAATAATATGACGATAATCTTTGGAGTGTAATGCCGTGGACTTTGTGCGCCGCCTGGAGGATTTCTTCGAGAAGTATATCGAGGGCTTTTTTAATGCCCGTTTTTCCGGCGGACTGCAGCCGGTGGAGATCGCCAAACGCCTGGCGCGGGAGATGGAGAGCGACCGGACGGTGGGCATTTCCCTGATCTATGTGCCTAATCAGTACAGCGTTTTCCTCGGTAAAGAGGATTACGAGCGGCTGACGCCTTACGGTCAGGCGATCCGCGATGAGCTGGCCGTTTTTGTGGCTGCGGAGGCGAAACGCAAGGGTTATACGATCGTCGGCAAGCCGATCGTGGATATTTTCTGCGATGAGGCGGGCGGGCGGGGGCAGTTCCGAGTGGTGAGCCACTACAGCGAGCCGCTGCCTGAGGAGCCGGAACGGGAGGCGACGGGTCCGGTGCAGTTGTCAGACACCAGGGTGTTCGGCAAGTTGCCGCCGCCGGTGAGCCGCCAGGCGTCGGTCGCCGGGCTGCTGACGGTGGTGAAGGGGCTGGATACCGGGCTGCAGGTTGATCTGGGAGCGGAGCGGGCCAATATCGGCCGCCGCGAGAGCAACGAGTTGCCCTTGACTGATATGAATACGTCGCGGCTGCACGCGTATGTGGTGTTCGAGGACGGCGGCCATTCGCTGTACGACGCCAAGAGTCTTAACGGCACGTATGTGAACGATCACCGCGTCACCCGCAAGCGCCTGAAAGCCGGCGACCGCATCAAGGTGGGGAACACGGTCATCTTATATGAGGTGAAGTGATTTGCCTAGCAAGATCATGGTGCTGAATTATATCGGGATCGCCTTGCAGTACGCGGTTTTAGCGCTGCTGTATTATTTTTTATTCAAGGTGCTGCGGGCGGTGTACAGCGATCTCAGGGCCGAGCGTTCTGAGGTGCGCCTCCGGCCGTCGGCCGCCGACGAGTCGGCGGCGGCGGAGAGTGACGCCGCCAGGCTGGTGGTGGTGGACGCGGGGAGCGTGGCTATGGCCCGGCCAGCGTATGAGCTGGCGGAGACCGTTTCGATCGGGCGCGGCGAGGGCAACGATATCGTCGTCGCCGACAACTTTGTTTCCCACGAGCATGCCCTCATTACCCGTTATAAGCATGCTTTCTGGCTGACCGACCTAAACAGCACCAACGGTACGCTGCATAACAACCGCCGGGTCGCGGACGAGGTTCTTCTGAAAAACGGCGATCTGATCGCCGTCGGCGCGGTTACTTTCCGCTTTGAGAGGTGACGATATTGCTGGCCTATGCACTTTCGGACATCGGTAAGGTCCGGGAAACAAACGAAGACAGTTTTGTGTGCCAGCCGCCGCTGTTTGTCGTCGCCGACGGGATGGGCGGCCATGTCGCCGGCGAGGTGGCCAGCCGGGTGGCTGCGGATACGGTGAGCGCGCGGTTCGCCGGCGCCGGCGGCGAGGAACCGACGGCGCTGCTGAGCGAGGCGATCATCGACGCCAATGACAAGGTTTACCGCCTGGCCCAGGAAGACAGTGAGCGCGCCGGCATGGGCACGACGCTGACGGCGGCGTTTGTCGCCGGTTCGGTTCTGTACTGGGGGCATGTCGGCGACAGTCGCCTTTATTTGTTGCGAGGCGGCGTTCTTTCGCAGGTGTCTGAGGACCATTCGCTGGTGGGAGAGCTGGTCAGGAACGGCAGTATAACCGCCGATGAGGCCCTTATCCACCCGCACCGCAATATCCTCACCCGCGCGGTGGGTACGGGCGACAGGGTCAAGGTCGACACCGGCAGTCTGACGCTGGCCGCCGGCGACAAGGTCCTGTTGTGTACCGACGGTTTGACGAATATGGTGACCGACGGCGAGATCGCCGCCGCCCTGAGCCGGGACGGCGACGGCGCGGCGCTGCTGGCTCAGCTGGTGGCTAGGGCGAACGACGCCGGCGGGCTTGATAATATCACCGCTATTCTCGTGTGTTTCGAGGCGGTCTGAGATGGATACGAAGCGGGAATGTTGCCTGCTGCTGCTGGCCGGAGCCATTCTGCTGGCCGGGGTGCTGGCGGTTAGCCTGGTGAGCGGTGCGCCCAATTTCCGGGCCCTGGGGGCGGCGGCCGGCCTTGCGCTGGCCTGGCCTGTGGCTCATTTCGCGCTCAGGCGGGCGGGCCATTTGGGCGACGGGCTGCTGCTGCCGCTGGCGGCGGTGTTGACGGCGCTCGGCCTTATCATGGTTTTGCGTCTTAAGCCCGGCCTGTTTATGGTACAAGCACTGTGGGCCGCATTCGGCCTGGCGGCGTATCTCGGGTCCGCGTTCTTTTTCCGCCAGGCGGAGCGGTGGTCGGAATACAAATATTTCTGGGGCCTGGCCGGTATCGCCCTGTTGCTGGCGACGGCGCTGTTCGGGGTGGATATCGGCGGCAACAGGAACTGGCTGTTCATAGGGCCGGTGCATTTCCAGCCGTCCGAGTTCGCCAAGCTGTTCATCGTGCTTTTCCTGGCGGCTTATCTGAACGAGCGCCGCGAGGTGCTGACGTTCGCGACGAGGCGTTACGGGCCGCTGATCCTTCCCCAGCCGCGGATTATGGCGCCGCTGCTGGCGGTGTGGGGCCTGGCGATGCTGATGCTCGTCGGCCAGCGGGATCTGGGGGCGGCGCTGCTGTATTTCGGAACGGCGACGGCGATGATTTACCTGGCGAGCGGGCGGCCCGGATACCTGTTATGGGGGGCGGGGATGTTCCTCGTCGGTTCGTCGCTGGCGTACGCCATCTACCCTCATGTGCGGGCCCGCATCGATATCTGGCTCGATCCCTGGGCCGACCCGAGCGGGCGGGCGTATCAGGTAATCCAGTCGCTGTTTGCCCTCGGCTCGGGCGGGGCGCTCGGCAGCGGTCTGGGCTACGGGTTTCCGGGCCTGGTCCCCGAGGTGCACACCGATTTCATTTTTGCCGCCATCGGCGAGGAGCTGGGGCTGGCGGGGGCGGGAGCGGTGATGCTGCTGTATATTTTGTTGGTCTATCGCGCTTTCCGCGCCGCGCTGCTGGCGGCTTCGCCCTTCCGGGCGCTGCTTGCCGGCGGACTGGCGGTGCTGCTCGCCCTGCAGGTGCTGGTGATCGTCGGCGGGGTGACGAAGTTTCTGCCGTTGACGGGTGTGACGCTGCCGCTGGTGAGCTATGGCGGCAGTTCGGTCGTGGCGACGTTCATTTTGCTGGGCATGGTGTTGGCCATGTCGGAAAAGAGGCCGACCGGTGCTTGACAGTCTTCGCGCCAGCATCCGCCGCGTCGCGTTCGCCCTGCTCGGCCTGTTGGCGGTACTATTCCTTTATTTGTCGTATATCCAGGTGATCGAGGGCGATTATCTCGCCGGGCATCCCCTCAACCGCCGCACTGCGGCCGCCGCCGAAAAAGTGGAACGGGGGACGATTTTCGACCGCCGGGGCGAGAAGCTGGCCTACAGCGAAAAGGACGGCCAAGGCAGGTATGTCCGCCGCTACCCTTACGGAGCGGTAGCCGCCCATGTCGTCGGCTACTCGAGCCCGCGCTACGGCCAGTCGGGGGCGGAGAGCGCTTTCAACGGCGAGCTTTCCGGCATGGCCAACCCCGAACGCCGTTTCGGGCCGATAACCGGACTGTGGACGGCGAAGGCTGGCAACAACGTGACTTTGACTATCGACGGCAGGTTGCAGGAGACGGCCTATAAGGCTTTGGGCAACCGGCGCGGGGCGGTGGTGGCGATCGCGCCACGCAGCGGCGCGGTGCTGGTGATGGTAAGCCGGCCGGCGTTCGACCCGGAGGCGTTGGACGACGACTGGAAGGAGATCGTCGGCGCGGCCGGCAGTCCGCTTTTAAACAGGGCGGCGCAGGGCCTGTACCCGCCCGGCTCGACGATCAAGGTGCTGGTTGCCGATGCGGCTTTGACGGAGAAAATAACCGATAAACGGAAAACATATGATTGCCAGGGTTCGCTCAAAATCGGC
Organism: Selenomonadales bacterium 4137-cl; assembly: GCA_032334055.1. Lineage (NCBI taxonomy): Bacteria > Bacillati > Bacillota > Negativicutes > Acetonemataceae > Anaeroselena > Anaeroselena agilis. Next base: position 1,816,068 of record JAUOZS010000001.1, on the reverse strand, counting down.
CCCGATTATGTGCTGCACGAAGCTAACGATGTGGCTCACGGCAAGGTGGATCTGGAGGAGGCGCTGGCGGTGTCCTGCAACGTTACCTTCGGCCGCCTGTCGCTGGAGCTGGGCCGTAATGGGATGGCCAAGGCGTTCGACCGGTTCGCTTTTTCCCGGCCCCTTGGCGGCGATATCGCCGAGGTTTCCAGCCGCCTGCCGGATTTCGGCCGGCTGGGGGATGGCGATCTCGCCCAGACCGGCATCGGCCAGGGCAGCCTGTTGGTGACGCCGTTGAGGATGGCGATGCTGGCGGCGACGTTCGCCAACAGGGGGACTCTGTTGAAGCCTTTTTTGGTGAGCAGGGTAACCGCGCCAGACGGCGCGGTGCTCAGACAGTTCGGCAGTACGGAGTTCGCCGCGCCGACGAGCCCGGCCACGGCGGCGGAGGTAAGCCGGATGATGCAGCAGGTGGTCAGCGGCGGCACGGGCTATGCGGCCCGCGTAGCCGGGGTGAAGGTGGCCGGCAAGACGGGAACGGCGGAGAATCCTCACGGCGCGTCCCACGCCTGGTTTATCGGTTTTGCGCCTGCTGACGCGCCCGAGATCGCGATCGCGGTCGTCGTGGAGAACGGCGGCTCGGGCGGCGAGGCGGCGGCGCCGATCGCCAGGCAAGTAATAGCGAGAGCATTGCGATAGGGGGTGAGGGTCTTGATAAATCGGACACTTGATAATCGTTACACGATTTTGGAACGGGTAGGCGGCGGCGGTATGGCCGACGTTTTTCGCGCCCACGACAAGCTGCTCGACCGTTCGGTGGCGGTGAAGGTGCTAAGGGCTCAGTTCACCGACGACGAGGAGTTCGTCACCCGCTTTCGTCGCGAGGCCCAGGCGGCGGCAAGGCTTTCCCATCCCAATATCGTGAATATCTATGATGTCGGCCGTGACGAAGACAGCTATTATATCGTGATGGAGTATATATCGGGCGAGACGCTCAAGGACAGGATCGTGCGCGAGGGGCCGCTGCCGGTGGAGACCGCCGTCCGCGTGGCCCTGGAGATCGCCGAGGCGCTGGAGCACGCCCATCAGAACAATATCGTCCACTGCGACATTAAGCCTCACAATATCCTCATGACCCGGACGGGCCGGGTGAAGGTGACCGATTTCGGCATAGCCCGCGCCGTAACTTCGGCCACGATGACCCAGACGGGCACGATCATCGGTTCGGTGCATTATTTCTCGCCCGAGCAGGCCAAGGGTGCGCCGGTGAGCGCCAAGTCGGACATTTATTCGCTAGGTTCGGTGATGTACGAGATGCTGACCGGGGCGGTGCCGTTCACCGGCGAGACGCCGATCAGCATTGCGATCAAGCATCTGCAGGACGACCCGCAGCCGCTGCGGGAGATCAATCCGGCGGTGCCGCCAATCCTGGAGGCCCTGGTGTTGAAGGCGATGGCCAAGAATCCCGAGCAGCGGTTTACCGATGTGGGGGCGATGATCGCCGATTTGCGGTCGGCTCAGCATTACTTGCGGGATGATCATACCCGCCGTTTGGCTAAGGAGGATTTTCCCACCCAGGTGTTGCCGCGGGTGGATGTGCCGGAGCCGCCGGCCGAAGATGGCGGGGCAGAGGGGCCGCCGCCGGGCGGGAAAGGCAAGCGGGCCTGGCTGTGGGCGCTGGCCGGCCTGCTCGTGCTGGCGTTCGCCACTGGCGCCTTCCTGGCGTTCGGCAAGTTCTGGAGCACGAGCGAGGTTGTTGTGCCCGGCGTTGTCGGCAAGCAGGTCGACACGGCGCGCAATATTCTCCTGAGCAGTAATCTCCGCGTATCGGTCACCGACGCCTTCAACGAAAAGGTTGTGGCCGGTTACGTTATTTCGCAGAGCCCCGAGGCGGGGGCTACGGTGAAGGAACAGCGCACCGTCATGATCGTCGTCAGCAAGGGGCCGGAGATCACCGTCGTCCCCGATGTGCGCAGCATGAAACGACGCGACGCCGAGCTTACGATCAAGAACGCCGGCCTGACGCTCGGCCGTGTGGAGGAACAGTACGCGGCCGATACGCAGGCAGACACCGTCATCGCCCAGAATCCCCGGCCGCCTGCCCAGGTGGGCAAGGGGACGCCCATCGATCTTACGATCAGTAAGGGGGCCGGGCCGCGTAAGATCGTTCTGCCCGATTTCCGCGGTACGCCGCTCAGTACGGTGACGACCCAGATCGAGAGTCTGAAGCTCAAGGTCGGCTCGGTGTCGGAAGGCCCGAGCGACCGTTATCCGCCAGGCACGATCATCGGCCAGAACCCGTCGCCGGGTAGCGAGGTTCTTGAGGGGTCGTCGGTGGATCTGCAGGCGGCAAGGAGCGTTTCGGGGGCGGTCAAACGGGCGGTGGTGCAGGTTACCGTGCCTGAAGGCCCCATTCGCCAGGGTATCCAGATCGTGGTGACCGATAGCAACGGCCGCCGCGTGGTTTATGAAAATGTTCACCGGCCCGGCGACCGCATCGACAAAACGGTGGAAGGCGTCGGCCAGGTGAGGGTGCAGGTGTATATCAACGGGGTGCTGTTCCAGGAGCAGGTGCTGTAGTCCCGCCCGGAAAGCCCAACTGCATCGCTGTTCCTAATGTTAAGCGCTGGAGGTATTATGCTACTAGGTATAGTGGTAAAAGCCTATAGTAGCTATTACTACGTCCAAACAGGCGGCAAGGTGACGGCCTGTTCGCTGCGCGGGCGGTTCAAGAAGGAGCGCTTTTCCCTCCTGGTGGGCGATGAGGTCGCTTACAGTGCCGCCGGCCCGGACAAGGGGGTCATCGAGGAGATCATGCCGCGCCGCAGTCTACTCCGGCGGCCGATGGTGGCCAATGTCGATCAGGTGGTGCTGACCTTCGCCGCCGTCAATCCCGATATCGGCACGGCGCTGGTCGACAGGTTCCTGGTGCTGGCCGAGTGGTCGGGGCTGGAGGCCGTTCTGTGTGTCAACAAGACCGATATCGCCGACACGTCGGCGTTGGCGCCGCTGGCCGAGCTTTATCGCGCGGTCGGTTACCCTGTTTTCATGGTGTCGGCCAAGACCGGGAGCGGGATGGAGGAGCTGCGCGGCCGTCTGTACGACCGCATCACGGTGTTTGCCGGGCCTTCGGGGGCCGGCAAGTCGAGCCTGCTGAACGCTCTGCAGCCTGGGCTGTCGCTGGTGACCGGCGAGGTGAGCCGCAAGATCGGCCGCGGTAAGCATACGACCCGTTTTGCCGAGCTGCTGCCGCTGGCCGGAGGCGGCTTCGTGGTGGACACGCCCGGTTTCAGCCTGACGGAGTTCGCCACTATCGGCGAACCGGAGCTCCCGTATTACTTTCCGGATATCGCCGCTGCGGCGGCGGGCTGCAAGTTTTCCACCTGCCTGCATGTGAAGGAGCCCCAGTGCGCCGTCAAGCAGGCGGTGACCGAAGGCCGGATCGCCCGCAGCCGCTACGATTCTTACCTGGAGGTGCTGGAGGAGATCCGCGCCGCCAAGAAAGGCTTCTGAGATGATAAAAATCGCTCCTTCGATCCTGTCGGCCGACTTCGCCGACCTCGGCGGCGAGATCCGCCGCGTGGCGGCGGCTGGCGCCGACCTTATCCATGTCGATGTGATGGACGGCCATTTCGTGCCTAATCTGACCATCGGCCCGCCGGTGGTGGCGGCCATTCGCAAGACGACCGACCTGCCGTTCGATGTGCACCTTATGATTACCAATCCTGAGGAGATGGTGACGCCGTTCATCAAAGCGGGGGCGGATATCGTGACCGTTCATGCCGAGACGGCCCCGCATCTCCACAGGCTACTGGAGACCATCCGCGAGCAGGGAGCCAGGGCAGGGGTGTCGCTTAATCCGTCCACGCCGCTGTCGGCGGTGGAAGAGGTGCTGGATTACGTGGACATGGTGCTGCTGATGACGGTCAATCCCGGCTTCGGCGGCCAGAAGTTCATCCCGACGATGGTCGACAAGATCAGGCGGCTAAGGCGGATGGTGGAGGCGCGCAAGCTGGCGGTGGATATCGAGGTGGACGGCGGCATCATACCCGACAACGCCCGCCAGGTAACGGCGGCGGGGGCCAACATCCTCGTGGCCGGCTCGGCCGTTTACGGCGCGCCCGATATGGCGGCGGCCATCCGCGCTCTCCGGGGGTCTTGACCTGCCGGGAGGAAAGTGCTAGTATATTTATTGACAAATGCATACAATGCCTTTGGGGCAGGGTGAACGAGGCGTCCCTGGACGGCTGAAAGGCCGTTCAGAAGCCTTCAGATGCGAGGCGCGACGAGGACCGCAGCGGAGACGTACTGGTTTGTACGTCGGAGCGGAGGACCGCAGGAGCAACAAAGCAGATGGAGGCTTATCAACGGCCGTCTTGTAATTCCCGATCGGCGGTTTATAGCCCGCGAGCCGTATATACGGCAGACCCGGTGGAATTCCGGGGCCGACAGTATAGTCTGGATGGAAAAAGGCTGGTTGCGTAGGCCTGGGAGAGGCCTGCGTCCCCGTGTGTTTCCGTTGCCCGCAAAGGCTGTTGGGAAAGCGCTGCTTTCCGGACAGCCTGTTTATATTTTCCGGGTAAAATAGTAGCTGAGACGAACCGGGTATTAGAGGTGTTTGTTAAGAATGTACAAAGAACAGGATAAGGCTTTTATGCGTAAGGCCCTGGAGATCGCCCGGCGGGCGTGCGGCCGCACCAGCCCCAACCCGCTGGTGGGGGCGCTGGTCGTGAAAGACGGACAGGTGGTGGGCGAAGGCTGCCACTTGTGCGCGGGCACGCCGCACGCCGAGGTGCATGCGCTGGCGGCCGCAGGCGAGGCGGCCAGCGGGGCGACGGTGTACGTGACGCTGGAGCCGTGCTGCCATTTCGGCCGCACCGGCCCGTGCGCCGACGCGCTGATCGCCGCCGGGGTGAAGCGGGTGGTGGCGGCGATGACCGACCCCAACCCGAAGGTGTGCGGCCAGGGGCTCGACAGGCTGCGGGCCGCCGGCGTCGAGGTCGTCGAGGGAGTGCTGGCGGACGAGGCCGCCAGGCTTAATGAGGCGTTCATCAAGTGGGTGACGACCGGGATGCCGTTCGGAATAATGAAGACGGCGATGACGCTTGACGGCAAGATTGCCACCCGCAGCGGCCGGTCGAAGTGGATAACGGGGCCGGCGGCCCGGGAAAGGGTCCACCGGCTGCGCGACGAGTGCGACGCCATTCTTGTCGGCGTGGGCACGGTGCTGGCCGACGATCCCGAACTGACCGCCCGTCTGCCGGAGGGCGGCGGCAAGAATCCGCTCCGGGTGGTGGTGGACAGTATGGCGCGCACGCCGCCGACCGCCAAGGTGGCGGCCGACGGTCTGGCGCCCACGCTGATCGCGGTGACGGAGGCTGCGCCGGCCGACCGCGTGGCGGCGCTGAGGGCCGCCGGCGCGGAGGTGCTTGTTTTACCCTGGGGGGCGACGGGCGTCGATTTCAGGGCCCTGTGGCGCGTTCTCGGGGAGCGCAAGCTGACCAGTGTGTTGGTGGAAGGCGGGGCGGCGGTGAACGCGAGTGCTCTAGCCGCCAACGTCGTCGATAAGATTTACGCTTTCGTCGCGCCGAAGATTTTCGGCGGCGCGGAGGCGCCGGGGCCGGTGGGCGGCGCGGGCGCGGACGCGGTGGACGAAGCGGTGCTGCTGGAGGATATGAGCGCCGAGCCCGTGGCCGGCGATTTACTGATAACCGCCTATCCGGCGGCAAGGGAGGGACGCGATGTTTACCGGGCTTGTGGAAGAATTGGGCAGGGTTAAATCGATGACGCGCGGCGCCCGGTCGGTACGGCTGACGGTGGGCGCGAAAGCGATTATGGGCGACGTGAAGCTGGGCGACAGCATCGCCGTCAACGGGACTTGCCTGACGGTGGCGGACTATGGCGACAGCTGGTTCACGGCCGATGTGATGCCCGAGACGGTGGAGCGGACGGCGATGGCCGGGCTGAAAAACGGCGATGTCGTCAACCTGGAGCGCACGCTCAGGGTCGGAGACCGGTTGGGCGGCCATATCGTCAGCGGCCATATCGACGGCGTGGGTATCATCCGGTCGAAGGAGACGAACGATAACGCCGTTATCGTTCGCATAGAAGCGCCGGCTGCGGTGATGCGGTATATTGTTGCCAAGGGTTCGATCGCGATCGACGGCATCAGCCTTACGGTGGTAGCGGCCGGGCCGGACTGGTTCACCGTTTCCCTTATCCCCCATACGGCGTCGGTGACGACGCTGGGATTCAAAGGGGTTGGGGCGCCGGTTAATCTTGAGGCCGACGTCATCGGCAAGTATGTGGAGAAGCTGCTGGGACTGGCGCCGCCGCAGGATGCCGGCGGCCGGGTCGGTCTGAGCGCTGGTTTTTTAGCCGAACATGGTTTTACGTTTTAGGAGGGATTTGTCATGGGATTCAGTACTGTCGAAGAAGCGATCAAGGATATCAGGGACGGCAAGATGATTATCGTCGTCGACGACGAGGACCGCGAAAACGAGGGCGACCTGGTCGTCGCGGCCGAGAAGGTTACGCCGGAGGCGATCAATTTCATGGTCACCAACGCCCGCGGGCTGGTGTGCATGCCGGTGATCGGCAGCCGCCTGGACGAGCTTAACATCGGTTTGATGGTGACCGACAACACCGATACGATGTGCACGGCGTTCACGGTGTCGATCGACGCCGAGAGTGTGACAACCGGCATTTCGGCGCACGAGCGGGCCATGACGGTCAAGGCGGTGCTCGACCCGAGCAGTACGCCGGCCGATATCCGCCGTCCAGGGCACATCTTCCCCCTGCGTTACCGCGAGGGCGGGGTGCTGCGGCGGACTGGCCACACCGAGGCGTCGATCGACCTGGCCAAGCTGGCCGGACTGTATCCCGCCGCGGTGATCTGCGAGGTGATGAACGAGGACGGCACGATGGCCCGGGTGCCGCAGTTGCTGGAGTTCGCCGAGCGGCACAATATGAAGATGATCACCGTCGCCGACCTTATCCGCTACCGTAAGCATCACGAGCGGTTCGTAGTGCGCGTGGCCGAGACCAGGCTGCCGACCAAGTACGGCGAATTCAAGCTGGTGGCTTACGAGAGCGAGCTCGACAACCAGTGCCACGTGGCGCTGGTGAAGGGGGAGGTGGCCGGCATGCAGAATGTGCTGGTGCGGGTCCACTCCGAGTGCCTGACCGGCGACGTGCTCGGGTCGCTGCGCTGCGACTGCGGCGAGCAACTGGCGACGGCGCTTAAGCGGATCAACGACGCCGGGGCGGGCGTGTTGCTGTATATGCGCCAGGAAGGGCGCGGCATCGGTCTGGCGAATAAGATCCGCGCATACGCGCTGCAGGACCGGGGCAAGGATACGGTGGAGGCTAACGAGTTGCTGGGCTTCGCCCCCGATCTCAGGGATTACGGCATCGGCGCCCAGATTTTGTGCGATCTTGGGCTGACCAGCATCAATCTGCTGACCAATAACCCGCGCAAGCGCGTCGCCCTGGAGGGCTACGGGCTGACGATCACCGAGCGGGTGCCGCTGGAGATGAAGGCCAACCGGTTCAACCAGCGTTACCTGTCGGTGAAGAAATCGAAGCTGGGACATATACTCGAAAAGACGGAGGAGGCGCAATAAGATGGCGAAGATTTACGAAGGCGGCCTGGTGGCCGAGGGTCTGAAGTTCGGCGTGGTGGCCGCACGGTTCAACGAGTTCATCACCAATAAATTGGTGGGCGGGGCGATGGACGCCCTTACCCGGCACGGAGCGGCCGCGGACGATATCGAGGTGGCCTGGGTGCCGGGGGCGTTCGAAATCCCGCTGGTAGCCAAGAAGATGGCGGAGAGCAAGAAATACGACGCGGTTGTCTGCCTGGGCACGGTGATCCGCGGCAACACGCCTCATTTCGATTATGTATGCGCCGAGGTCTCGAAAGGGGTGGCCCACGTGGGTCTTACCAGCGGCGTGCCGACGATTTTCGGCGTGCTGACGACCGAGACGATCGAGCAGGCGGTGGAACGGGCCGGTACGAAGGCCGGGAATAAAGGGTTCGACGCGGCGGTGGCGGCAATCGAGATGGCTAATTTGCTCAAGGGATTGTAAATATTTCCAGGAAATGGATGATTGGTGCGGATGAAAATAGGTGTTGTCAGTGATACGCATGGCTGTGTTGAGACCTGGCGGGAAGTTTACCGCCGGTATTTCGCCGACTGCGATTTCATCCTTCATGCCGGGGACGTGCTTTATCACGGGCCGCGCAATCCCATCCCGGCCGAGTATAATCCCAAGGAGTTGGCGGAGGAGCTTAACGCCTGCCCAGTGCCGGTGATTATCGTCGCCGGCAACTGCGACGCCGAGGTGGACGCAATGGTGCTGGATATGCCGGTGCAGGCGCCGTACGCTTATGTGTTCGCGGACGGCCGCCGCATAATCGTCCATCACGGCCAGAGCCTCGACGAGGCGGGGCGGTGGGCGCTGGCCAAGCGGTTGGGGGCGGCGGTGCTGGTAACCGGTCACACCCATGTGCCTGAGCTGACGAAGCGCGACGGCGTCACGCTGCTCAACCCCGGCTCGCCGGCGATGTCGAAGCGGCTGGACGGGCATGGCACGGTGGCGCGGATAACGGCCGGGAAAATCGAGATAATAGATATCGTGACCGGCGAAGTGTTCGCCCACGAGGAACTATAGGCAGCCCGCAGCTTGCAGAAGCTGCATTTTCCGCTGATTGTTTGGAGGTATATATGCAGGATCATCTGGTTAAAGCCACTGTTCCGGGGGTGAGGGCGTTCGCCGCCGTGACCACGGAGCTCGTGGAGGAGGCGCGGCGCCGGCACGACTGTTTCCCGGTGGCGGCGGCAGCCCTGGGGCGGACGATGACGGCGGCGCTGCTGCTGTCCGCCAATCTGAAGACCGACGAATACGTGACCATCCGCCTCGCCGGCGACGGCCCGCTGGGCGGGGTGATCGCCGACGCCCACGCCCAGGGCACGGTGCGCGGCTATGTGCGCAATCCCCACGTGGACCTGCCGTTGGCTGGCGGCAAGCTGCCGGTCGGGCAGGCGGTGGGGAGGGGTCATATCCATGTGACGCGATTCACGGGCATGAAGCAGCCCTTCACCGGCACTGCGGAGCTGGTAAGCGGCGAGATCGGCGACGATGTGGCCAATTACCTGCTGGTGAGCGAACAGACGCCGTCGACGGTCGCTCTCGGGGTGCTTGTGAATACCGATTATTCGGTGGGCGCCGCCGGGGGGATCGTTGTTCAGGCGCTGCCGGGAGCGGAGGACACGGTGCTGGCGAAGGTGGAGGCCAACCTGGCCGCGTTGCCGCCCGTGTCCGAGCTGGTGCGCGGCGGGGCCGACGCGGCGTCGATGCTGCTGAAGGTTTTCACCGGCCTGGAGGCGACGGTGTTCGAGCAGGCGCGGCTGGCGTTCAACTGCCAGTGCTCTACCGAGCGGGTGGAGGCTATGCTGGTCAGCCTGGGACGGGATGAGTTAGCGGATATGGCCGCGGAAGGGAAGGCAGAGGTTCGCTGCCATTTCTGCGGCGAGAAGTATGATATTACCGGCGAACGGCTGCACGAGCTGCTGGCCGCGGTGCCAGACAAGCATTAAAAAATCCCCCGGCTTATGCCGGGGGATTTCCTCTGTGCAATATTACACCGCCCGCTGGATTTTACCGGAACGCAGGCAACGGGTGCAGACGTTGACTCTCTTTATTTCACCTTGGACGAGGGCTTTTACGCGTTGGATGTTGGGTTTCCAGGTGCGTTTGGTCTTGAGGTTCGAGTGGCTGACATTCATGCCGCTGCTCTCGCCTTTGCCACAGATTTCGCAAACGTTGGCCATTAATTCCACCTCCTTCGACGGGACGAGACATACATAAGACGATAACATCAGTATTTTAACACAGTTGCCGTTCGATATGCAAGGCCTGGAACAATAAAATCCCTCAAAGTGTCCGGGGGAGGATTTTTATCATAATGTATGGAAGTAGAACCGCAAAAAGTAGCGGGAGAGGAGGCGGCAAGCGTGATCACGAAGGAGACGCCGATCGGCGAGGTTTTGCGGCGCTGCCCCGCGGCGCGGGAAGTGTTCGCCCGCCACGGCCTGGGCTGTATCGGCTGCATGGGAGCGGCCAACGAGACGGTGGCCGGCGGCGCCCGCATGCATGAGGTGGATGTGGAGAAGCTGTTGGCGGAGCTTAATAAGGCCGCTCAGGAGTAGATTATATTGGCTATAGGACGAGATACGAACATAAAATTCATTAAGGGCGTGGGGCCTGCCAAGGCGGCGATGCTGGCCAAGCTGGGCATCTTCACGCTCGGCGACCTGCTGGAGCATTATCCGCGCCGCTATGAGGACCGCAGCCAGTTGAAGCCGATACGGGCTTTGGCCGACGGCGAGCTGCAGACTTTTCAGGCGATCGTGGGAGCGGTAACCGATTCGCGGCCGCGGCGGGGCCTGACGCTGACGAAGCTGACGGTGCGGGATGCGACCGGCACCGCGCAGATGGTGTGGTTCAACCAGCCGTATGTGAAGAAGTGGTTCAGGCCGGGGATGGAGCTGATAATTTCCGGCAAGGTGGAGCGGCGCTACGGACAGGTGCAGGTGTCCCACCCGGAGGTCGAGGTGGTCGACGGCGCGGACTTGCTCCATACGGGGCGGATCGTGCCGGTTTACCCGGCGAGCGAGAGCGTCGGCCAGCGCTGGCTTAGGACGCTGATCCGTCAGGCGCTGGACGCGGAGGGCGACCGGCCTGAGTTTCTGCCGCCGGAGGTGCTGGCGCAGCATAAGCTGATGGGCAGCCGGGCGGCGCTGGAGAATATCCATTTTCCGGCCGATGCGGCGGCGCTGGAGGCGGCCAGGCGGCGACTGGTGTTCGAGGAGTTGTATCTGCTGCAGTGCGGGCTGTTGTACCTTAAGAGCTTGAACAGGCAGGAGGGCGCGGGGATCAAGCACGGGCCTGACGACGCGTTGGTGAAGAAGGTGGAGGCGGCGCTGCCGTTCGCGCTGACGAAGGATCAGCGGACGGCGCTGGCTGAGATCAAGGCCGATATGGAGGACGCCCGGCCGATGCAGCGACTCGTGCAGGGGGATGTCGGCTCGGGCAAGACGGTGTTGGCGGCGATCGCGCTGGCCAAGACGGCGGCCGACGGCTACCAGGGGGCGATGATGGCGCCGACGGAGATTTTGGCCGAGCAGCACTGCCATACGCTCGCCCAGCTATTGGCGCCGCACGGTGTGAGGATCGCGGCGCTGACCGGCAGTCTGACGAAGCGGACGCGCGAGGAGGTGCTGAATCGCCTGCGCGACGGCCTGGTGGACGTGGTGGTCGGCACCCATGCGTTAATTCAGGAGGATGTTATTTTCCGGCACCTCGGGCTGGTGGTGACTGACGAGCAGCACCGCTTCGGGGTGCGGCAGCGGGCGCTGCTGCAGGCCAAGGGGCCGACGCCGGACGTGCTGGTGATGACGGCGACGCCCATCCCGCGGACAATGGCGCTGACGGTGTACGGAGACCTGGACGTGTCGGTGATCCGCGAGCTGCCGCCGGGCCGCAAGCCGGTGAAGACGTACGCGGTCGGCGGCGATATGCGCGCGCGGGTGTATAATTTTATTGTGAAGGAGGTTGCGGCCGGCCGCCAGGGGTATGTGGTCTGTCCGCTGGTGGAGGAGTCAGACAAGTTGGAGGTGCAGGCCGCAACCCAACTGTACGAGCAATTGAAGGGGACGTATTTCCGCGATATATCCTGCGCGCTGGTGCACGGCCGGATGAAAGCGACGGAGAAGGAAGCGGCGATGCGCGCTTTCTACGGCGGCGAGGTGAAGGTGCTGGTGGCGACGACGGTGATCGAGGTGGGGGTTAACGTGCCCAACGCCACCGTGATGGCGGTGGAGGGGGCGGACCGCTTCGGCCTGGCCCAGCTCCATCAGCTCAGGGGCCGTATCGGACGCGGCGAGCATCAGTCGTATTGCATTTTGCTGTCGGATAATCAGAGCCCGGAAACGCGGGAGCGGCTGGCGATAATGGCGCAAGTCCAGGACGGGTTTGTGCTGGCGGAGAAGGACTTGGAGCTTAGGGGGCCGGGACAGTTTTTCGGCACCCGCCAGCATGGCATGCCCGATTTGAAGATCGCCGATATCGTCAAGGACACGGGGGTGCTGCTGGAGGCGCGCCAGGCGGCGCAGCGGACGGTGGCGGCGCCTGGTTTGTTCGCGGCGGTGCGCCCGGTGTTGGGCAAACGATTCGGCGACCATTTCGGGATGATTTTTCAGGGGTAAAAAAAAGCGGCGGCTGGTGCCGCCAATTATGGGAGAGGAGAAAATTTTACGTTATCATTGTGCCCGCGATATGCGCCGCTTATACATAGCTGGGAAAATTTTTTTTTCGAGACTGGCGGCGGGGGTTATGGGGCCGTTTTCGTAGACTGGAATGAGATGAGAGCGGCTGAACGGCTATTTTACGGGCACCGGCGGCGATTCTCTTTATGTAGCGGGAATAATGACGGTTTGCTGGCGCACACTAAGGCTATATTGCGGCTGAGGTGGTGCGACATGGAGAAGAGGTTTACCGAGGAAGAGGTGCGGGGTATCGCCGGCGAATGCCGGGAGTTCGAGCATGTTATCAATGCGATGGGTTACGGGTATTCGATGCTCAACGTTTCGGAGGCGGGGTTCGCGCGCCGCTGCCCGGATTGTGTCCATTGGCTGGGCGGCTCGTGCCGCATTTTCCGCAGCGAGCTGGGACAGTGGCAGGGGTAGACGTATAGCAGCATGCAGCACCGCCGCGGTGCTGTTTTTCTTTTATGGTTGCCTTTTGGGGGCGATTCTAGTATGCTTATTGCGGAATACGATTATTTTTTTCAGGGACGAGACAGATGGGCAAAATTTTGGGTTGGCTGTTTATAATCGCCGCCGGCGCTTTGTTCTATTGGTGGCAGCCGGATATCGTTCAACATGCCTACGGAATCATCAGGAAGGGCGACATCGCCGCCCTGGCCGAGTATCTCCACTCTTTCGGGGCCTGGGGAGTGGCGGTGACCATTGGCCTGTTTGTGGTGATGACCTTTACGATCGTTTTTCCGTTCATGATCCTGTCGGGCGCGGCGGGCATCGTTTACGGCCTGGCGTGGGGCACGCTCATTTCCTGGTCGGGCGAGGTTATCGGCGCGATTATCATGTTCGTTTTCGCCCGCTTTTTTTTCCGGCAGGCGGTGGAGCGGTGGATTGCCCACAGTCCGTATCTCAAGCAGGTGGACGATTACAGTGCGGCGAACGGCTTCAAGGCGCTGCTGATCGCTCGGCTGCTGCCGCTGGCGCCGTCGGGAATAATAACCGCGGTGGCGGCTGTGAGCCGTATATCGGCGCGGGATTTTTTCTGGGCTACTTTTATCGGCAAACTGCCGCCGGTGATCGTGAAGGTTTTGCTGGGCCACGATATCGTGTTCGCCGGTGAAAATCTGACCCGCCTGGTGGCGGTCGTGGCGCTGGTGGTGGCGTTGTACGGCTGGCTGTGGTGGCGGCGGCGCGGTCCGAGGAAGGACGGGCAGCCGGAACGGGAGTGACAACGGTCTTTTTGCGGGACCGTTTATTTTTTTTGGCCGGTCGTCGGGAACCGCAATTGAGCGTGAAAGTAACATCTTTTACAAAGTTTCCATAAGATAAATATAGGAAAGTGTAAAAGGAGGCTTTTGCGTATGGATACTCCGCTGCATTGTTACTGCAACCGTGAGTTGGTCGCAGAATTGCGCGGCCTTAGGGACCGCAATGTGTTGCTGCTGCTTATCGACGGATCCGCCGTATTCGGCCGCCTTGGCAGGCTGGAGGACCGTATTATCACCGTACTGCCGGCGGTCGGCATCGTGGGGGTGACGGCGGTGAGGTTCCGGCCGCCAAACCCGACTCTGCCGGGAGTGGATATTCTCGTGAGCGAGTTTATGGTGGATGTTTGCAATATTGCGGTCGCTGTCGAGGGGCCGTTCATTTTTCCGCCGATCAGCGAAACCGGCAAACTGGCGTCAGGCGGCAAGTACGGCGGCCAGCAGGTGAAGACGGGCAAGGGGATGATCCGCCAGCAGAGCGAGCTGATCGAAGAGCTTGAGGAGTTGGAGGGGCAGAATGCCGGTGTCGTTATCGTTGGCGGCTGGGTGATCGGCGGCCAGCTTGGCGAGGTTTTCCACTGCGTCGCTTTGTTTGGACCGGGGACCACGGCTTCGCCGCTCCTGATCACCATCGGGGCGCTGAACGTGTTCGGCCCGGCGCTTGTCGGCGGCGTTCAGCCAATGGTGGGGACGTTCCGCGCCTGGGTCAATCTCCTGGCCCTGACCGGAGTGCTGCTGCCTTAAAGTTACACAGCCGACCGCCGGCGATCAGCCGGCGGTTTTTGTTGCCCGGGCAGGGTCTCGCCGGATGGATTTTGTTGCCTGTCGGCAGAGTGTGAGCAGGGATAATACGGGCTGCGGCGAATTAAACTAATTAAAATTAGTGGGGAGGATACGAATATATGCCGATTGTGCAGATTGACTGGGTCGAAGGCCGCAGCGTGGAACAGAAGCGTGAATTGGCCGAAAAGGTAACCGCGGCCGTCTGTGAGGCCGGAAAGTGCCCGCCTGAGGCTGTTACGATCATTATCCGCGATCAGGCGAAGACGAATATCGCCAAAGCTGGCGTGTTGATGGCCGATAGGAAGTAACAATGCTGACAGCCCGGTCCGCCACCGCGGACCGGGCTGTTTTGACGGAGGGAAGGCAGATGAAGGTTTTTCAGTTCGCCGCCGTTCTTGAGGCGCAGATCCGCCAGGAGGTGGAACTGGTGATGGCTCAGTCGACGCCTGAGCTGCAGGCGGCGGTGACCGCTGTGGGCACGTTCCAGGCGGGGATCGAACTGCTGGTCGATCGCGCCCAGTATGTGGACGTGGACAGCGGCCGTTATCCGGAGGTGAACGCCGCCGGGCTTTTGGGGCCGGACAGCGTCTGGCAGGAGGCCTTGGCCGGGCTGGGGACGTCCAGGGAGTCGACGGTCGTCGGGCTCGCGTCGTTGTGGTTTTTGATCGTGCTGACGGAAAAGTCGGGGCAGTATTATCAGCAGGCGGCGCTTAACAGCGCCCATCCGGCGACCAGGCTGTTTTTCAGCTCAATGGCCGAGGTGAAGGGGATGCTGCGGCGTCGCCTTGACGGTCTGCTGCGCCAGCTTTACAACGCGGCCTGGACGGAGGTGGGGTTCGCACCGTTCGTTTTAGGGAAGGATTGAACGTGCTAGCCCTGGTGGAATACCACGCCGTACCCGCCGCGGGGGTATGAGAATTCGATCGCGCCCTGCGGGCAGGCCAGCCGGCAGGCGCCGCATTCGACGCATTGCTTGTAGCGGACGAGGACCGGGTGTCCGGGGTGGTTGTCCCACGCGAAGACGCCCGCCGGGCAGACGCGCAGGCAGTTTTTGTCCGGGCAGCGCCGGCATTCTTCCTGATCGGCGATGACGATGTGCTGCCAGTCGTCGTCGGGGCGGAATTCGATGAGGGACACTTTGGCGGCGGTGCTGGTCATCCTTTTACCACCTTGAGGACCTGCCAGAGGTCGGCGGCTATCTTGCCAACGGGTTGGAGGCTGGTGACTTTGTGCCAGATGAATTTGCGCTTGGCATTCATGGGCATGGGATAGGCACGGGCCATTTGGTAAGCGGCCTCGTTGGCCATGCGGCTGTAGAGGTCGAAGAGGTAGGGTCTGTCGCGCTGGAGGGCGGCGGCTTTGGCATTGGCGCGCATGTTCTGGAGGATAAAGCTTTCGTCCAGGAGGGTGCGGTAGAGTGAAAGCTTGCGGGCTGAGAAGTCGCGGCTTTTTTTCGCTTCAAAGGCTGCTTTGGCGGCGTAGAAGCCAGACCACATGGCGAGGTTGATGCCCTGGGTGCCGTTGACAAGCGAGGCGGCGTCGCCGGCGATGAGGAGACCTGGATGGACAAGGGGTGGAATGGCGTGGTAGCCGCCTTCGGGGATCATGGCGGCGCCGTATTCGGCGGTTACGCCCCCGGCCAGGAGAGGCTGGATGCGGGGGTGTTTTTTTATGCGCTCAAGGAGGTCGCCGGGGCCGAAGCCACCGGCGGCGAAGTCGCTGACGGACATGCCGGCGTTGATGTTGACGCCGTCGCGGAAGAGGTGGATTGATCCGGTGCCGTTAAAGCCGGCGGTGGGGTAGCCGATGAGGCCGATGGCGGCGCCCTGGCCGGGCGGGAGGTTGAAGCGCTCCTCGATGGTTTCGGGGGGGAGGGCGATGGTTTCTTTGGCGTACAGGGAGAGGTTTTTTGCCGTTACGCTGGAGTTGAGGCCGGCCCGTTCGGCGAGGAGGGAGTTGGCGCCGTCGGCGAGGATGACGATGTCGGCGAGAAAGGTCGTGTTCTGGGGCGGGGACACATGGACGCCTACGGTCCGGCCGTGGTCGAGGAGGACGTCGTCGACCGTGTGGCCGAGCAGGAGGGTAGCGCCAGCGGATACCGCCTTGGCGGCCAGCCACGAGTAGAAGTTTTTGCGTTTCACGGACAGGCGGTTGTACGGGGCAGCGGCCAGGCGCCCGCTGGTGAAGCCGGCGGTGACGGCCGAATCGTCGTTGAGCCACCAGTAGTCGAGGCGGGTGACGATGCGCTCGTAACGGCACTCTTCCCAGAAGTTGGGAAAGAGTTCGTGGATTTGTTCGGCGATGACGGCCGCACCGCCGCATGTCTTGGCGCCGGGGAAGGGGCCGCGTTCGAGGAGCAGGACATCAAGGCCGTCGCGGGCCATGAAGCATGCGGCACTGGCGCCGGACGGCCCGGCGCCGACGACGATGGCGTCGTATTTTCGCGGGGCGGCGGCGGTGCTCGCGGCTTGTGTGCGCGGTGGCAGTTTATGCGGTTTTTTTGTTTTGAACCATTCGTTGAGCATGCGCTGTTACCCGACCCGTCGTTATGCTGCCGGCGGTTGCTATTTTGCCGGCGCTGTTCTAGTTTTAGCACCGGAGGGGGGATTCATCCGCCGGCGGCCGTATAGCGTCTTATCGGCGAGGATGGCGGTGCATACCGGGGACAGGCGGCGTTAACGGTCCGGCAGGGCGGCCGGCCGGGCTTGTCCTGTGCGGGTTGATCGTGTATCATTATGGCCTGTGCCAAGTTTCCCGATCGGGAAAGTGGGGGAACCAAGCAATTGGGGTGAATCCGCCAACAGGCGGTAGGGTCTTACCTTTTCATCCGAACCCGTCAGCTAACCCCGCAGGCACGATAGAAAGGGGTGTTTTAAAATGAAAAACATCAACAAGATTATTGTATGTACCTTCACCATGTTCACTTTGGCTTTGGGCGCGGCTACGCCGCTGGCGTGGGCGGCTTTGGGCGAGCGCGAGCTTGCCCCGGGCACCCAGGGAGATGACGTGCGTCAGCTTCAGGCCGCTCTGGCCGAGAAAGGCTTCGGCACCGGCGACCGGGACGGCGTGTACGGCAGCCGTACCGCCGCGGCGGTTCAAAAGCTGGAAAAATCGCTTGCTATCGAGGCCGACGGCGTTGCCGATCTGGGCGTCATCACGGCGCTGACCGGTAAGAGCGCGGCGGTAAAGCAGGGCGCGGCGCCTGACAGCCATAAGCGTGCGCTTGACATCGTCGCGACGGCGTACGCGTCCGGCCCGCACGATAACGGCAAGTGGGGCAGCCTGACTCACCTGGGCACCCGGGTCCGTCCCGGCATTATCGCCGTCGACCCGCGGGTTATCCCCCTCGGCGCACGGGTGTATATCGAGTTCGCCGACGGCCGCGGCGTATACGCGACCGCCGAGGATACCGGTGGCGCCATCAAGGGCAACCGCATCGACATCGCCATGGGGTCGGTCGACGAAGCATATGAGTTCGGCATGCAGAAGGTAAAGGTGTACGTGCTGTAAGCGCAGCGGCTGGAAAGGCTCGGGAGTAATCCCGGGCCTTTTTTGGCGTCCGGCCATGGTAGGAGTTTGCCTCCGGGCCGGCGAAGCAATGGATATTATTGGCCGTTTGGGGGCTGCTATGGATAACGGGGCGCGGAAAAAACTGCGGGAAACGGTTACTCTGCTGCGGCGGATGCTGGAGGACGGGACGGGCGAAGCGGCCGGGGCTGAGGCGTGGCACGCCGGGATGACGCTGGCTCTGGAGGCTGCGATGGCCGCGCGGGGGGTGGCGGGTCCGGCGCCGGCTTTTTTCGGAGGAACGGCGGGAGTGCTGCCAGCGGCGGAGCAACGCGGCCGCGAGCTTCTGGCCGGCTGCGGGGAGCTATTGACCGCTCCGGCCGCGCTCGGGTGGCTGAACCAGTTCTGGCACAGCGGTGAGCGGGCAGGGCTGGCTGGCCGGACGCGCGGCGACCAGTGCGCGAAGATCGGCGCCGGGGCGCTGGTGCCCGCGACCCAGGTGTACAGCGAGCCATACATGGCGGCTTTCCTGGCGGAAAATTCCCTCGGTGCGCTGTGGCTCGCCGGGCGTCCGGACTCGGCGCTGGCGGCCGGGTGGCGCTATCGCGTCGGCTTGCCGGACGAGAGCAGGGGGCGGCCACGCCGGGCGAGGGAGCTGACGGTTTGCGACCCGGCCTGCGGTGCGGGTAATTTTCTGTTGGCGGCGTTCGATCTTTTATACGGGATGTATCGCGAGGAGGGGGCTGACGATCCGGCGGTGATCTGCGCGTCGATCGTGAACGGCAATCTTTTCGGAGCGGATATCGACAAGCGGGCGGTGGCGGTCGCCCGCGCGGTCCTGTGGCTGCGGGCAAAGGAGAGGGCGCCGGCTATCGAGCTTGCCGCGCTGCCGGGTTTGTACGCCAATGTCGTGGCGGCTGACGAGCGGGACGGCGGACTGGGGTCGTTGCTGACGGCGGCGGACGCCGCAGGGGCGCTCGGCCGGCTGCTGGGCCGCCGCTACGCGGTGGTGCTGACTAATCCGCCTTATTTGGACAAGCGCGATTACGCCTCAACGGTCCGGGCGTATCTGCGGCGGCATTACCCCGTCGCCGCCGGCAATCTTTACGCGGCTTTCATTACGCGTTGCCTGGCGCTGGCGGAGGAGTGCGTGGCGATGGTTACGCCGCAGTCTTTTCTTTACCTCCAAAGTTACGCGAAGTTGCGCGGCGAAGTTTTCGGCCAGGCGGCGATTCGCACGTTGGCCCACCTGGGGCTGGGGGCCTTCGCCGATGCGGTGGTGGATGCGGCGCTGTTCGTGCTGGCCGTAAACGGGGCCGCAGCCGAAAAAGGCGTTTATATCAAGCTGTTGGCGGCGCCGCGAAAGGCCGAGGCGCTGGCGGAGGCGGTGCGGGGGCATAACGCCGGCGAGCGCCGGCCGGAGGTGTTCGTTCGCACGGTTGCCGAGGCGACCGCCTTGCCCGGGAGGCCGTTGGCCTACTGGCTGGGGGACGGGCTGCGGGCGGCGCTGACGGAAGCGCGGCCGCTAAAGGAGGCCGCCGATGTCGTGCTGGGGATGAAGACGGCGGACAACGCGCGGTTCGTACGACGCTGGTGGGAGATTTGGGGCCCGGACGGCGCGGCGGACGGGTGGGTACCGTACGAAAAGGAGGCGAGCGGGTTCCGCTACGCGCGCCGGGCGGCTCATTACGTGCGCTGGACGGAGGGCGCGCGGCGATATTACGGGAGCTATTATTCCGCTCAGCTTCCCAACACGAAGTACTGGTTCCGTGAGGGGCTGGCGTACGGACTGGTGAGCAGCAAGGCTTTCACGGCCAAGCTGCTGCCGGCCGGCTGCATGACCGATATGGCCGCCAGCTGCGTTTTCGCTCACGACCCGCAGGAAACGCCTTTTCTGCTCGGCCTTCTTAACGCCAAGCTCTGTCAGGGGCTGCTGAAGGTGTTCAACCCGACGGTCAATTATCAGCCTGTCGATCTCCAGCGACTGCCTTTGCCGGCCGTGTCGGCGACAACTCGGCAAGAGATCGGCCGGCTGGCGCTGGTGGCGGCGGCGGCGGCGGACGAACTGCGGACGCTGGAGCCGACCGACCGGGGTTACCGCTTCGCGCCGGCGGAGTTCCTGCCGCTCTCGGCCACGCTGGCGCAACGGGCGGTCCGGCTATGGCTGGCGGCCCTGAGGCAGGTGTTGGCCGCAGCCGCCGTCGACCGACTGCTGGCGGCTGCGTTAGCCCTGCCGCCGGCCGAGGCGGCGGCGCTGACTGAAGAGCTCGGAGGCTTTCCGGACGAGTGGCCGGCGCTGGCCGGGTACGAGACGCTGCCGCCGGAGCTGGCGGACGACAGGCTGCCGGGGCCGGCCAGTGTCCGCCAGTGCGGCGGCGAAGAACTGGCAGTCCTGAAAGAGCGACTGAGCCTTTTGTACCGGGAGGGTCCGAAGCGCGGCCAGTTGCCGGAGGAATTCTTCATAAAATTAGTGGCATTTATAAGATTGCATCCCCTAACAGTATATAATCTTTTATGTGAGGGGATCGTGGAGGAGGGCTGGCGGTGTCCGCCGCTGGAGAAGGAAATGGCGCTGGATTTCGTCAGCGCGGCGGTGCTGACGCTGCATGGCCATGCCTGGCCGGAGCAGGCGGCGGCCGCCGACCCCGGCATAATGGCCATCCCGGCGGTGCGGGCGGCGCTTGATGAACTTGTCGCGCAGAGGTGCGTTCCAGCCGGATTTGCCGCCGATTTCGCCGCCGTAACCGGCGTCGCACTCGACCGCTGGCTGGAGCGCGGGTTCTTTCCGCGTCATGTCGCCCAGTTCAAGCGCCGGCCGGTCGTGTGGCAGCTGGCGGACGGCCCGGACTCTTGGCTGATGCACTGGCGGTGCGCGGGCGAGTTTGTTGCGGGGCGCGGTTTGGAAGGTTATGCTCCTGAGGCCGACTGGGGGGGGCGGGTGTGTGTCGCTCCTTTGCAGGCGGCCGGTATGCTGGCCGCGCCGGTGTTGGCCGCGGGCGAGCTGGCCAGGGCGCTAGCGGACTGGCGGCGCTGCCTGGACGGGGAGTATATGTTGTAGGTGTTCGTCAACGGCCGTAAACCGGTTGGCCGTCGATGAACACCTGTTCTATTTTGGTGGCGACGGCGAAGGGGTCGCCGCCGAAGATGACGAGGTCGGCGTCTTTGCCTGCGTCGAGGCTGCCAACGCGGTCGGCGACGCCGATTATTTCCGCGGCGCTGAGGGTTATGGCCCGCAGGGCGGCGGCAGCCGGCAGCCCTTCGCGGATGGCGAGGGCGGCTTCGAGACGCAGGCCGCCGATCGGCAGGAAGGGATGGTCGGTGATGAGGGCTATTTTAACGCCGGCGGCGTGGAGGATGGCGGGCGTGCGGTAGGTGCGGTCGCGGAGCTCGACTTTGACGCGGGCGGTGATGGAGGGGCCGACGGCGGCGGGGACGCCGCGGGCGGCGATAAGGTCGGCGATTTTGTGGCCGGCGGTGGCGTGTTCGAGGGTCAGCCGCAGGTTGAATTCGGCGGCGATTCTGAGGGCGGTGGCGATGTCGTCGGCAGCGTGGGCGTGGGCTCTGAGGGGGATTTCGCCGTTTAATACCCGGGCGAGTGTTTCCAGCCGAAGATCACGCCCGGCTGGCGGCTTTTGCGCGTAGTCACGGGCGGCGACGAGGTTTTCGCGGATAAGGCCGGCGACGGTCATGCGAGTGGAGGGGGCTTTGCCTTTGCCGCCGTACATTTTGATGGGGTTTTCGCCGAAGGCGATTTTGACGCCTGCCGGCTGACGGAGAACCATGTCGTCGATGACGCGGCCGCGGGTTTTGATGGCGATGCTCTGGCCGCCGATGACGTTTTCGCTGCCGGGGGTGACGATGATGGAGGTAACGCCGCCGCCGACGGCGTCTTCCAATCCTTCGTCCTCGGGATTGACGGCGTCGAGGGCGCGTAGGTGGGGGCAGACCGGGTCGGCGGTTTCGTTTTTGTCGACATGGGCGTCCCCAACCCCTTCCTCGGCGATGCCAAGGTGGGTGTGGCAGTCGATGAGTCCAGGGGTGACGACTTTGCCGGCGGCTTCGAGGATGCGCGCGTCGGCAGGGATGGGAAGGTGCCGGTCGACGGCGACGATTTTGCCGTTGGCCAGCAGGATTACGGCGCCTTCCAGGGTGCCGCGACTGACGGTGTGAACAGTTGCGCCGCGGATTGCCAGCATTTTTGCACCTCCGGGTGAGCATGATAAGTTTAGTGTGGGACCGGAAAATAGTTTGTATCCGTGGCGCGAACGGCGGCGGGGAATTTTTCGCCGCAGGGGACAAAAAAGGTGGATTCGTCCGGTGAGTTATGGTATTATATTCAAAATACGTGTAGACAACCGCTGAAAGGAGTAATCCGCAATGTTCGACGACAAGTTCGGCCCGGAAGGCTTAACCTTCGACGATGTCCTCCTCGTTCCCAACCGCTCGGAGATTTTGCCCCGGGATGTCGATGTAGCAACCTATCTCACCAGGAATGTCAAACTTAATATCCCTATTATCAGCGCAGGCATGGACACGGTGACCGAGGCGCGCATGGCGATCGCCATGGCACGGGAAGGCGGCCTCGGTGTCATCCACAAGAATTTGTCCATTGAACGCCAGGCCAATGAGATCGACAAGGTCAAGCGATCGGAGCACGGCATCATCGTCGATCCGATTTTCCTGGCGCCGGACAACACTCTCCAGGACGCCCACGACCTTATGGAGCGTTACCGCATCTCCGGGGTGCCGATTACCGTCGAGGGCGGCCGGCTGGTCGGCATCCTCACCAACCGCGATCTTAGGTTCGAGACCGATCTGACCAGGAAAATTCAGGAGTGCATGACGCAGGAGAACCTGATCACCGCCCCGGTGGGCACGTCGCTGGAGGAGGCTAAGGAGCTGCTCCGCCAGCACCGCATCGAAAAGTTGCCGCTGGTGGACGCTCAGGGCTTTCTCAAGGGCCTTATCACCATCAAGGATATCGAGAAGGCGCAGAAGTACCCGAATTCGGCCAAGGACGCCAAGGGCCGCCTGCGGGTGGCGGCGGCCGTCGGGGTGGGTGAGGACATGCCCGACCGCGTGGTCGCGCTGGTGAAGGCGAAGGTGGATGTGCTGGTGGTCGATACCGCCCACGGCCATTCGCGCGGGGTGATCGAGGCTGTCAAGTATATCAAGAGCCATTATCCCGAGGTCGATTTAATGGCCGGCAACGTGGCGACCGGCGCCGCGACCCGCGATCTTATCGAGGCGGGGGCGGACGCGATTAAAGTGGGCATGGGTCCCGGCTCGATCTGCACGACCAGGGTTATCGCCGGCATCGGCGTGCCGCAGATCACGGCGGTGTATGATTGCGCCACGGCGGCACGGCCGCACGGCGTGCCGGTAATTGCCGACGGCGGCATCAAGTATTCGGGCGATATCACCAAGGCGATCGCCGCCGGGGCGAGCGTGGTCATGATCGGCAACTTGCTGGCCGGTACGGAAGAGAGCCCCGGGGAGACGATCATCTATCAGGGCCGCAGCTATAAGATCTACCGTGGCATGGGCTCCCTGGGCGCGATGGTCGAGGGCAGCAAGGACCGTTACTTCCAGGAGAATATGGAGAAATTGGTGCCTGAGGGGATCGAGGGCCGCATCCCGTACAAAGGGGCGGTGGCCGACACGCTGTACCAGATGGTGGGCGGCCTGCGGGCCGGGATGGGCTACTGCGGCGTGCAGAGTATCGAAGAACTCATCACCAAGACCCGCTTCGTGAGAGTTACCGGGGCCGGCCTGAAAGAGAGCCATCCCCACGACATCAGCATCACCAAGGAAGCCCCCAATTACAGCGTATAAACATAAGGCCGCCCCGCGGGGCGGCTTTCTTTTTTCCTGTTGTGCCGGCACGCTTCTTGCTTTATAGTGGGGGTAGAGGGGGGTGGCGATGTGGGCGGACGGGACAAGTTTACGGCCCAGGCGTTTCTGGAGGAGCTGATCGCCAGGGTCGCCGCCGGCGGCTGCGAACGGTGCGAGAGCGAACAAGTGGCAGCGGGATTGGGCAAGGTCCTCGAAGAGTTACGCCGCACGGCGGAGTTCGACTTCCGCGAGCTCGGCGACCATGTTTACGACGGCATCTACATCGCCGACGGAGCGGGTAAGACGCTGTACGTCAACAAAGCCTACACGCGGATAACCGGTATCGCGCCGGAGGAGGTCGTCGGCAGGTATGTGGAGGAATGCGAGGCTGCCGGCCTTTATAAAAATGCCGTGACCCCGGAGGTAATCAGACTGAAAAAGCGGGTCAACTCGGTGGGCGTGAGCCTGCGCAGCGGCCGAAAGATGCTAATAACCGGCATTCCGGTTTTTGACGCGGAGGAAAATGTCAAGAACGTTGTGGTTATTGACCGCGAGATAACCGACCTGCTGACGATGAAGGCCGAGCTGGACGCCTCGCAGGAAAAGATGAAGGCCGTCGAGGCTGACAAGGCCAAGAGTATCATGGAGATTGAGCATCTGCGGCGGCAGAACCTCAACATGAGTCTTATCGGCCGCAGCGAGGGAACGGCAAAGGTCATCGAGGCGATCCGCCAGGTGGCGCCCCTTGACGTCACCGTGCTGATCGCCGGCGAAACGGGGGTGGGTAAGGAGGTCGTCGCCAACGAGATTTATACGAACAGCCCGCGCAATAAAGGACCGTTCATAAAGGTGAACTGCGCGGCCATCCCCGCAAATCTGCTGGAAGCCGAGCTGTTCGGGTATGAGAAGGGCGCTTTCACCGGCGCGGCTGGCACCGGCAGGCTGGGGTTGTTCGAGCTTGCTGACAAGGGGACGCTGCTGCTCGACGAGATCGGCGATATGCCGCTGGAGCTGCAGTCGAAGCTGCTGCGGGTGATTCAACACAAGGAGATTACCAGGATCGGCGGCACGAGGCCGTTCAAGCTGGATGTCAGGATACTCGCGGCGACTAATTGCGATTTGCGGTCGCTGGTGACGCAGGGGCGGTTCAGGGAGGATCTTTATTACCGCCTGAACGTGTTTCCGATCGTCATCCCGCCGCTGCGGGCGCGAGCGGAGGACGTGGAACCGCTCGCCGAGCACTTTCTCGCGCTTTACAACGCGAAATACGGCAAGGTTACGGTCATCGAAGATGCGGGATTGGAAATAATGAAGCATTATTCTTGGCCGGGTAATATCCGCGAGCTGCAGAATATCGTCGAGCGGCTGGTGATCGTGGCCGAGCCGGCGGCGGTAATCGGCGGGGAACAGCTCGCCCCCCTGCTGAACGTTTATCCTGGCAGCGGCGAGCCGATGACCAGGGAAGCGGGCCTTAAAGAAATAGTGGCGAATATCGAAAAAAAGACGTTGGAAAGGGTGCTGGGCCTCTATGGCAGTACCCGTAAGGCTGCCAAGGTGCTGAAGGTCGATCAGTCGACGATTGTCAAGAAGGCGAAGAAATTCGGCCTGAAGCTGGGTGATGACAATTAGCATCACTTCTGATGCTAATTGTCATCACCTTCAATAGGGTTATTTTTCAGATATTTTGCATTATTCCCACCGGGAGGGCGATGAAAAATTTCATCGCCCTCCCGGTTTTTGTTTTCAACAAGGCCGGTGCAGCGCGGTTTGTGCTCTTGGCACGGTTGTTGCTATATGTTAGGGGCGAACCCAAATAATACTTCGAGGTGACAAGGATGCAAAAAGTGATCGTGACTGTCGCGCCTACCGGCGCCTGGCCCACAAAGGAGCACAACCCCAACGTTCCCATGACGCCGAAGGAAATCGCCGCCGACGTATACGAGTGCTGGAAGGCGGGGGCGGCTGTCGCCCACCTTCACATGCGCGACGACGAAGGCAAGGGGACGATGAGCAAGGAGAAATTTGCCGAAACGGTCGGTCTGATCCGCGAGAAGTGCGATATCGTCCTCAATCTTACTACGTCGGGCGACCTAAACGCCACCGACGAGACGCGGATGGCCCATCTTATCGAGCTGAAGCCGGAGATGGCGTCTTATGACGCCGGGTCGATGAACTGGATGCACAGCAGCCTGTTCATCAATCATCCCCAGTTTCTCGAAAAGCTGGGCAGGACGATGACCGAAATCGGGGTGAAGCCGGAAATCGAGGTTTTTGACGCCGGCATGCTGTACAACGCCGTGTATTACATGAAGAAGGGCGTAATAGCCTCGCCGGGTCATTACCAGTTCGTGTTGGGGGCGGCCGGCGGCACGGCGGCGACGGTGGAGAACCTGGTGTATCTCAAGAGCCTGCTTCCTTCCGGTTCGACCTGGTCCGCATTCGGCATCGGCGCCGGCCATATTCCCATCTTATACGCGGCGATCGCCCTCGGTGGTCATGTACGGGTGGGGATGGAGGACAACGTGCTTTATGCCAAGGACCGGCTGGCCAAGTCCAACGCCGAATTCGTGGAACGGGCCGTCCGCCTGATCAAGGAGGCCAACAAGGAAGTAGCGACAGCCGACGACGCAAGGACCATTCTCAATCTCAGAAAGTAGGTGGCCTGTTATGATAAGGAAAATCGGCGTCGTGGGCGCGGGAACGATGGGGCACGCTATCGCCGAGTCGTTTG